>JAERSV010000066.1 GCA_016845345.1 Methanobacteriota archaeon
TTCTTGGCTTGAAGAGAAACATTTGTCATTGGGAATACCATATTTTTCCGCAAAAATTGCCAATCGATCACTGTCAGGGTCGGCTAAACCAACAACTTCCATTTCTTCTGGGTGCTGAAGTGCATAGGAGGCATAGCAAGCAGTTCTGTGACCTAATCCAACAAGCACTGCTCGTACCCTAGGCATGGCTTCCACAAGATGTGAGGAGAGGTTCACACACTTGAGACCCGCGAGGGATTGATAGTCAGGAAAACGGGTGGTTGCTTGACTGAAGCACACAAGCATCAAAGGTGATAGGTGGGAGGCGATAGTGATGATGAAGAAGTGGTTCATGCGCCAGTATTGGCGATTACAACAATCCCAGACACTCATTTCTATGGTGTTTTGGTGTACCACACTCACACTACTTATTTGGCCATATGTTAGTTGGAGGTTTGATGCAAATGAGGAAACATTTGGCCTTGCAATGACTTATTGGGGACTCGGTTCAATCGCATTGGGCGTTCTTATTTCCGTTCTTTCAATTGGATACATCTACGATCAATTTTTGGCTTTGTGGAAGGAACAACGAACAGTTGACACCGAACGCAATCCATTCGGAACTTATGCGCTCATTCCTGCTAATGTTGTAATTATTGGTATGATGAATCGTATCCTAAGAGATAATGCAAATGGGGATGAAAAAGTCATTGCTACTTGTGATTGGGTAGATGAGTGGTTAAAGTGGTGTAGTTCACAGGAAATTTGGGCTCGCTCTCAGAGATTTTGGGATGGCACATTCCCTGGGCCTGTGCCTGACCTGTTCTTCTTACCTGATGGAGCAGTGGAAGCAGCTAGATCTGTTGGAAAGAATCTTGATGATTGAGAATCAACCCTCGTCCCAATCCTTCCAATTTGGTGAAATTAACCCTCGTCCCAATCCTTCCAATTCGGTGACTTTTTTTCGTCATCTCCTGATGATTTCGTTGTAGATTCAGTGTCTACTTCACTGATTGACTGCTTTGATTGTTGAGGTTCTTTGACACTTTTTGGGAAGGTCTGTTCCGCATTTAGCGAAGTGCTATCTGGGCGGTCTGAGAATGGCGGGGGTACAGATTCAGAAGCCAAACCGCCCGGCAGTTGAATATCTACTGTGATTTTGCCATCTGGTCCTGCCTTCTCTTGTAATCTAGCAAGTGCGTAAATCTGTTCGGTTGTCAGAACTGCGCCGCTATTAGTTAGTCCCTCCATTTGCAAATTTAATTGTCTGCCATCTGATGTTTGGAGAGTTACATTCGATGATTTACCTGAATCTTTCTTCCTCATGATGAATAAGATTACTGAGAGCGGAAGTAAACAAACTGAAATTAATAATGAAAAACAAGAGGATAGAATTGCTGGTTGGGTAAATGCTACTTCACTAACCTTATTTTGGTCGACCAAATATATTGTTTGATTAGATTGTGAGATAAATTCCATAGTTGTAGTTTCTGATGATTGTACCCAACCCATTGGTGAATATGTGATTTCACCGCCATCATATTCCGTTTCTCCAACACCAGAAAACATTGAAGGTTCTCGAATTTCAATTTCCTCCCCATTTTGGAGAACTGTGACTGAACCATCTATCTCCTTGGTTTCGGTAGTATTTTGAAATAATGAATATACCCGTAATCCTGTTAGATTTACTTCAACTGTGGCTCCTGGTTCAATTACCGCGTCGTTGAAATTTTCAGGGACAAGTTCATCATTAATTGATGGTAATGAATTCCATAAACCCGCAACTCCAAGGATAAATGTGATGATTCCAGCAATTAAAAGACGCTGGGGCCAAGGGGAATTCCTCTGGCCTATGTCCTCACTCATGGATTACCACACACGCTTCGTGTTTGAAAGGGAAACGGTGAAACTCAAGCAATTACGCCGTCGGTGTTCGCGCTCTTTCCCACTTACAAGAAGTGGGAAAGAGGCTGTTGTATTGTTTAATCAAAACATTTCGTCTGTGGATAACAGGCTACTCTGTTCTGCGACCTTTGCAAGAGCTTCTTTACGGCGCCCGTGCATTACTAATCCAGCCACTGCAAGCAATGACAATGTTAGCAGAATGATAATTCCTGGTACACCCCAAGCACCAAGCGTTTCTGTTGCTTGGTCAATCCAACCGTTGCTAGACTTCAACCCACCTTCTAACTCGAAGATGTTGTCTCGCTCACTTGATTCAACAATCATGTTATCTGGGTCAATCACTAATACGATATCGTGACTACCAGCCTTGATTGGGTAAAGAAGAACAATCTCCGCAGGATCTGTTCGTTCTGCAGCATCTGGAGGCATTAGCGCACCGATGACTTGTCTGTAAGCGACATTCTCCTCGTCGCAACCGTTCTTGCGTACATCATCCTTTGATTGATCTTGACAGACAATAACATGGATATCAGTAGCGTGAACATTTCCATCATTGATTATTTGAACTCTAATGGGTAACATATCTCCAACGTCACCAGACTTTACATCTGCTGTAACATCCTCAAAGAGTAGGTTTGGTGCTCGCAAACGGATAGTCACAATTAATTCGTTTGTATCCAATAATTCACCTTCCCATGATTCACTATCATCGGTATCACCGTCTTGCATCATGTTACCAAAGAAAGAACGGACTTTCAGTCCAAGTTGCTGATTACCTAATGCAGCCTCTGTGCTAATGTTAACAAGAGCAACTATTGGGATTGTCGAGTAAGATGCCATCTCTGGTAGAATCCAAGTTCCGTCTGCATGACGGACACACTCGTTGACTGGAGCTTCTTCACCTACACCAAGTTCGCGACAAGGGATTTCAAACTGACCATCCATAATAGCCCATGAAACCTGCCATCGGTCCAGGTGACCCATACCCGGCCGTTCACCCCATGTACCTGAAGATAGGTCGATTGTATGGTTGTGCAAAGTTGCTCTATCAGGGACATTTCCGTTGTTAGTAACATTGAGATTGAATCTCACGGTTCTTCCGGGTGCTGTTGTCTTGATATCTGACTCAACGAATGGATCTAACAATAACTGCATATCATGGAACTCATTAACTGTAATTGCCAAAGTAATTGAATCTCGCAATCGTGTTGGCCTACCTGCTTCATCTGGATATGATTCCTCACTGAATACATCTAGAACAACTTCATAATTTCCTGCTGTCACCATTAACGGCACATTTACTGTTACTGTGATGTTCTCAGAATCACCACGTTGTAACTCTGAAAGAATACCTCTTGGCACATCTACATCCCACAGAACCTCAACTCCAGATGTTAGGTCAGTAACGCGTGCAACACGCACATCATAACGGTCAGCACCATTCCCATTGTTCGTAGTAATGATAGGCACCTCAAGTTCATCTGAAGGGTCAACTGTATACTCATAAGGTGGTGCTAAATCAACCACTGAAGATTCTAAATCATAAACATGAATTACATTCGTTGACAAGATTACTGAGTCTGAAACTCGGCTTGCACCCGACAAATGCGCCTTGACTGTCAAGGCAGGACCAAGTCCTGCATTCGCGTTATCAGGAGCACATACAACTGCTGTTACAGTGTATGGGTAGTCAATAGTTCCCCAGTGTCTAGGCTCGTTCAATCCCAGTGAATTACCTCCCGGTGCGTTCGCGAAGTCTAACGAAAGTGTCCAGTGATCTTCTCTCCAAACATGCTCTGGGATTTCAGATGGCCTTTCAGCCGGTGCACCTGGTGTTGAGAAAATAATGTAGCCCGGCTGGAAATGCTTGATGACATCAATATCATAACTTGCACAATCACCGGGTAACACATATTCTGTTGTATCATATATTTCAAAGACAATATTTCCTGTTGAACGGATACTAACGTTGACATACAATTCCAATACATCCATGGAACCCGAAGCTACCGACTTACGTGGTTCTCCCATAGACCAACCTTTCAGGAACAGCGCAAAGGTTCCCGGCTCTTGCGTCGTTGGTACGCTAATCTCAAGATTTTTCGTAACTGACTGGCCCGGGTCAAGTGATACTTGTAGAGGGAAACGGATTTGCCAACCGAATGGAAGTAACCACTCTTGTTGCCCTTCAATCGTGTTTGGGTCATAGAAAGCAAAACTATCAAACACGTTTCCTGTGTTAGTTATCGTAATTGAGAAAATTGCCGTTTGGCCCTGCTCAACATCAGACCTTTCGTGTGAAGTGTCGAGTTGTATTCCGTGAACCACATCCATCATCGTCAGAGTCAATCTATCGGAACGTATGGCAGGGTCTTTGTGAGATACCGCTGAAACCGTAACATACGAATTTTCGTCGTGGTGTGCTTGGTACACTGATGGCGCCCTAACGCGTAGATATATTCTCTCGGCTTCTCCACCTTTCAGGTAAATTTCTGTGTCTGGGAATATGGCAGTATGATTGCTAGCAAAGAACATCGTCATTGTCCAGTTTCCAGAGTTACATTGCTGTGAAATTCCGTGTGCTTCTGCAATTTCTTGAGGAACAATACACATCATGCTGAGATTCAAAGAATATGTGTCAGCAACCAAATCAACTGGCCCTGGTGTTGTATTGTTAATTGTCATATTGAAAATGGTCTCTTCTCCAGGCTCAATAATGTGCAACCAATCAGCCTCTCCGTCTTCAAGGAACACATCAACTTGACCTGTCAAAATGTGTGTATAACAAATTGTGTACATATTGTTGTTTGAGGAGCCGTCACACTTTGTAGTGTCAGACCAAGCCATATGAGCCCCGCTACCAAGGTCATTTGCGAATGCTGGTGGCTGTCCCATTTCAGGTGAGCGTCCGCTATTGGGGCCTAACTTGTCAGATGCCCACTTTGTTACTGGAGTTGGTTCCCATTCATCAAGAATAAATGTTGCCAGCGAATTTAGAGGAATCCCGTCAGGGTATGCATCGTTGGTGTGATTCAAACGGGTGTACATAATCTCTTCACCAGCAGTTGCGTTGGAATTCTCCAACCATGCGATGTGGATGTTATCTTGGGCATCTGCAAGAATCGAAGGCATGTAAGATGATGGGCCCCAAGGTCGTGCTGGAGGAATGTTGTTCTTGCCTTCAAAGTCAGATATTGGATAATCGTAAATTTGTTTGATACCATATGATGGTAATCCACCTGGAACACCATTCCAATCGCTTGAACCACGTAGTCTTAGGCGGGTGTACCAAACTTCGTAGTTGTCATCTTTGTCAAATCCATATCCACGAGCATCCATCCAAGCAATGTGAGTGTTTCCACTTGAGTCGATTGCAATTGATGGATGAAGACTGAATGCGTCATCAATAGTAATTCTTGTATCGTTTACTACGACAAGACTACCCACACCATTGGAATCAACTGAAGGTCCGATTCTCTCAAAGTATGAGTTACCCGAAACCGAGTGACCAGCGTCACCGTATCCCCAAGAGTTGGGTGGGTTATTGATGAGTGAATGAGGGTCAAGTACAGTTAGATAAATTTCTCGAGAATTGTTAGTTGCGAGATAAATCATAGCCTCTACAAGAAGGCTCATTGAATTTGAACCACCAGATGGGAACGCGTGTGCTTGACCACCTGCGTTTGTATTTCGAACTGTTGAACCAGGGCAAATTCTTGGACCGGTTGATGTTTGACCATTAGGGCATTTTGCCATGTCAATACTTGCTGAAGCCACACCTTGGTTATTACCAGAATACATTGGAACTGGGGTTACACCAGCAAGAACACAAGCATCGTGTGCTTCGTTAATACTCTGTGAATCTTGTTGATCAATTGGGTGTCCTCCGTATGGCCCCTCATCGGAAATCGGCATTACAATCTTGGTTGCATTTGGATTCCACTTGTGGTCGCGCTGAGTTGGTGGGTTGCCCGGTACATTTCCACCAGCATCCTTCCATGACAAACAAGCCCATGTTGAACCAGGCCCCCAAAACTCAGAGTAGTATCCACCATCTGAAGGGAGATTAGTTGCTGCTCCACCGTACACCACTTCGGTCAATTTTCGAATCCCACCTGAATGGTCAGACGGGTTTAGTCCTAGTGCGGTTGGGCGAACATTTCCACCTGAGCCACCTGTTGCATAAGCAGTTGAGCAGGCGCCGCTACTAGCAGCACTTGGAGTGTTACCACTGAGAAGGTACAATGTTTCGTAAACAGATATGTTTGCATCCATTAGCATTGGTTTGATACCCTGGAAATAACCACCACTTGACCATTGACCACCATAAAACACAGTGCACATGTCACCCCATTCTTGGTACATTGAACCTGATGTGTCGATTGGTGCTGCGAATTCCACCTTTCCTCCACGGGTATCATCCCATACAATCTGGACAAAGTCGTTGGCGTCAACTGCGATATCAGGGTGTCCCTTGTGGCCGATGATTGGTGTTAGTAGAGTATCATCAATTGCTGTGATTGCTTCTCGAGTAGAGAGGTCGATATCTAACATTGAGTAGTATATCTGTGGTTGTTGGTAAAATTTGTCGAGTTGTTCGTATGAATCTTGCCAAACAATGTGGACTGAGCCAAGCGAGTCGATTGCTATGGCTGGCCATCCTCTATCTTGGTTCCGTTGGCTAACTATGAAATCATCAACCATTGAAAGTGTTGAATCATCACCGGGTGAACCGTCTTGTGGATGGAATGATGGGTCCAAAAGAGTGTACATGATTGAGTGTTGTCCAGCGGTATTAGCCCATGTAACATGCACCATTCCACTGTCATCTACAGCAATATCTGGATTCCACGAGCGGTGAGCACCGGTGTTGGATATCTGAGTAGCAGAAATTACTGTCTGCGCTCTTGCATCTAACATTGTGTAAAACAAATGCTGGGTGTTTCTACTCCAAACAATGTGGATATTTCCATCCCCATCCGAATCAACCGCCGCCATTCTATCATTCACTTGGCCACCATCGACCACTTGTACTGCATCTGTGATGACGACTTGGGCTGCTTCTGCATCTCCTATTGCTGGGGAATATCCTGCCAAAAGGCTGCTCATCACCATCAGCAAAACCATCATCAAACTTTTATTTGTGTCATTCATTCTAATCGACTCCTTCAGTATCACTACTGCGTTCATTCAAATGTCATTGATTTGGTACTTAACCGCGACGCTTTGCGGTCAAAATTCGATTTTTATTTTCTGGCATCAAATCAACCAGAAAATCAACAGATTCAACTATCAATTTTTCATCTTTCATTGCCATTCAGAAGGGTCGAATCCAGAACCAAAAGAACCGGCTTCATCAGTAGATACCACGTTATCCCGTTGAGGAGGTAATTGTTGCACACCTTGCTGTTGTTGCCAGTCATCAACCGGTCCGGGTTTTCCAACCCCGGGACCAAATGAATATTTTATTTCATGAATTAATGCTAGTTTTGTCAACCACAAATGGCGGAGAGTTTGCATCAATTCATTCTGACTCAACCCATCTGTCCAAATGGGCTTACTTAGATTGAATGCTTGAAGGGGGCCCGGTGGACTTTCTGTAGAATTTCGAACATGAAGAACCCAATCAACTCCGCTTCTTGTGAGGTGGAGGCGGCTTTCATGTAACCAACCTTCCCAACCTGCATCATCTTCCTCACTTTTCTTAGACATGGCATCTTGCTGGCCCGCATCTACTTGAGTGACTGTTGAAACTACTACCAAGTTTCGCTGTTTTGGTGATGCTATATTGAACACATGACCGTGTGGTGTTGGAGGATAACGTACCATCAAATGGAAATCAGCGCGTTGGTCTGGTCGCTCTCTGACTTCAAGACCCTCACTGATTAGCCAATCACGGATATTGGCCTCGTAATCACCACTCATAAAGGTCGTGAGGATGGCGCACTATTTGAGCACACCGAGCATCTCTGATAACTCATCGAATTCTGCACTAAGAGAATTCCATCCCTCTGAGCGAGATGAGGAACGGGTGCGAATATTTCTTCTGATGTCACAAGAAATACGGAGAAAGCACCGACACAAAAAAGTGCTCAAATCAGTGACTAACCAAAGGACAACGATGAGAATGGGCGCTATAATATGGGTTTGATATCCTGAGAAATATCCTGCTTTCAATAACAACAAAGCAGTAACAATGTGAATTAGCGGACGAATTAGAACAGTACCAAGCATCATTGTCATCATATGGAAAGTTGTCCGCTTATCTACAGCCTCACTATTGAACTTCGCAATCATGAATCCAACAGTTGCCTGGATTCCATTGCCAAGAATTGTGAAGGGTAGCCCAACAGCAATCAAAGGGAATAGAATCATTGCCAACACTATATTTTTCCAGTTTAATTTAGCAGAGTCTGGGTGATATGCACGGCTGTCCAATTTCATGTCATGGAGTGTTTTAGCGGCTGTACGTGCCTTTTCTGTTAATTTTGAAGTGGATGCTAAATCCTCTTCCCCACATCCTTCTGGGCCTTGCCATACTTTGTTTGACGAACCGCGCATTTTGTCACGGATTGCCCTCCCGTGCAATACTTCTTGTTGCCACGTAGTCAAGCGATTACCATCTAATTTAGCAGAAATGTGACCAAGTAATAACCACGCCCTCCAAGTTTCAATATCTGGTGCATCTGGAGTCAAGGAACCTAACCTGTCGCGCATCTCGTTTCGAACTGTGATGGTTGTTTCTTTGTCTGGTTCAACCCATTCACCACCGAGTAATTTTGCACCGTGATTTTTATCCGGAAGTTCGGGGAGTTGTATCGGTTTGCCAAATTCAACTGATGCTTCTGAAAACCATGCGTGTGGGTCACGAAAAGTAAGGCCTACTGGTAAAATTACAGGGACGTCGTTGCCAAGTTCCCTAGCAAGAGCTGCCGCATTTAGGGCAGAACGAACCGGTCCTGTTCGCAAACGATGGATGTGCCACTCACTATGAGAATGGCCTTCTGGCAACAAAATTGATGCTTGGCCATGGGCAAGTTTTGAGGCAACTGTCAACATACTTGAGGAATTTACTCTGGTTGCTGTTTCATCATCGACAAATCCTCTCAATCTCTCTGCTTGACGAAGCAATGGTTGGACACCCATTCTCCTTCCCCACCAACCAATGATTGGTCCTGTTAAGATGTCTTGTCGGCCTGCGAAAACATAAGGCTTGTTTATTTTTAGAACTATCAATAAAGGGTCTATCAAGCCAGCAGTGTGCCATGCAACTGCAAGAACTCCTGGTCCATTATTTGGGTCTTCACCATGATTATGATACCAAGTTCTACTCATCACATGGTCGTGCCCATAACGCATCATCGTACGAATCACTGGCCAAAAACCCGTAGTTGTTAGGTGGGCATCGGAAAAATCGGGTTTGTGTAATTTCAAAATGCGTTCAAGATTAACATTGCTTGAACGCTTTGTAAGAGGAGGTAATTCGTCGCCGCGGTGGTCAACTTCCTCCTCCATAATCCCGCGGAGATGGCACCAAACCATCAACTCGTCGGATATCTATACTGAGGACAATTCGCCTGCAAGTTTTGCCAAAGCAGAAAAATCAGGCTCTATTGAACCTGGTGGTGGGGTATTGGGGAACATGGCTAATGCACTTTTTCCTCCATCCCCTTGACTTCTAGGGATGACATGAATGTGGACATGTGGAATTTCTTGTCCTGCTGCAGGACCATCATGAACAACGATTGTGCAATCTGATAAGCCAAAGTGCTTGCACAACTTTTCAGAAATTATTGATACACCCTCCATCAAAGAATGTTGGCTCTCCTTACTCAAATCCCGAATCCTCTGCTTTTGCTCAACGGGGACAACAAGTGTATGGCCTTCTACCCGTGGATTAATGTCAAGGAATGCAACCCAAGACTCATGCTTAGCGATGAATGATGCTGGGATTTCCCCTTCAATTATCTTAGTGAACAAACTGGGCTCCATTATGAACAACTTCCTGGTGGTGTCCACACATATTCGATACCTTTGTGACTGGGCCCCTCCCAACTAATGCGATGGCTGCCTCCTATCAAATCAATCGTCCCATCACCATCGATGTCACCTGAATCAAAAGTCATTACATACCTCAAAATTTGAGTGGATTCATGTCTCGTAAATTGTTCATTTCCGTCGTTCTCTAAAATCACTATATCGATTCGGTCCCAATCAGGGAAGAACTCTGGAATCTGTAAGGTTCCAACGACGATATCAAGGTCGCCATCATCATCTAGGTCAACTGCATGACCAGTAAAAGCCCCCCAAACATTGGTTAATTGGTGACGAGTAAAAGCTCCAGACCCATCATTTTCTAGCCAATTAACACCGTGATAGGAATGTGGATCTATTTCCTCTGGTAAATCCATATCTAGAGTATCGCCATTTGAATAAATGATATCTGAGTCACCATCTTGGTCAAGGTCAACCACCTCTAAACCTGACATTCCGTAAAACGTTTCATCTTCGTTAACCAGTGAATGCTTCGTGAAATTTCCGTTTCCATTATTTCGGTATATGTTGACTTCTTCAGATACTTGGGAAAGAGAGACTGCAATATCTAAATCTCCATCCCCGTCAAGGTCAAATGGAAAAGCGTGGATTACGCCTGCTCGCACATCAATATTATGTCTGACCCAAGTATTGTTTTCACTTTGCTCTAACCAAAATAGACTACCCTCAAAATTACCGAACTCGCAGACGACTAAATCTAAATCACCGTCTTGGTCAAAATCACCGGATTCTGCGCAGACGGTGCGGCCAATTTCTTCTATCAATATGATCGGTTCAAACTCGTCATCTGCAAGCCCTTTCAGCATCACGACTTTACCAACTAATTCATCAGCAGGAGGGAGAATCCCAATATCTGCAACGATTATATCGGAATAACCGTCATCATTTAGGTCAACAATGTGGGTTCTCACAGGAGCAATGAAACCTTGGTCAAACACTTGTTCAACACATTCAGTTTCGTCACAACTAGTTCTAGTAAATGTACCATCTAGAGGGTGGGTTGCAAAAATTTCATCCACTCCATTGCCATCTAAATCTGCTAACCTAATGTTAGCTGTTGTGACTCCATCGGGGTCTGGTAAATATTCTATTGTGGAAAGACCCTCTTCACATGGTTTTTCTTTTGGAGGTGAGACGCAACCTGAAAAACAAATACCAAAAAACATCAGAATGATGAGGATGGGATAAAGTCGCATGACTACCGCAGGTTGACAGAGATGGTGAACATTGCGGCTACTCAAAGAAGGCGATTTTACTCATCACTACGTTGGTGGCTTCCGCATGATTCTGTTCTTGCAATTGCTGAGTCAATAGCAATTAGAGAGACTTTAACCATGCCTTCAAGGCGAAACACCTCAACTAGTTCGGTGTTCATTACTGGGCTCTCGTCTGATAATGTGATTTGAGTCTCAGCAAGTTGTGAAAGTCGTTCTGCGGCACCTGTCAAGGAGGTACCTTCACGACTTACTCCCATTGAATCCGACATAATTGAGTTCAATTGTGTTGATACCTGGCCTCTAGTCATTCCAGAATCTGTTGCTGCTAATAATTTACTAAAACGGGCAGCAGCTACTGACAAAGCAGTATCAATTGCATCAGAACTTGAAAATTGTGATTCCGCAGCATGTTCTGCCGCTGAAGCACCTGCGTTGCATCCACCATCAAGGGAATCCAACAACCTGTTACCAACTGCCATGTCAGCACCATGGAATCCACTGCAAGCACAATCTCCTGCAGCAAATAATCCAGTGTGGGAAGATACTTTTCCAGAATTATCACAAGGAACACCACCAATAGTGGTTGAAACCTGAGGTGAAATTGGAATTACTGTCTCGCTCATTTGGCCACCCAGGCGTGATGATACTCTTTCTGATGTGTCACCATACCATACTGAAGTGCCACGAGTTAGAACACGGGCGTCAAGGACACACTGTTCTCCTGAACCGATTAGAGATTGTGAGGCTTCGGAGATTCCTCCTTCGGGTGAGAATTCAATGTCACCACCTGAAGCAGATCGAACCGCCGCACCATCATTGAGGATTGCAAATGGCAGTTGTAATCCGTGCATCCGCATGCTGAGAGGATTCCAACCTACAAACTCAAGATTACTCAGTGAAACCCCCGCATCAGAGGCTAACCAAAGACCTGTTCCACCGCTACCCCCATTCCATGCTGATTCGAATCCATCGGTTGCAAGAATCACAGATTTTGCCTTTAGTGCAACCATTTCGCCACGTTGTACATCTAAGGTGATTAGGCCTGTAACTTCATTTGATTCAGTTACGAGGGAAAGTGATTGCATATCGCCTCTTCTAGAAATCGCTCGCTTCATGCACTGCTCTTCAAGGAGTGAGTACAATTCTCTGCCAGTGGTATCGCCAGTAGTCGCTACTCTTGATTGTGAATGTCCGGGCCCCGAACTAAGTAGGGGTAATCCATTTTTCCCGCGACGAAGAGTTAGCCCCCAACGTTCTAATTCTGCTAGGTGACCAAAGGCAGAAGCGGTTCTGTGACGTACTGTTGATTCGTCACATTGGCCCAATCCAACTGCGATTGTATCCTTAGCGTGGCCGTCATAATTTGTTTCATTTAGTGATACTGCAAAGCCTTCAACAGATGTATTTGCACCACCCGAACCTATTGCGCCTTCTTCTAAAATTGTTACAGATGCGCCTGCATCATGAGTCGCAATCGCGGCTCGTAGTCCAGCTACAGTGCCGCCTATAACGACTACATCCCAGGCTTCCATCAAAGCCTCCCACTAGCCGGCGCATCATAAAACCCGCGCCAAGCGTCTCTACGAGACGCATTGGAATTTTTTTACCAAATTGATACGAGCGCGGCAGGATTTGAACCCGCGATCTGCGGCTTAGGAAGCCGCCGCCTTATCCAGCTGGGCCACGCGCCCAGCCTTTCGACCAGCCCACCTTAGATGACGGTTGTGGCAATTAAGCCACAACCATACCATGCCGTAATCCGGCTTCGGAAACTTGGTGAAGGAATCTTTCAAACTGAATTCTAGGATAGGAACTACGTCCAAGACGCGCGTCACATTCTGCAAGATAGTTGAGTAGTTCTCCTTGTAATTCTGGTGGCAACATTAAACGTCCTGAAGTAAGCACTCTGTGTAATTGTGAAACCACGTCATCCTTGTCTAATGATAACTCACCCATTAGGCGGTCAAGTTCTGCCATTGCGCCCGATAAAATCTTCTTTTTACGACCATATACTGTCTCCCAGCGCCACTCAATAATACGGCCACGTAAAGCCATTTCCACCATTAATCTCCCACCTTGGAGAGTTGATGCTGCTACTAACTTGTGAACTGATGAACGGTCCTCAATTTGGCCCGTACGTGTGAGTAGTTCTAGGGTGAATAACGCCTTCCTTAGATTACCTCCACTAACATGAATAATATCACCAAGAACCCCTGGCGCCGGTTCGACCATTTCTTTCGCTGATGTTTGTTTTAGAATTGATTCTATTCGCTCAGGTTCAACTGATGCAATTCGAACGTGTTTACTACGACTTCTCAGGGCATCCATAATTCTGCTAGGTGCTCTAGCAGTAAAAATAAATCGAGAAGTCGCAGATTCTGATTCCATCATTCGACGCAAATATGGTTGCCGTTTCGGACCAAGGTGGTCAGCATCCTCTATCACGATTAAACGACTCACAGGGGTTACCCCCTTCTCAGGCGGTGCTAATTCCACTCCCGCTGGTGGCGAGTCATCAACTTCCCATGATTCCCACATTGTCCGGTCAAACGCTTCCAAACTAGTTCTACCTGCTAATGTGTCTCTAGACTTTCTTCCAGAAGGACGAAGAAAATCCTCAAATTTTTGCATCGCTCCTGTTGTCCCGACTAAATCTCTTGCTTGCAATACATGAGCCGTGGATTTCCAACCCGGCCCCAAAACTTGGCGTGCTACTAATCTCCAAGCCGCGGTCTTGCCAACCCCTGCTGGACCTGTAATCAACATATGAGGAGGGCTTCCAGAAAGGCTCACTGTGGTGAGAGCACGACGAACTTCTTTGGAAACGGCCAATTCATCGAAGCGGCGAGGAGCGTGCTTCTCTAACCAACTCGGCATAGGACTACCCCAAGTGTTAGGCCCACAGTCTTTGAACTCAGCGATTGTAAAGTCCTATTTGACATAATTCGTCAATCAATTATGGCTTCAACTTCAATCTCAAGCAACATTTCAGGATTGACTAACTCGTGTACAACGACGAGTGTTGATGCTGGTCTAATTTCACCGAATAATTCTCCATGAACTCGCATGATTTCATCACAATCCGTTGCCCTCGTCGCATACATCCTAGTTCTCACTACATCTTTTAGTGATGCATTTAGTTGGCCTAAGGCTGTCTCAATTCTTCCAAATATGATTCTGCATTGCTCAACGGGGTCGCCTTTAGCCAATACATTTCCATCTGAGTCGGTTGCAGTTGTTCCCGCAACGTGAATTGCATTCCCCACTTTAATGGCTCTAGAATATCCTGCTACTTGTTCAAATGGGGTGCCACTTGACAACATCTCACGCCTCACCATCAAAAGGTGAGGGTGTGTGACAATAGATGACCTTTGTCAATCTGCTTTAATCATTTTATACGCGCCTTCGCCACCAGTCTCTGGGTCTGTACCAGAGCGACGCGGTTTGATGAAAATACGAAATCCACAACTTCGGCAGGAGACTCCGTTTTTCTCTTGGCTGAAGGCTTCCAAAGCACCACACTTCAAGCAACGGTAGAGCACTTCTGTTGGTAGAGCATCTGCCCCACATGCTTCACAGTTAATCCACTGTGTCCAACCTTTGACTCGGTGGTTCTCTTTACAGTTGATGTTGATGCACCGGTAGGTGAACATTCGGTCGTCTAGAAAGGTGTAAACTCGTTCCATACGAAGCGGCCGACCAGCCCGCCCTTTTTCAACCTCGCCCTTTGGGCGTGAGCGTCAATTACGCGATTGACGGCATATTTCAACAAAATTTTCCATTATTTTTGCTCCGTATTCAGAATCATTTACTTCTGGATGAAACTGCAATCCGAATCGGTTTCCATTGTTGTTTTCCATAGCCTGTACTTTGCACGATGGACTACTAGCCGTGATGAAAAATCCTTTTGGAACTATTGTCACTTCATCGTTATGACTCTCCCATACAACTTGGGTCTCCGGGGTTTCTTGGAATAATGCGCCACCTCCATCATTGAGTGTGATTTCCATTGCCCCAAATTCAGGTGTTTCGGCTTCGCCACAATCACCACCATAATGTCGTGCCATGAACTGATGGCCAGCACAAATACCAAGAATTGGCAAATCAAGTCCAAGTAATTCACCACAATTTCCAAGTTTACCAGTCAAACCCACACGTGCGGCTCCACCCGAAAGGAGTAATCCATCCAATTCCCTAAGATCATCACAAAGTGTGTCATTAGGGATTATTTGAGTGTCCACACCGAGATAACGAAGCATTCTCCATTCCCTGTGAGTCCACTGCCCACCGTTATCAACGACATCAATAACAAGGGGTGTGGTCATGGCTATCGGCTTATCGGCGCTTGCTTGAATTCAATGAACTTGCCGCTATCATTCTATGTCAGCAAGTCGAGTTAAGAAGGCGATTTTCATGCTGTGTTCAATCGCTGCTGCATTATCCCAAGCCTCGTTAAAATTAGCGCCGACAGCATACACTCCGCCGCCTCGTACAACGATTGCTTTGCATTTTGATTGCTGCAACCCTTCAGAAAGTTGTCGTAAGAAATCATCCTCTGAGACATCATCGGAATCTACTATCACAACAGACTCAAATCTCTCCTTCCCAGCAAGGTCTGAGGGGCGCAGAACAAACAAATCCTGTTCAAGTGACATTGCAGTTGTGTAAGGGGCTGGAAGGTGTGCGCAAGCCGCACTACCATTGTGCTCAAGCGAAGTTACTGCCAACAAAATTGTGTGAATTTTCCAAGCACTCCCTGCACCATGAGGTGCCGTCTCCCCTAATCTCCCCGAGATAATGTAACGCTCATCTAACTGGCCTAAAGGAGAGCCTTCTTTGGTGATGTGTACAAGATTTGGTTCGTCTAGAGAAAGTGTGGAAACACTTCCAACAGTTGCATGACAAAGCCCATCTCGTTGTAATTGACGTCCAATCCTAACAAAATCACTGACAACATGAGCGGGTACTACAAATCCATCTCCTACTATTGGCGGCATTGGTTGAGTATCCATTTCATTGATTATACCTGCAGCATTGGTCAAAGCATCTCGCATTGACTCGTTTTCAGCCCGGAGCGCTTCGACATCTGACATTGGTGTTGCTGCCATTGCTTGGCCTATCATACCACCAATGTCTGCTGAATGTGCTGGCGAGTCATCAGAAAATTCGTCATCCTCATCATCATGAGTAATTACCTCTTCTTGCTCCTCATCGTTTTCTTGTTGCCCGTTATCTTGTTGCACTGGAGTAGAAGGGCTTGTTGGACGTTGAGGTGGTGCGCCTGAAGCAGTAATCCCTGGAAACATACCCATTGGCATTCCCATTGGCGCGCCTTTAGGTGGCCCACTTGGGGGGCCTGAGGGCGGGCCTTTGGGTGTGTTTTTTTCTTCATCGCTTTCAGCCGCGCCCGGTGTTGAATCTCCCTTCTTGGCCATCTCTCTCATTACGGCGAGTTGGGTTCTCATTAAATACAGGTTGGCTTTGGCCGAGCCATTCACTTAGCCCGATAGTGTAGTGGTCTATCATGAAGCCCTGTCGAGGCTTCGACCCGGATTCAAATTCCGGTCGGGGCGCCAAG
>JAERSV010000067.1 GCA_016845345.1 Methanobacteriota archaeon
GAATATGCCCTTGCCACTCTTCAGGGTCGGATGCTGAACCAGTCATTACAACCTTGATTCTACCTTGGTCATCATCATCTGAATGCCAATCTGAATTTCTCGCACAAATCGCTTTGTACATATCTACACATATTCGCCGACTCATACAAACAATCATTGCCTTGCCATCAATAATCTCCAAACGAGAGTCCCAATGTGAAAGCAAATCATCAACTACGTTTGCGATTCTATCATCTGAACCAACAAGGGCCTCAAGGGTTGCCCATTTTGTCTTGAGTTTCTCTTTGTGGGTAGTTTCTTCTCCTTCGGTAACCTCTTCAAAATCTTCATCGATAGTTGCCATAGCATCATCATCAAGATTCAACAGTGCAATCCGACTCTCAAAGTGAATAGGAACTACAGCCCCATCTGCTTGTGCTCGCTTCATATCATAGACACTGACATAATCACCGAACACTGCTTGGGTATTTCTGTCATCAACCTCAATTGGCGTTCCTGTAAATCCAATGAATGAGGCGTTTGGGAGTGCATCCCGCAAATGTCGGGCAAAACCGTCAATGAAATCATATTGAGAACGGTGCGCTTCATCGGCGATAATGATAAGATTCTTTCGAGCACATAATTCAGGCATTCTGTTCTCATCCTTGCTAGGCATAAATTTCTGAACAGTTGTGAAGACTACACCTCCAGAATCTCGAGTAAGTAATTCACGAAGTCCAGTGGGTGAACCATAGCGTTCAGTAGCTTGCTTCGGTGTTTGTCTCAACAAATCTTTACTGTCTGAAAATGTAGCGAATAATTGGTTGTCCAAATCTTGACGATCTGTAAGAACAACAATTGTAGGATTCTTCATTGATTTGTGCAAGGCAATTGCCCTTGCATAAAATACCATTGTTAGGCTCTTTCCAGAGCCCTGAGTATGCCAAATGACCCCAATGCGCCCATCTCCTTGTTCTCCCGAAGCATAGACAGTAGCATCAACCGCCTCAAGCGTGGCATGGTATTGGTGATAACCAGCAATAATCTTGACTAAATCCTCGCCATTTTGATGATAAACGATGAAATCACGTAAGAAAAAAAGTAACCGAGTTTTGTCGAACAGTCCATTCACAAGAGTTGGTAATTCCAGCTCAAGCGGCGGGCGCAAATCCTTCTCATCTTCAACAACACGCCACGGCATGAACCTGTCCCAACCTGAAGTAAGAGAGCCAACACGAGCTTCAACTCCATCGGCAATCACCAGTAATTCATTGAATGTGAATAGACTTGAAATTTGATTCTTGTAAGTCTGCAACTGATTGTAAGCACTACGAAGTGTAGCGTCAGGGTCGGTCGGATTCTTCAACTCAATAACTGCAATCGGAAGTCCATTGATGAAACAAACGATGTCTGGGCGGCGTTCTTGGTCACCAACAACTGTGAATTGGTTCACTGCCAACCAATCATTGTTTGAGGGGTTATCAAAATCAATAATCCAAACAATCTTTCGTTCTGTTTCACCATCAGAATTCGCATATTCTACTGTCACACCGTCAATTAACATCTTATGGAAATGACGATTATTCCGAGTAAGGGAAGGATGTGGTTCGTGCATGATTTGGCGTACTGCTTCATCGATGCCAGCAACAGGAATATTACGATTGATTCGCATCAACGAATCAATTAATCGATGAACTAATACAACTTCTGAATACGATTCCCGCTCAGGTGTAGAACCTCCTGGTGAAATGTCGGGACCATGAGCAATATCCCAACCGAGATCTCTATACCAATCAAGTGCGGCTTGTTCAACAGTATCTTCGATGATTCGTTGTGACATATTCAATCCTCCAAGTCGCTACCTCAATTCCCCAGACATTAACCGTGGCAACAAAGCATTCCTCGTATCTTCTAATGATTTGATTGTGCGAGCATTGATTTCTAATAGGTCAAAAAGAGGCTTGCATATTGTTTCAAATTTGTCTAAAATCTCAGTATGGGGAATTACACATGGGATTTGTTTAAAGTTTGATTTACTTATTTCTGCGAATGTGCTGCCGCCAGCATATGCTTCAATGACCGGCAAATTAAATTTGCACCAATTTAGTAAATATGATGGACCAAATTTTTTATTTTGCCCGAATGCAATGTATCCTTGATTAATTGCCATCGGGCTTCGAGTTAATGCAAGATAGCCAATTGGCGCTCTCGATGACATCAACACTGTGTTTGAAGGCAATAATCCCGAACTGCATTTAATCAAACCTTTCTCTGTGATTTTTTTTGCAGTGTCAAGTAGAATTAATCCCTCATTTTTTGAAAGATCTTTTGGACTGCTCCAACAAATTTCTCCACCCCAATAATCTGGGTTTTTTGTACTCGGAGTTCCTCCACCGATCACTTTAGTTGTATCTTTCATTTTTCCAACTTCCCAACCCAATGGAATGGGTCCAAGTGGAGAATCTTCAAATGCGTCTGGGAAAAGATCTGCTGTCTCCTCATCCATGCCGAAGGGCTTTCTAGCCTCTGCCTTGGCCTTGATAGGATCGAAATCGATGAACCATGACTTGAATAATGTTGAAACTAACTCTTCAAGAGTTGTTGATTGATTTTTCAATGATTGTATCATTTTATCAATTGGTTGGAGTAATCCTGTAATG
>JAERSV010000068.1 GCA_016845345.1 Methanobacteriota archaeon
CGCAGGTCAATTCGGTCAGTTGAGTACTCGCGCATTGAACTCGGGGTGTGGTCTTTGTTCATAGCGAGTGCGCTTGATTCATTCTTCAGAATCAAGTGTTGGTTTTGGAATTAATCCGAACAAACTAAACAACGCTGGCAACAATATGATGCTTGAAATTAATGCCAAAAGAATGGCAACTACAAATGCTTGACCAAATAATCTGAGTGGAAGTAGTGATGAAAGATTGAGTACTGCAAAACCACCTGCAGTAGTTAATGCCGCACCCATCATAGCGCGGCCTGTCGTTGCATTTGTCTTTGAAACCCATGCCGATGTGCCAGCTGATGGGTCGTGTTCTATTTCTTCATCAAGTCGGGTAACAAAGTGAACTGAATAATCAACTCCTAGACCCAATGTCAGTGCACCAATAGTTACTGTCTGTGAATTAAGTTGGTAACCTGTCCAACCCATTAAGCCGTATACCCACAAAACCACAACTGCAAGAGGGATCCACATTGTGAAACCTTTGACAATGCCTTTCACCTTATTTTCCTCACGTGACACGTTAATTAGAATTAAAGTAAAGAGAATTACAGTTGCTACAATCGCAGTGGATGCAACTGATGAAAATGCTACATCTTCTGATACTTGAGCGAGAATTAAGCCACGACCAGATAACCTAAACTCACCATGCTCTGATAATGAATCAGACAATTCATCAACAAAATTGACCGTGGCTTTCCAATCAGTAGTAGATGTCTGGAATGAAATAACGCTCTGTTGACCATCTGGAGAAAGATAACGGAATGAAATATCTCGGCCTGTTTCATTGTTTAGCAACCAAGATTCTAATTCCACATAAGATTGTTCACTTCCCAAAGAAGAGAGTAATGATTGCAATTCTGGATTCCTAGATGATTCAATTTCAAGAGCAGCCCATAATCCCTCATGAGCGTATATTTTAGAATGGGAACTAATAGTTGCAATTGCTGATTCATAAGTTTCTTTCCCATCAATTGAAATTGCTGGTCCATCCATTACAACATATAGTGGGGCTCGGTTTTGGCCACCAAATTCATCATCTAATAAAAAGAAATCTTTGACCACTGGAATTGTTACGTCGTACTGTTCATCAGCATCAAAACCAACCTCAAGGTGTTGTACACCTATTGCAACAGGAAGTGAAAGTAACACTGCTGCTGCAATTACTTTCCACGGGGTTTCTACAATATTACCAACCCATTTTGAAAATGAATCTTCTTCCACTTTTACCGAGCGGTTAAGTGGTAATTTTTGTGCTTTTAATAATCTAAGCATTGCAGGCAATAATGTAACTGAAAAAAGGTAAATGAAAAATAAACCAATAGCAATTACAGTACCAAAAGTAACTAAGAATTTTTGCGAAGATAGGCGGAATGACAAAAATCCAACCATATCGGTTACAATTGCCACTACCAATGCTGCAGAAGTTAGAATCGTTCCCGTTTTGAGGGCCTTTGCCCGTAAATCAGCAGAGAAATCAGCCATTGTATCTCGTGAAACATTGTCTTCCCCATCAATTAATTTCAACTCTTCACGATAACGTAACACCACATGGAGACCATAATCTACACCAATTGCTAACAAGAGAATTGGAATCGAATTCATTGCTGCATTGAATTCCATTTTCATTATTCCTGAAACTCCATATGTTGCTGCAATTGCTAATAGAGTTAGTGTCAATACAATTGAAGTATCTCTAACACTACGGAATTTCCACCACAAAATTATGCCCAATACTACTAATGATGCACTGGTTAAAATCCCTATTTCTTTGCCAATAGTACTAGTTTGTTCGCCAAAAAAGCGTGAAAAACTGAATACCGTAATTTCGTCATCATGAGATTCAATCATTATTTTTTCAATATCAATTGTATACTCTGTGATCGTAACATCTAGAGCCTCTCCTTCTACAATCGGTTCTGATGTATCAATAGCTAATGTGACAAGTGCGATTGATGCTTTAGTCCAAGGTTCTGAACGCGCATCTTTGGGAAACATCGTAATCATATTAGCACGTAGATCAATATTCTGTAATTCATAGAGTGGAATTAAAGAAGCCATTGCAGCACCTTGCAGTGGACCAATCACTGCTAATTGCTCTGGGGTACGATTAACAGACAAAGAAGAAACTAGACCAATCAGATACGATATTTGTTCACTATTATTCATGCCTAAATCCATTCTTGTTTGCCACTCTGTAGGATTGCCTGGATTCCACGAAGAAATATCGGTAGAATTGGGTGATGTTGGCGACGGAATTGTAGCAACTGAAGTCAGAGCTGTACCAACTACATCATTCAATGTGGAATTATTTGCGCTCAAAACGGATTGAAGTGCCCCTTCTACACCAGAAGACCATGTGTCAGATGTTGGGTCCTGAACTTTTTGCCAAAAGATAACTGAACTTGCTGGGCCAGCATTTGCTGAATCCCCGAACAATACTAAGTGATGTTCTGATAGGCCTTCATATGTTAGTAACTCAGATTCAATAGAAGCAAGTAATTGCCATGTTTCACCATCTAGTAAGTCACCTTCATTAAATCTAACAATTGCTCGAATTAAATCTACATCTACAGTGTATGTATCTTCAACCTCATACAGTAACTCAGTTGTTTCATTTTGAGGGAAAAATGAATCTTCCCCCACATCGAAAACCAAGAAACGGGCAAATGATGCTATGAATAAAACACCAATAATTGACACTGCGAGTGTTCTCTTTGGATAATCTACAGATAATACGCTTAATTTATCAAATGGATTCCCCAAAATAATCACTTATTTACAATATTCAACACTTGCTTCTCAACCCAGCAACCATTCAATACCTATGCCAAAGGAGATGGGTTCAAAATATAAACGGAAGTTTGTGAGAACATAAATTACTCATTTCAACTGTTGACGTAAATGATGAATGCATGTAATTATTGAGAGGTCAAAATACGATGAAAATGATGCACCCCTGTTTCACGAGTTGGCGAATATCTACCACGCTCATAAGCACTAGATGAAACGCCACGTTGAGTTGCCTCAACAATGAACTGGTCTTCCATCTCAACTTTGTCAAGATCCCCGCCCGCGCCTTTGCCAAGTTTTTCTTCATCCCAAACATAGCCTTGGTAGGTTATTTTTGTCCGGTTGACTGAAATTGGTGATACAATATTTACTGAAAGTCCCCAAGGATAGAAATTCAACATTAACCCCGGAAATATCCAATAATAATACGCAGCAATTTCTTGACCATAATCAGGGGAAGACTCTGGTAAATCAAAACATGCCTCACCTTCACGTGCGATTCCGATTTGAAGTACCCCGCCTTCGAAAATTTCTGTCCTATAGTCGTCATAATCCAATACGCCGTGAAGATCATTGTGTACGTAAGGTATGTGAAAACCCTCAAGATAATTATCAACATAAAGTGCCCAATTAGCTTCTATCTCATAACTCCTATAACGTGATTTATCATACATGAAATCATTAATTGGAAGCCATCCAATCCTATCTTGTAATGGAGAAATCCAATCTTGAAAAGAGGTTGCTTTCAATGTTGTAAATAATAATCCATTCCACATTTCAAGAGGGTACTCTGCAAGGTTGTCGTCCATTGTTGGGAAGTTTTCGGCCATACCAAATTCAGGCATATTTGTAAATTTGCCATTTAGATCAAAAGTGCGCCCATGATATGGACATTTCAAAAAATTAGACGAACAGGGTTCGTTCGTGATAATCATCCCTCGGTGGGTGCATACGTTCGAAAGACATCGTAGATTAGTACCGTCATTTGTGATTACCAATGGTTCTTTTGTGAGGGCTTCAAAATCATTCAAAGGCATTACATTCAATCTATCTAGTTGATTTTTATGCACAGCAAAGTGCCAATGATTACCAAATTTACTAATTATTTGGTCAAAAACAGTAGGTTCTGTATAATATTTAGAAGGTAGGGTACTCGCCATAGTAATATCAGGATCTATGATCGGAATATCTCCCATACCGTGGGCTATGATGTGCTAATGGTTAATCTTACGGAAGATAAGTTGTCAATAAACTACTGATTTTCCAAACAAATAGGATGAGTACATTCTGGCACTTGATAATATTGTCTAGTTTGGGGATCGAATAAATCTAATTGAAGTGTGGAACCAGCATCATTCACAGTAACAATTGATGAGGCTGATGAGGGAAGGTAATCTTCTCCAGTACTTACTAACGAAAGACGAATCGTGTGCCCCGCACGAACTTCAACATCCATTGGGAAGAATTCCATCATCGCTGTAATTTCTTCAAACGGAGCAGCCCAAACTTGCTCATCCGAACCCCCTGCGTGATATCTCAAATCCATGATAGCATGGCCGATGTGAATGCACATAGAACCATCACAGTCCTCCAACAGAGCGTAAATTTGCCCACCCACCGTCATGGTATTCACGTTGACATGGAGTCTGGGTAGGCCGCCAAAGTACAGGGGCTCTTCCAACGGTGGAGTTTCGTAAACGGGACCCGTATTCGCATCAGGGAGAATGGTGTTTGAACCACCTGCTGCAACAAGTTCAGTGCTGCCCAATTCCCACAAAATTTCAGTTGTCTCAGTCATTGGATACCGCTCTTCCAAACGCCACTCTCCTTGGTTGGATTGGATTTCAACCCCCAGCCACGGTTTCGCTCCCTCATCCTTCAGGTAGTAAGAAAACCATTCTAGTAAATCTTGCATCCAGTCCATTCGAACCATCTCTGGATAGGCCTCAATTCCACGACCAACGCCACTTCGATCAAACATGATATCCGGGCGGTCGGGATAATCGTGGTCCCACTGTCCAAACAACCCCTTTGCCTCAATGCCATGATCGTAGAGTAGGTTGATTGTAGGGACAGCCATATGCGGGTCCACATTCCAATCATGCATACCCTGGATAAGATACACACTTCCATTGTAATTGTCTAGAACCCGGTCGAGGAAATATCGCTCAGCCCAGTAACTTCCTGCGGCCTCGCCACCCCACATGTATGCTGCAACCCCAGTGCCCGGGCCGATGATGTAGTCAGGACATGCATTTTGCAGATCTTCCGAATCTCCATCCAACCCATAACTTCCGTAGACTCCATTGTGCATGATTGGGGCCCGAGCTTCACTACTGCCATTCCGCCACATCAATTCCATAACACCAATCAGTCCCGAAATAGGAACGATTGTTGCAAGGTGTTCATTTCCAAACATCGCACCCTGCCAAGGGGTACTACCGTCGTAGGACTTCCCAATCATTCCGACCTTACCATTACTCCATTCTTGCGTACCTAACCAAGTAACTGCAGCGTCAACACCGAGTTGTTCGGCATTGCCCATGAGATCCATACAGTGGTTTGAACGACCCGTACCCATCACCGATACTTGCGCGAAAGCGAACCCATGTGGCACAATTTGTTCAATAATCATTTGACCCAGCCAAGTACCCGCTTCCTCAATCCCAGGGGTGCTCACTGATGCCTCATCGAAATAAGGCCCAAATTCAGCGATAACCGGAACAGTCGTTCCATTGGGAACCATTGGAATCCAAACGGCCAAACTGACTTTTCCATTGGGTGCAGCCCCACCTTCATCCAATGGGAGATCAAACTCAACAAAATGATGCGTACCACTCCACATATTGGCTCCATCTGGACCAGTAAGTGTACCGTTTTGTAAAATGTATGAATGTGTATCATCCGTAGTAAAGTCCTCTAAATATCGTTCCCAGATTGGTGGATATGAATTTGAATTATTATCATCTATTTGATTTTTTAAAGGAGGAGAAAATATGTGGCTCACCAGCATTGCGACTATTACGAATGCTATGGTGGCACCAAAAGCACTGTTCAATTGACGCCTTTCACGACGTGCGTCAGCATTATCAATATCAAGAACTGCATCTAGGACATCTGACTCTTCCTCAGAGAGTTCCGCATCAAGAACCCTTTCGCCCATGTATTGTCCTGCACAGCCCTCACCCATGAGCCTAACGCTCAAGAGAGTAGAGGAAGTGAACCGGTAATGGTATCGATTTTGTCACGCTCATTTGGACCAAGTCCAACCACTGTAACAGTTCCAGCAGGAATCTCTGTATGGCCTGCATCAGTAATTAACGAAGCAATTATTCCAGCATTTTTCGCCTCCCCAAAGAGTCGGCGTAATTCATCTTCATTTGCAGCTTGGCAGACTACTTTTCGCTGTCCTACCCGCATATATCGGTCAAGCATGCGTGGCTCAGTCCGCTCAGCCTTAGTAACACATTCAGCGGTAGCGTGTCCAACCTGAGCGGCTAATTTGCCGGCAGACAATTTGAGGTCCTTACGAGCAATGAAAACCATTGTCAATTCAGACGACGACTGGGACATTTTTTATTGCCTCCAATTTG
Source organism: Methanobacteriota archaeon (assembly GCA_016845345.1). Taxonomy (GTDB): domain Archaea; phylum Thermoplasmatota; class Poseidoniia; order Poseidoniales; family Thalassarchaeaceae; genus MGIIb-Q1. Next base: position 6,411 of record JAERSV010000068.1, read on the forward strand.
ATTATGTAATGACGCTTCAACATTTCACTGACTGGAACACCAAGCCACGCAGCGAAAGCAAGGTTGCCAAAGGCGTGAACAAGATCGTAAACAAAACCCTGTGCCAGATATACAGGCAGATAGGAAAGCGGTTGCGTGTGTAGAACACTGAGTGAAACGAACCAATCAAATGCGAATCCGAGAGTAAATCCTGAAACCATCAATCGATTGAGGTTGAGTTTGCCCTGTGCATCAATTAACCAAGTAGCGAGATATGCGCCTGCTACTGCAATCATTGACCAACCAACAGCCTGGTAAAGAGTCCACAAACCGTGGCCCAATACAACGTTTGACCCAAGTGTGATGATGGTTGCCAGTGCTATTCCGTGACGTGCTCCAAAGTGCGCTCCCGCGAGGAAAACCAATACTGTAACAGGTGAGATGTTAGGGAGTGGTTCAAGGAGAATTCTTCCGGCAATTCCTGCTGTTGCGAGTAAAGCCAGTGCAATCATTGTACGACCAGACTCTAGGCGGCTTTCAATTCGCCATAGTCCAAACAGTGCGAGTGCGAAAAGTGCTGAGTTCAGAAGGACTGAACCTGTTGTTCCAAGGGTGACGTCGTGTGCTCCTAACATGGCTATTACCGGGTGGTCGTGTGGAAGATACCTATTGATGATTCCGTGAAAATAAGATGAGGGTTTTCTATTTTGAATGACTACAACCAATATTTGTAATCATTATGATAATGTCCAGGTAAGATCTATTTTAGGGATAATCTGCTCGGCAGGGGGTGGTGAATTTTTATTCTCAGAAATATCGGCACTACTACAGATGTATCCTTTCAATATCCCGCCAGAATAGGGGCCCTTTCCTTGTATGATGAATTTGATTACATTCAGCTCAATTAAATAATCCCAAAAATTCGAGTCTATCCTAAAACTAATAACATCAGGGTCTTCTAA
>JAERSV010000069.1 GCA_016845345.1 Methanobacteriota archaeon
GGAAAGCCAAAACCAACCACTGTCATTATGGCGACTCCGAGGTAGGCATTAGGTACACTTTCAACTACCATCCAGCCCACACGCCCTCGAACCACTGTTCGTTGTTTGCCTCGACTTGCATGGACCCCATAAGCATAACCAAAGTCCAAAGAGCCCCGTAGGGGCTTCTGTCAAGTATGTTCAATTAATTTGGTGACCTGTTTTTCTCTATATTACTGACAAGTATCATCTTCCACTCAGGGCTAAAATGGGCATTTATCCCATCGAATTATTCAATTCTTCGGCCTCGAATTGACGACACAATTGCCCCGAAAACAAGGAGTCCAAGGAAAGTCAGGCCAATCACTTGTAAATTTCCACCACTGCCAAAAATTCCAGTCGGAGGAGTGGCTGAAACTGAGAGGTCAATTGGCTGTGCTGAGACCGGCGAAGATGCTGGTTCTGCTGTCAAGGTAAACTCAAAGGTATCGGGTTGCATCAAATTGGTTGGTGGCTTCACAATCACCTCTACAGCCCTAGTTTCTCCGGGCTCAAGCAAGACCTCATCCTCAGTGATTTCAATCGCCCATCCGCGCACAGGATTGCTACTCAACAAGCGGATGGTTTCCTCAATATTACCACTGTTAGTGATATTGACTGAAATCCTTGCAATTTCACCATAAACTATCGATGAATCCACGTCTCCATCAACCTCAAAGCCAATCTCATGATTTGTCCTTATTGAAAGTGAAATTTTGACTGTTGACAACTCTGCCGCGTTGCGGCTAGAAGCCGCTGAAACTTTTATCAATCCAGAAACGCCGTTTGGAACTCCATCCTCAACCTTGATTACAAGCCGAAGAAGAATTGATTCATCTTTCTGCAACTCAATGTTGCCATCTACAGCAGTCCCGTTGTCATAGTAGACATCCACAGAGGTTTCAGCCTCCATTCCAGTTACAGAGATAATCGCCTCTTCCGTGTAAGAAGATGAGCCAATATTAGTGACTATTACCCATACCTCTACCTCACCCATTGGAGGTAACTCAACCTCTTTCATATCGGGGATTTCACCAGGTGCCTGTAAAGCCATGCCCATACGATAAATATGGTTTGAGACAATTACTCTCAAATCAAATCTCTCTTGGACCGTACCATCATTGATGTTCTTGATACGAACTTGGAAATTTTCAGATTCGAATTCATCCTCACCTACAACAGTAATTTCTGCTAATACTGTTACTGAGGCCCCAGCCGCTAGTGAAACACTGGTAATTTCTGAACCCAATGAATCTGAAAAACGGCCCGGCCAATTTGGTGAATCGCAAAGATTTGGATTTGAGGATGGTGGCTGGTCACACACAGTTAGTGTGTAGGAGTCCTGAATATTCCCTGTATTTGTGAAAGTGACCGGGAACCGAGAGGTTTCACCAGTCTTGCCAAACTGTTCAGTGGCAGGCATCTCAGCACTCATTGATCGGTGCGCCGCGACTGTTACTGTAAGAGTATCAGTAGCATATGGTGTGCCGTCTGCCGCGAATATAGTGACGTCAAAAATCAATTCATCAGTTGCTAACGCGTCTTCTGGTGCGGTGATATCAAGCAGAATTGCACCATTTGAACTCGAAGATGAATGGCGGCCTTCTAAAGCAATTGAACTTGAATCAAGTTGTGCCACCCATCCGGCTTGAGTACTAACTCCGATGGAGAATGTCTCTTGCCCATTTCCGAGGTTGTACGCAGTAATCACTACTGAACGAGTTGCTCCGGGTTCGATATTATCGATTCTCGAGGATTCTAACTGTATATTTCCGTCACGAGATTGGCCTAATTCTACTTGGAATAATGCACTGCATTTTTGCGATGAACCATCTAGTCCCATGATATTGAAATCAACTACGCTTCCGGCTGGAAGTGAATCATCTGGAGTAATATCAAACTGGAATGTTGTTTGTCCATTGCCATCATTATAGGGTAATAATTGGGTTGAGCCACCATCTACACTCAGCCAAGTCTTCTGACTATTAACGGAGAATCCTATCGTCCAATCAGTATTACCGTCATTGTGGAAAGTGATGGAATAACTCTTGGTTTCATCCGGATTAATTGCAGCACTCGATACCGATAGTGAAGCGCTACACTCCTTCATCTCGGGAACCTCAAGGAATAATTTGATGAAATCAGAAGACTGCTCCGGAGTCGCTGGTGTCGTGACAACTCCTCTTAGATAGAAACAGTGGCTTCCAGCCTCGGTTCCTTCTGGCACTGTGACTTCAACGGTAACAACCTCACTTTCGCCGCTGTCAATCGTAACCACGGATGGATCTACTGATGGAGAAAGAGAAGATTCACATGTAGAGTTGCCATCAAAAGACAATTGGATTGTCTCATTTGTTTGGCCAGTATTCTCCACATTTACTGTCCATGTTACCGGGTTGGCCCCATTGAAAGTTCGGTCAGGATTTGATGCTGTCAAATCAACCCCAGTAATCGCCCCACCAGAGCCCTCGCCAGCAGTTGTCGTGACAATCACATCTCCAGTCTCTGGTGCATTTAGCGGCGCTGTCCCTGTTGCTGTAACCGTGGTTTCACAACTATCTTCAGCATTTTGTGAAAGAGCTACTGTAAGAGTGGTGGTTTCAGAACCACCACCTGATATCTGACCTGGAATCTGCTCAATTGTTGAAGTATAACCTGTACAATCCTGTGCTTGAGTTGTGGTGAGTGAAACAGCCATGTCTTCGTCACCTGTGTTAGAAACTGTAATTGTGTAAGTGCCATTTTCCCCGGGATTAACCGTAAGGGCCATCGGATTTGAGGAAACAGACACCCCAATACTCGCTGAAACCGTTGGAACAAAGGAGAGAAACAGTAGGGAAGTGAACAATATCGCCGCATACCGAGAGGTGCTCCGGCTTGTGCGCATGGTGGGCGAAGCCCACCCCTCCTTGATGAATATGCGGCTATTCTGAATTTCAGGTGCATCGAGTTCCATTTCTGTTCACACCTTCACGAATTCAGATATATTTCCTTCACAATTTCGGCAATTTGAAAGCTTGGAAATTCCACAATCAGAATCCCCTAAATGATAGCGTGCTCCACATTTTGGACACGCTTGCCAACCATTAGTTGGAAGATTCTGCAGACATACCCAACATTTGTGATTAGGGTCGGATTCTTCGTCCTGTTCAGGCGCTGAATCATCTTTAGTCGCAATGACCGGCTTATTCGCGATATCAGCGCCATTAACTGAATCATCTTCTGAATTTGAATCATCAGATTTTTCAGCATTATCTGGCTCTTCTTGCGGATCAACTTGGCCCTCATCTCCCTGAGGTTCAACTTGAGTTTCGTCTCCTGGGGATTCAACTTTGGTCTCATCTCCCTGAGGTTCAACTTGGGTCTCATCTCCTTGCGGTTCAACTTGGGTCTCATCTACTACCTGAACGAACGCATCAGCAGGAGGCGCGTGAACTGGTTGTGATTGGGGTGGTGGCGGCAGTGGATATTTTCCAATGCCATTCGTCTTTGTCGCATCTGTTGAGGCAACGTCTTGAGCAGGAGAAGATGAGGCATCCATCGAAGAACTATCTGGTGGAGGTGGTAAGTCCTCATTAACCGGTGGTGGAGGAAGTTGGGAACTACCATTTGGTGGTGGAGGTAAAACAACATCTGCTGTATTCAGTGGAGGTATGGGTAAATCCCCTATATTCTTGCCTAGATTGATGTTTGATGAGGATTCTTGCTTTCGCATTGTAACAAGAACAAATCCACCAGCACAAAGCAGAAGCAGAAGAATTACAGCCCCGATAATCTGTACCGTGGAACCACTTGAACTCACTTCGCGATTGGGATCATCTGATACATTAAATTCAATGCTATGAGAAGAACCTGCAACATCATCAGCAGAAAGAAGAGAAATTACGAGGGTCCCAAGACCGGGTTCATTTGCCATTACTTCAACAGTCAAAGTTCGAGCCTCGCCTGCAGATAATTCCACCATGTCGCCATTCACCATGCCAACATCCCAGCCATCTGGACCGGTTACACCAATCCGATGAGACAAAAGGGCATTACCATCGTTCACAATATCGATTGAAAAAGTTGTTTCCACACCCTCCACTATTGTTTCGGGCTCTTCGTAGTTCTCCCAAAGCACATTCTTTGTTGTCGCGGCTTTCAGTGTTACAGTATTTGATATTTGGATATCATCTATTGTTAATTGCATCGTTACTGCTGGTTCACTTCCAGCATCTGTACTAGGTGGCATCACAATAAGACATTCAACACGTTCACCACTACTTGGTGCAACTTCTGATATTGAATCACACATCCCAGTCCATGCACTTGATGGAAGTAACAATTGAGTCATCGGAGTCCAAGGTTGGGCTCCACTATTTGTCACCAACCAAACCAACCTAAATCCAGGCATTCCTACAGCATGGTCTCCTAAACCAAAAATGCTTGAAGACCTTGAGCCATCTGCCAGTATAATCTCATCAAAAGTGATGCTTGGTTGGGGTATTGATTGGACATCCAAATACCCTTCCCATTCAATCCGGTATCCTGAATTATCAATCATTATCAATTGAATAGGGCCTGCCGCGGCCACTCCATTTCCTTGTAATCCTACGACAAGTGATTTCGTTTCTGTAGGTTGTAGAGTCATGGTTGGTAGTTGATTTGAAACCGCCCAACCACCAGGTAATTCCACAGTTGGGCTTAGTGTAAGTTCAATATTTCCTTCATTCATTACTGTGAATCGAAGATTAAGTTGACTATCAGGTCGTAAACTCCCAAAACTTGACTCATTGAGTAAACTTGCATTTCTGAAACCGGCTACTGTGAAATCAAAATTCAAAACCCAAGTCAAAGTGTCATCAAGTTGTGACACCGCAGTCAAAGAACCGCTTAGTAAAGTACCAGATGAAACCATGTGGTCCGAAGGAGGGACTAGAGTAACCCTCGAAACCTGAGTGCTACCTGTAGCGATATACCCTGAAGATGCTGATGGCGAGCCTGCTATTGAACCAAGTGAGTCAAAACCAAGATGCCAGCCAAATGGGGCATCAAGAGTCAAGTCCCAACCTTGTGGGCCATTTCCTTCGTTGTGCATAGTCACATCGAATGATGTGTTTTCTATTGGGGAAACAGAAATTTGGTTAAGATTATCAAATCTGAACCCGGGCAAAATAGGAACATCTAAGGTCAGGGTAATTGGATAATCTATGCCATTATCAACATCACTTCCTGTCACCGTGAATTGGTAAATCCCCGGTTCAGGTGGCGACGGATGAACCATCGTCAGCCCAACATCCACTGATTGTGAACCGTTGAGAGCGAAAGTGGTTTGAGAAAATGATTGGAACCAATCATTGAATTGCTGACCGTCGCTTTGACGAATTGGCTTCTCAACAGAAATCGTCGCATTTGTTGGAATTAACGCTGTATTCCTAATAGTGAGATTCCACTGGGCTGTGCTACTTGTCGAATCTCTAACCCGTTCTATCACGTTTTGAGTAGTGACGCGAACGCCTGGCTCTGTAACACCTACCGTCACCAACAAAATGTTGTTCGCCTCGTCCAACTCATCAAAGGCGTCTGTGGGGTCAACCTCAATGATGATGTCATTATCACCATTTGAAACAGGAGTCCACTGCCAATTCAATCCCTTTACTTCGCCCGGACCAAGACTAATGGTCTGGGTGTTTAACATCTGACCCCCAGCGCTCGCACGCACTTGTAAATCATCCATAACACGGCTCCCCATATTGGAAACCTGTGCTGTGAAAGTTACCTGCTCATTGACTTGTGGGATGGGGTCTGAGAGTGAAAATGACTGGGGTACAAACGCCGCATCAGGTGACAAATCATCAACGCCGGCACCACGAATAGCCAATGCGTAAGTCTGTTCTGACTTTTGCCCACCATGCCGAACATCGGACACCCTTACTGTCCAAATTCCCTTTTGCGCTTGATCAATCAAAACCACCTCAACATTGTTGACATCATCTGCTGTTCCGCCCGAAACCGAACGGCCGTTTTCAAAGACATTCCCGAGGTATGTGGTCGTTCCATCCGGCGCGGTCACTAGCAAATCCAAATCATTCTGAAGTTGGTCAGTAGCCCAAGTACTACCACGATAATCAGACCATGAAAGAACTATTTTCAATTGTTGCCAACCATGGGTTAGATTGAATGAGTAATCCCGGTTGTTTCCGCTTCGCAAATAGTTGCGGTCATCAACCCAAACTCCAGTATCACCTATTGTTGCTAATGAGCGTTGTAAGTTGACCCGCCCCCAACCCTCGTCGTTGTTCGGAATATTGCGAGTCCCCATATCTTCTGCGCCCAAAATCAGTAATGATTTCACCAAAGCGCCCTGAGGTTCTGGACGATGCGCTACTTCCATCAGATATTCTCGGATGAGTGCTGATGCTCCTGCTGCATTTGGAGCAGCCATCGATGTCCCTGAATATTCCAAATACCACTGACTCGACCAACTTGCACCCGCGGTGTCAGTTGCATCTTGGGACCGGCATGAACGCACCCATGCACCGGGCGCCGACACATCTGGTTTGATTCGACCATCTTCGGTTGGACCACGACTACTACTGCTCGCTAATGTATCAGGGGCGCCGCCACCTCGATTGTGATGATTACCTACCGCAATCTGATTTTTTGCCGTCGCTGGCGGAGTAATCGTACCGGCGCCATTTCCATCATTACCCGCTGAAAACAATGCTACCATCCCATCATAAGACCAATATTGGTCGTAATGATTAGTCCTATCATCAACATCGGCGCTATCAGTTGTATATTTGCCGAAATTCGTTTGTGAACCCCAAGAATTCGTGTGAATATTTGCACCACTATTGTATGCGGCATTGAGAAGGTAGTTCATACTTGGAGAGTAGAATTGACCATCACTATCTCGTTCCATGGCTTGGAAATATAGGTTAGCCTCTGGAGCAACACCGGAATACCCTCCCCTACTCCCATCACCAAGAACTGTGCAAGAAACATGAGTTCCATGACCAGAATGTGTATCTTCGGTTGACGAATCACCACTTACCACTGAAACCACGGCGTTAATTCTACCATTCATATCACCATGGTCTTGGTCTAGTCCAGAATCCGCAACGGCAATAATTTGCCCACTTCCATTGAGAGTTGTGCCAAATGCAGACACAATTGATGACACCTTCATGTGACCTTTTGCTTCGGAATTATGTAATTCAAAAACTGGAGGAATTCTTAGCCATGAAATTGCTGGGTTGGCAGCAATCACTGGTAAATCATTTGCATTTACCCAACCTTCGTAGCGGCCAACATCAAGATTTGCTTCAACTGTCATTTCCGATTCAGCGACCTCACTAACACTCCACTTCAAGCCATCAAAATCCACTCCATCAACAAGAGATCCGTCTATGTTTGAGCGCCATCCTTCAATGCGGATAAATTCGCTTTCACTGAATTGATTTCCCAGCAATTCATCAGAGACAAACATTGCCAGAGGAACCGGGTGTAGTGCGGCTACTGAGGGCAGAGATTTTACTGCTTGGAGGGCAGAAGAATCGCCTTGAATGAAAAATCCAGATGGTGGGATGTAAGCCCTGATTTCTGCTCCTGAGACAGAAGAGATTTCTTCTTGGGCAGTCCATAAACCAACCTCTCCATCAACTAAAACCATAGCAATATCAAATCTGGATACTGCCAATGAAGGTGGAATTATCTGATTCAATCTCAAACCATTTGCATCATAAGTTCCGATTCTTGTTGAGGCTTCGGTTGTACGTATTTGTTCAGTTCCCTCACTCAATATTGAATTATTCAATCCTCGAATGCTATTTGGGTCTGGTTCAATCAAAATATATTCAATCGTACCCAATTCATTGCCGATTAAATCATCGGATTCTGCCTTACTAGGCAGAAGTGAAGCCATCGGCATCAACAGAAGCAGTATCAGCATCAACAGTGCAGGATAGCGGTTTGACATCGTGTCCCCTCCTTTAGAGGGGACAACCGAGCCTCTATATCAGTTAGGGTTCAGTGGTTTGCTCTTGCATTAGAACCAATGACGCGCGGTTTTATCAGTGAAATGCTCGCTACTCCAGTCGCCAACTTCGTGACTCCATGATTCCTCCATATCCTCAGCACCATAGTATGAATACTCTAATTCAATAATAATTTGATAATTAGCCCATACTGTGGCTCCGCCAATTACTAACTCAAGGTCATCACCAGCAATTGATGTATGGGCTGCAATTTCAGAACGATAAAATCTCGTTGAATTCAAGATTTCACCATCCTCATCAGTAAATGTAACTGTAAGTGTCACATCAGTAATTGATTTTGTTCCATAATTATGCAATTCAACCATCACCACATGACCGGGGCCACTCTGCATGTAAACAGAATCCACAGACACAGCATCACGTGGTACAACCCAAAACACCACAGCGAATGATGTGAAAATTAAAAATGCCATGAAAATTGATGCCAGTACCACATTAAGTGGGGTGATTACTCGGCTTACTCTCTCCCCAACCTCCCGCACTTTTTCAAGAGCCTCGTGGGCTAATTCAACTTCTTCTTTGGAGAAAGTTTTTCCGCCAACCTCAACTAATTCTCCACCATCATCAATCTCCGCTTCTTCGAGAATAGGGTTATCGGAATCACCAACTAAATTGAAGGCGCCTTCTGGTTGTTTTTTAGACATTTTTTGCACCTCAGAAAATTGTGAACAACAGCGTAACAGCCGCAGATGAAAGTGGCTCTGGGAAGAGCCAGTGTGTTGAAGAACTATCAAAACCGGGAACCGCGTTTAGTAGAGACAAATCGCTGGTTAATCCATTAACGTTCATGGTTGAGGCTGATGGAATGAAACTGGTTGTTTGAGCATCTATGAGAACCGCTCTTCCGTCAAATGTTTGCCCGCCTATGTCTGCTGTCACCCTTGCGGTTGCGGCAATTCTGCCACCTCTAACATCGCTTACTTTGACAATAGGATATGTGTCTGCAATCCAATATGCTTCAACCGTTGCGCTCTGCAAGTTTTCACCAATTGCTTCAACCTGCTGAATGTAAATTCCTGGCGCTGCAGGTACATTCGTCTGTTTGACATAGATTCTACCGATACCACCCTCAGAGGATGAGACCGACAAGCCAAAGGTTTCAGTCGGAGCAATCGATACATGACTTGCCATGTTTTCGGCTAGCATCAACATATCTCCTCTACTGTTTATTGCTCTACCAGCCGCTGTCATGAACAAATCCATACCCTTTCCTGACGATGTGTAATCAAGGGTCGGCATACCTTGGAAAGTAGTGTCTTGAGTAATATCAAAATTGAAAGAAGGCCTCACATCAAGAGTCATTGTCCCCGGCACCTCGTTGATAAATACCGTAAGTGGCCACCACTTTCCTTCTGAGTAAATTTGTTGTTGCATCATTATGGACTCTACACTTCGTTTGTTGATTTGTTCTTGTTCAGGAACTGTCATTGAGAGATGAACTCTTTGACCTAGTGCCGCATTAAAATCGACAGAGCGAGGAATATCATTGAGTAAAACCTCAGACCTTGTGGCACCTTGTCTATCGAGTAACATTGCATGAACAAAGTCAAGTGTGTGCGACATTTCATAACGAGATGTCAACTGAATTTCTGGAATTGCTAAATCATTAATCCGTTCTAAATCCATCTCAACTTGGAGGCTCGTCTGTTGCCCAATCTCGAAACCAAACATTGTGAGAGCGAAGTCTTGACCCTCAAACCCTTGAACGTCTATGATGAATTCTTCGCGAATTGGAGTCCATCCCGAAAGGTCAATTTCAACATGATATTTGTCACGCACACTCATGTTAGTATAATCTACGAATATATTGGTTTGAGGTGGAAGGTCTGGCAACCAAGAGAGCAAATGGAATGCAGTGCTGTTCTCATACTGCCCGGCTCTCATCGCCATGCCATGTACCCACTCTGGTTGTTCTAATGGCATATTTCCTTGACGAATATCCATAATTAAATCAAATGGTGCATCGGTTTCAAGGTTAATTCCTACGGAGAAATCTTCGCTACCTGAACCATTTCCTGTGAGACTCGTTGCAAAGCCACTGAGAATATCGTTAACACCACGGCCAACATCAGAAAATCCTGCGAGGAAAAACCCGACTCCACCAAGACCATTTTCTGTTGAGAAAGTTGGCATCGGGATTGAATTATCACCATCCGGTGGAGGGATTGCAATTTCCAAATTTCCTGGTAAAGGACTTAGTAAAATCTCTCCATTAATTCCTAGTGTTGGGTCTTCCCAATCAGTTTCATCTCTGAGCATAATTGCCAAATCATTTCCACCTTCGGTAACAACACTTGCCGTAGGCATCCCATCCCTACCAGAACTTCCTTCCAAAACAGGTTGGGAATAGGAAATTTCTGAAATTCCACTAATATGTGCTGATAGTGATGCTTCGTTAGTGTCGATGTTCTGCCAGAATTGAAAGTGATCTCCATCCATTGTACGCAAATCAGTTGCATTACCCATCTGAATTGTGACACCACCAATAGGGGTATCACCCGCCCAATCGACTGTTGAACCCATGCCCATCGTGAAATTTTGAGGGAATTCCTCAATGAGCACAACTTGCCTTTGCCCACCTGAGCGACCAGCGTAGAGAATCTCATCTATTCCTCTATCACTTTCCCAAGTTAGGTTCCCTTCACTAACTAACAAATCAAGACTTGCGGGTTGATTTGAGACGTAGACAGACTGGAAATTTTCTGACACTAACGATTCTGATTCGTGTTCCATGTAGATAAATCGTAGCGGGTCACCACCTAGAGATTCCAATGAGACTAGTTGCTGGTCTGCTAATGCATCGTCAACAATGTGCAATGACTTCAAGCCATTGAGTTGGATACTCACAGCGACGGGTACTAATGGTTCCACCATCCCGTGCCTACCGTTTACCATACCTAATCCAGTGTCTTCTGCCATAATTACGTGGGGCCCATCGGTAATTGGTTGCATACTAGAACCAAGTTCTATGTGTGCCATCCCAAGACTCATCAATTGACGGTCTGCTGCGATCGAGGTGTAGAAATCGAGGTAGATTTCACCACCTGTGCCAGTACCAGCACCATCGCCACCAACAATATTGACAATTGCTTCGGGAATGCTATTTACAATATTTCCAATATCAATAAAGACATCAACGATATTGAGAATTGTCGCATCTAAAAGTGCTGAGATAGGGTCTGCTTGAGCATTTCCAATAGCCTCATCCGCAGCCTCACCACTCCCCAGTTGGAAACTTCCCTGCAATACTAATCCAGTAGGTAAATCAGTGGCGTGGATTCGTAATCTCCGGTGATCATCAATTGCTCCCTCGCGTTGGAACCATGAAGAATAATCAATTTCAGAAACAGACTGAGTTGCAAATAACACCACTAGTGTATTTGGTGGGTTAGTCGGGTCAACTGGTAAAGTGGAATCTGCATTATTTGGGGTTGTATCCTTGCTGAAATTCTTGATAGCAAGTATCATTGAAACCCTTTCTGGCATTTGCCCAGGTAATTCCGGTGAGGATTCACTACCAAGCATTCGGAAAATTCGTGAAACCTCATCTGATGGTAATTGCCCAGAGGGCATTCCTCTCAACCAGCCAAGAGAATCTGTAATGTTACCATAAGGTTCACCTGGTGCCGAAACTTGGTTTGAACGGTTCTCATGGAAGTGTAAATGTAGGTCTGCTCTCTCATCAGCGAAGTATTCAACCGTGTCTAAACCACCTTCCCCTGTCATCCCAAATGACGTGGTGAGAACATCGTCGTTCCTCAAAACTAAATCAATAACAGAAGGTAGAACCACATTCGTTTCAACAGGATGAATCCCCAAATCAATGTAAGCAAATTCGCTGGTTTCTTTGTCACCCGCATTAGCCGGCGCGTCAAAGTGAACATAACCAAAACCAACACCTACGGTACAACGATGATCACTAGATTCAGCCCCATGCATCGTTGCGGCATCATAATCATCGGGACAATCGGTTTGTCCCACATTGTCTACATGAATCGCATATGGTGCTGCTACTGACGCGATTGAAATCCCTGTTTCATCTATTGGCCCAGTAACAATTCCAATCAATGCCGAGAGGAATGAAAGTGTAGCCCCGCTAATGTCAAACCAAAATCTTTCAAGTCCTACTTCTAAACTAAAATCTTCTGGCATCATAGTGAATCTGCTATCAATGACCCAAACATAACTCTCACCTTCTCCAAGTGGATTCAACGAATATGCAAATTGTTTCATCAGTGATACTTCGAGAAATTCAATATGGTCCCACAAAGTTGCCTGAGTATCAAGAGCAACTACTGAGAATTCAATGGTCGGTTCAACCCACAAAGTAGTTGGCGGATTTCCTTCAGTCCCCCATCCATCACTCTGTGAGGTATCTACAGTGAAACCAACCTCAATATCGTTGGTGGAATCATCATCAATGGAAATTTCATGAAGTAATGGGTTTGAACCTGTAAGTAGTCCAATTAATCCACCAGCAAAAAGCCCGGTTTCTGAAAAATCAACCTCTTCATAGTGGTCATACTCTTGACCTGTGTCTGTCTTGAAATGGGTCCAAATTACAAAATTATCTGCAGTCAACAGAGTGCCCCAAATATTGTTGGCCCATTCATCTGGATGTTCATCGGGATTGAGTACCATCTCATATGGCGTTGGATGCGCTGCTTCAGGAGGAGTGGAATTAACCATCACCATATTTGACAAACTCTCATCAATTCGCGAAAGTGGGTCATTCGAATCACTCAATCTCTCCTCCAATCTAACTTGGTCAAGAGCGTTGTTAGCGGCGATTGTTACCGCTGAATTACCAACCATAGTAGATCTAGTTTCAAGCGCTGAATCAAGTTGAGAAAGAATGTCAAAATCTTCTGCACTGACCTGCAATTCGGCTGATGAAGTGCTAATTGGGGCAACAAGTGGAAGTAAAATGATGAGTGTAATCAAAATCCCCATTTTTGAGTCTGATGTGCGAGGTCCAGCAACTAACAATCTGACGCTTGCCTCCTCCATGCTGTAATTTACTCGCTCATGTTGCTTGAACGATTTGGTTCATTGAATCAAAATTGAGTCATTTCTTGCATTATTGGAATTTGCCAATGTCGCTCGTCCTCATAGAGGACGATTTGTGACTTATTTTTCAAGGCGGATGCGTTGGTCACACTTTGGACAAGCAACTAGAGCCTGTTCAACATCATTTGGCATGTCTACAGCGAACATCTGTTCGCAAGAAGGACAAGAGGCTTTCACAGTTGTACTTTCTACAACTTCTGGTTCTGGTTCAGCCACAGACTTTGCTGTGGGTGCTGCCTTTGCTTGAACACGCGGTTTAGATTTAGCAGCACCTGCTGAATCTGGAAGAGCGACTCCGGAGGAGCGCTTGGCAACTTTACCCTCAGGCTTTGTTGATGTTGATTGTGATTCGGGCTGTGGTTTTGTTGATGTTGATTGTGATTCGGGCTGTGGTTTTGCAACTTCAGTCTTGGGTTTTTCATCCTTACTTCGAAGGAAATCGAGGTCATCTAGAATTGGGTCTTTTTCAACGAGTTTTTGTGGTTCGTCGTCCTCCCCAAATGCGGCTAGAGCATCGTCGGAAACTACTCCTTGAGAGTAACCAGTTCCCGCTAATGCGGCGATGCTTGCATCACTTCTACCACCATAGCCACCTGATTGTGACCCAGCTGGAGCATACATAGTGAGTTGGTCATCACGTTCTGGTTCGGGTTCTTGAGCCTCTTCTTCTGAGGCTGCTTGTGCGAGTGCAACTGCTTCTTCGTGCAACTTTTCTTTACGCTTGTTCCAGGCGAACCAGCCCCCGCCACCTAGGGCTACAATAATCACTAGAACGATGAATGGAACTACACTATCGAGGGGAGATGAAGAACCGCTTACTGCGCTTGGGTCTGCCTCGACATCGACTAAAACCTGAACCGTCTTTGAGAGGTTTGCATCATTAGTGACTGTAACTGTGACATAAGTGGGTTTCACATTGTTGAATGTCCAAGAAACTGTAGAGCCGGTTGCGTCATTATCGTTTCCAGTCACACCGTCACCACTAGAATCAATTTCTTTATCAAAATCCCAAGTATATGCCAACTGGTCTGATTCAGGGTCGCTTGCTTCTACACTGAAAGTCATTGAAGTTCCAACCATCACTGTATCAATAGCTACAATATCACCAACTACTGGTTTTGTCCCATCTCTCACAATAATTGTGACAACTGTGGCGTCAATATTGTTGGCGCCATCAACCGCAGTTAACTCAACAATATGTTCACCTGTGGTATTAATTGCGTGTGTAAAAGATGAAGGAAGTGAATTTGTAAATGAGGAGATTAGGACACCATCGACCCTCCATTCTTCTCTAACAACTTGCCAATTATCAGTTGATGTAGATGTTAATGTGAAATTCGCATCAACATCCCGTTGCCAAGTATCAGAACCAAGAATTGAAGAATTTGGATTTGAGGAATCCTTCACAGATACTGCAATTGCGTTGCTACTACTTCTGCCATCAGGCCCGTTAATTATTGCCCTCACTGAACGATTCCCAGGGCTTGAAAAAAATGTTGTAACTGATTCTCCGGTAGCATCAGTGGACCCATCGCCATCAAAATCCCATTCAGTTTGACTCAAATCAGCCTGTTGTGAAAGATTTGGAGTCGATTCAACATCAAAACTGACCTGTTCTTGTACATCGACATCAGTCAAATCATCGGCGCTTGAAATTACCGGGTCCAATACCGGCAATAATGTGACGCTGACTGTAATTCTCAAAGGTGATAAGCCATCACCGCCACCTGTTGGACCTGCTTCATTATCCAAAAACAAATACAGAGGTTGTCCGGCTAAATCAGCGGGGACTGTCCAAGGTTGTGAAGTTGCTGTTGAGATTGAAAGCATTTGAGTTCCAGGCACCCAAAACGCACCACCGCCGCCCAACAAATAGGTGTCTTTCTGAGATTCGGTTAGGATGAACAAATCACCCACACCAGAGAGAGGTAGAGCAGTTATTGAGACCTGAGTACCCATGTCCAAAGTGAGTTCGGAAGGGCCAAGCAGAGCAACATGACTACCCGGTGCAAGAACTTGTAGTGAATCAATGAGAGTCCAATACGACATGGTTGGGAAAGTCACTGAAATTGTGATATTAGAATCACTACCACCCTGCCCACCATTACCTTGGTCACCTGAATGTGCAAGATTGTCAAGGATTAGAAACCAATCCGTTTGTGAGCGCTCCGTTGGAACTTCCCAATGCCATTCAGCATCGCCTGAAAGTGACTCAACCGATGCATCAGCCTCCCAGATAGATGAAGTCCTGTAGGATTGGCCATTGAGATATGTACCAACTGAATTTGCCGCGAAGAACAGTAAGTCGGCTGAACTACCTGTTACCGCTACATCAATTGAAACTAAACTTCCAGGCGCTAGATTACCTAATGATACTTGCAAACATGTTTGGTCAGCGAGAGTTACCATCGGTGGGAGGTTACTGACATTTGTTGCTGGACAAGGCGGATCTTTAGCCCCTGCTTGCTGATTGATATTATTCAAATCAAGGCCATTTGAAATCGTTGCTGGAACCATGCTGCCAAGAAGCATCAAAAGGGCAACTGAGACGACTACGCTCCAACGCATCATAAGTTGTGCCGATGTTCTCCCTTTCAATAGTTCACCCTTCGGGTGTAACCACATCAAACCCTCAAAGAGTGTAATTTTTCCACTCTTCACAACGCCTGTGGACCATTATTTCCCCGTCACGTGAAATTGTAAAAACATCTCCATCACTACACGCAATTGACCTTTTATGCAACTCTTGTGCTTCATTTTGAACAACAGATATGTCGTCAACACTTGAACTATAATGAGTCAATGCTAACACTTGACTGCCTGAAACTTGAGCATGCCGCGCCGCGTCGTGAGTTGTTGAATGATTGTACATTCTTGCCTTTTCTGACTTATACTCTAGGAAAGTTGCCTCGTGCAACAGTAAATCTGGAGGAATAGTGAGTTCTCCAAATGCTTGCACATTTCCAATTGTGTCTCCTGAAATTAGGAGCGAACGCCTCGGTTTCGCTTCGCCTCGGAAATCCCCAGCCAAGAGGGTCTCTGAATCTGTCGTGATATCTTTGCCACTAGCAAGCGTAGCAACCTGTTCAGTGGTTAAAGAAAGAGAATCTGCTTTGGTCCGGTCAAATTTACCCATCGCATGATTGGTTGAGAATTGCCAACCACATGATGGAATCCCATGTTCAGTGGGAACTACTGTTAATTCAACGCCATCAAGGGGTTGAATTGGAGAAATGAATGGAGACTGCTGTTCAATTGGCAACAACACCCAATCAATCTTGAAACCAAAATCATCGTCTTTCGAGCCAAGAGATTGCCACTGTTGGAAAAGTATTGCGAGATCTGTTGAATCAACGCCACTATCCGCGGGTGGTGTATCACCCGGATTTTTTAGCGCCCACGCAACAGCCTTCTGACTGGTCGGGGCGATGATTGTAAGCGGTTCAGTGCGGCCATCCAATGACATTGTATGCAACATTGGCAATAAGCCCCAACAATGGTCAAGATGACCATGAGTGAATAAAATTGCACGGACTTTAGCCATCCGACTTCGAATCTGTAAACCACTTTTCTTCAATGCTTTATTTTGGTCAAGAAGGCGTTTCTGCATTCCTTCGCCACAATCGATCAAGACTGCACCTCCCGGAGTCATCAGAAACGACCCCGAAACGGCTCGGTCATGTGAAAAACGGGCCGACGACGTACCCAACACGTGCAGTTCAAACATGATGACCGGACTCTCCGAGGGGCTCACCCCTCATCAATGATTCACGGGGTCTTCAGGAATTGGCGTAGGTGGAAACCAGCGAAGAATTACCACATCTTCAATTCCCCGAACCCAATGCCAAGGCACTGCAACATGGACTCCTCCGGCAACTAATTCCTCTGGACAATCTACAACAAATAGGTGAGAAGTTGACCAATGGTCTACTTCGATAACGGTATCATGAACAATTCCGAGTCTTCTTCCATCGGGAAGAAATACAGGAAGTCCACGCAAAGTCGTGACTAATGCCTCCGCCATTGCAACACAACGAATGGTCAAGGTCAATCAAAGTTGCCGCTGAGTTAAGTCAAACTCAGTTATTTGCCACGGTTTAGGTTAGCCTTCAAACTTGGGCGTAATTTTTCTGCACCCTTACCTTTGTTGTACAACCCGCGACCACGCTTACCAGCACTGGTCTTACCACGGTGGGCTCGGCCACGGTGTCGGCTGTTACCAACCCAACTCAACTGCTTGTCAGCTTTGATTACAGGGTGGTTAGGATCCACTAAAATAACTTCAAAGAATTTTTGCTTGCCATCTTGACCAACCCAATACGAGTTCAAGACTTCCATGTTTGGATACTTCTTTCCAACACGCTCCTCAGCCAAGCGCTGAGTTGATTTTGCCATGGTGATTTTACGCATACCCATCTTTGACGGCTTACGCTTTGCATTAATCTTAGACTTGCGCAGGCCACCTCGGCGTATTCGGGTGCGGACGACTGTGATTCCTTGCTTCGCACGGTATCCTACACGGCGAGCAGCATCAATACGAGTTGGCTTAGGAATTCTCTGGAAAACAGGCTCTTGACGCCATTGTGTCATGCGTTCACGACGGTAGTCCGACGGAAGGTTATCCTTCGGCCTTTTCCAAGTTTCGCGAAGATGGTGTGACGTCCCTTTTGACATACTCAAGTCCTCCTTAGCGACTCGCCGACCTACTGCCCCTTTATCAGCGGTTCGCCTCGATTAAAATTGGTAATTGTTAGTGCTGGGCCGGGGACTCTCGCCCCCGACCCAACGTGTTAGCTTGTCTTGTTTGTGTTCAGATTTGACCCCCAACTAGTGGTGGCATCACCTGAACAGTGCCTACATCAGCCCAATTTGCTTGTTCGAGGTCTGCCGGCTGTACTAGCTGGTTTCCTGCGAATATCCATGCACCTTGGTTCTGTGCGATTACATCCATCGTCTCGGCCTTGGTTAGTTCCATCTCGGCATGCCCTGAAGCATCTGCGATTTGAACGGTTGTTCTTGTATCATTCTCCATGTCTCTTTCTCCCTCCTTCCTTAAGCGGCAAGAGGGGTGATTTGCCACCCTATTTGAATGAGCCATTGATTTAGCCTAAAACTTGCAGGTGAGGCATTCTTTAGCAAGAAAATTTTACCTCGATTAATCGAAGCGTTGGAAGCCAAATCTACTTCCGGCTTCCCCCTGTTGAGCCAAGCCTAACGCTTCACCTAATTTATCAGCACTCATCTGTTCTTCCAAGAGTCTGTCTCTGGCTACACCTGTGATAATTGACATCACTTTGATTGTATCACCAAAACCTGGGTCTTGACGCGCACCCCAAATCACATTAGCATCGGGAGCGATTCTACTGGTCATTAGGTCAACCACCTGACTAGCCTGTTCTAGTGTCATGTATGGCCCCCCTGTTACATGGATGAGCGCGCCTGTCGCGCCAGCCACATCAATATCGAGAAGTGGGTGGTTCATCGCTTCGTGCACAACTTCTTCCGCCCCACGGTCTGACTCGCCGTAGAGCATCATAGTAACCCCACCATCTTCCATGATGGTTCTGACATCTGCGAAATCAAGATTGATAAGTGATGGCAAAGTGATTGTCTCTGTAATTCCCTTGACAATTTCAGCGATTAATTGATCCATGATGCTGAATGCCTCATCTAGTGGAAGATTCGGCACATAGTGGAGAAGTCGATTGTTATCTAAAACCAAAACTGCATCGCAGGTTTTTCGTAATTGTTCCAATCCCTCAAGCGCTCTTTGCATACGCTGTCTCCTTTCAACATGGAATGGAGTTGTTACAATCGCTACAACAAGTGCTCCAGCTCGCTTTGCCTCGTCAGCAACTACTGGAGCAATTCCGGTGCCAGTTCCGCCGCCAAGTCCTGCCGTAATGAAAACTAGGTCGGCGTTGTGAACAATTTTTGAAATTACGTCGCGGCCTGCCTCAGCACACTTACGACCCATACTTGGGTCTCCTCCAGCCCCAAGACCACGAGTAATGTGTCTGCCAACTAACAACTTCTGCATTGCACGAGTGTGGTCAAGATGTTGTTTATCTGTGTTAATAGCAACCGTGACTGCACCCTCAACACCCAAGTGAGTTATTCTGTTCATCGTGTTGTTTCCTGAACCACCACAACCACAAATCAGGAGGCGAGGATTTGGCACGCCGTATGCACCTAACTCATCATCTAGAAGTGTTGTTGTTGGCCCAGTGTCAACATCCTTGCGTATTTCATCAATGATTCCACTGTAGTCCTCACCACTTGCCGCGCTTTGCCCCCCATCCATGGACTTCACCGTTCTCACTACCTACAGACACTAACTCGCTACTTCAAGGGTATAAACGGTTGTCGGTCTGTGTTCACCTGTAAAGGGCGATTCTTGACCCCATCAAGAGGGCCACAAGCAGAATAAATCAGCGAAGATGAATAATTTTCTAGAACAGAAAAGTTGGGTTTGCCTACACACTATGTGTGTAATGGAGCGAGTGTAAAGTGAATTGGGGCCGGAAATAGTCAAATGAGAGGGGGCGCTCGGCGGCTTGCCCGTGCTTAACTCAGTTGGCAGAGTGCCTGACTGTAGACTAGTAATACAAACGGTTGTATTTGGCAGCCATCAGGATGTCCCCGGTTCAAGTCCGGGAGCGCGGACCTTTACTTGCATCTGTTTTCGGATGTTGAATTCTGATTTCATTCGGTCCGCTCTCCCGTTGACATTGAACTGCGCGCTTCCCTCTGTTGGTAAGAGTTGAAATCGGTCCAGCGCTTTGTCGCGTCAGGTTGCGAGACGAGTCTTGCAGGATTCGCAACCTTTGCGTGTTGGCACTTCCCTTCGCCGGCAGATGTTGGCAACGGTCCAGCGCCAACATCCAGTCCGGCAACGCGGACCAATTTGATACGGTGAGCACTTGGCAACTTTCTCACTTGGGTGGTTAAATAGAGAGGGCCGGGCGGGTCAACTCGGAGATGAGGCAGTTGGACGTCAGTTTTTACGACCTTGGCATTGACCCTGCCCTAGTTCACGCACTTGCCCAACAAGGAATCACTGAACCTTTTGAGGTTCAACGAGAAGCGATTCCAGATGCAATGCTTGGACATGACATCTGCTGCCGCGCACCAACCGGTTCTGGAAAGACACTTGCATTCGGATTACCGATGGTTTCACGCACTGAGGTAGCAAAAATTGAGTTGCCTACTTCACTAATTCTGACACCAACCCGCGAACTTGCAGAACAGATCACCAAGGTGATTAAACCCTTAGCAGAAGCATTCGAACTCGAAGTAATATCAGTGTATGGGGGAGTGCCCTACAAAGTACAACGTAGAGCCCTTTCGCGTGGGGTAGATATTGTGGTCGCTTGTCCTGGTCGATTGATTGACCTTCTTGAGCACGACGCACTAAGCCTTGAACACACTCAAACGGTAGTGATAGACGAGGCTGACCGAATGGCTGACATGGGTTTCATGGAGCCGGTTTGCAAAATTCTTGACCAGTGTGCAAAAGACCGACAAACTATTCTCTTCAGTGCAACTTTAGACGATGAAGTGGGTGATTTGGTTGAGAGATACCAAAACAACCCAGTAACCATAGAAGTTGGACCTAAAGAAGTGAGCATGGATAGCATGAATCACTTTTTCTGGTTGATGAAGAGTGATATGAAATCAAATATCACAGCAGAAGCAATACGTAAGTGTGGTCGCACAATCGTGTTTTGTAGAACCCGTTTAGGAGTTGAAAGAGTCGGTTCTGAACTTGAGCGCGAGGGTGTAGGAGTTGCTACCCTGCATGGAGGAATGGATCAGCGTCAACGTAACCGAGCGATGAGAGATTTCGTTGGCGGAGAATGTTTGGCGCTGATTGCTACAGATGTTGCGGCACGCGGAATTGATGTCGAAGGAATCAACTGTGTGGTCCACTACGACCCTGCTGAAAACGGTAAATCCTACAAACACCGTAGCGGAAGAACTGCACGAGCAGGAGCAACTGGAACTGTAATCAACATAGTTCAACATCCACAAAAGAAATTGTGTAGCCGGATTCAAAGAGAAGCGGGAATTAAAATCGCTTTCAGGCCGCCCGATTTCAAAGAGTTACCAGATTACGACGTAAAGCATGTACCTGCACCGCGCAAGAAAAGTGGCTCAGGGGGCGGCCGGAGAGGCAGGGGTAACCGACCTTACAATAGAAAATATGGCAATCAAAACCGCAACTATCGTGGCCGAAATTCTGGCGGTGGCGGTGGAAGAAATCGCGGACGGAGTGGTGCTGGAAAACCTGCGGCCAAAAAAGATGGTGGAGCACGACATGACCGTAACTCTCACGGTGGGGGAAAAAAGGGAAGTAAAGCCGGACGAAAGGGTCGAGGTGGAAGAAGCAAATATTCCAGATACAAACGGAATTGAGAAAACCCGTTTAATTTTCTGCTCTCGGTGGCCTTCTGAGGGGTGGGGATTCGGCTTTCAATCCATTATTTTCAGACACTAATTGAAATACGGTAGTTATCGCCGAACCGATTGGAGTTTAACATGAGTGATACAGAAGTTAGTATGGAAAGCAGATTGATTTGTGAATTGATAGGCACTTTTGCCTTGACATTCATTGGCGCCGGCTCAATTATGATGGGAGGTGACCTTACTACTGTTGCTTTAGCGCATGGTGTAGTATTAGCAATTGTAGTGACTGCTACAATGAATATTTCAGGCGGCCACATCAATCCAGTGGTTACAATCGCGATGATGGTTGTCAAAAAAATCGATAACGATGCTGGAATAAAATACATCGGAGCACAACTTGTGGGTGCTACTCTTGCAGGTTTGATTTTATCTCAACTTCTTGATGGCACCACTATGGTTGCCGCTGGTCATGGAATGGGAACTCCTGCACCAAACGCAGGTATTGACCTGATGGGTGTAGTGGCAGTAGAAGCCGTACTCACTTTCCTACTAATGTTTGCAATTTGGGGTACTGCAGTTGACCCACGCGCACCAGCAATTGGTGGCTGGGGAATTGGAATGATGGTTGCTGTAGATATCATGATGGGTGGGGGAATCACCGGAGCAGCAATGAATCCAGCACGATGGATGGGGACTTGGTTATTCACCGACATGGCCGATATGTCTCATCTTTTGATGTACTGGGCTGGCCCACTCATTGGCGCTTTGTCCTGCTCATTATTGTATAACAATTACATTATGGCACCTGAAGATGATGGTGCAAAACTCAGAGACCACGATGCCTGAGCACATCAGCAATCATTTCAGTTAAGCCGAAAGTAATGCTACTATCTCAGCGTAGTCTGGTTCTTCCCCGGGAGAGTCAGCAATCCACATCCAAGCAATGTTCCCATTCTCATCAACGATGAAGACTGCTCTTTGTGCGGCAATGTATCCATCCATCCCAGCAAAGTCTTCCAATACTACTCCGTATGCATTAATTGTTGATCTAGTGTAATCAGAAAGAATCGGGAATGTAATTCCATTCGCTTCAGCGAAAGCATTGTTTGAGAATGGTGAATCAGCACTAATTCCCAATACGGTTGCATTGCAATCATTCAAAGATTGGAGAGTATCTTGAAAGGTACACATCTCGGTTTTGCAAACGCCAGTGAAGGCAGCGGGGAAAAAAGCAAGGACAACATTCTGTCCTTTGTGCTCTCCACCTGTTACAATATTACGACTTCCATCATGAAGTTCAAAATCGGGTGCGTCATCTCCTACTTCAACCATTTTTACCAACATGTCCTCATTGCTATTCGTTATCAATTTTCGTAACGTTCAATAAATCATTTTTATAGTAAAACCAATGAGAATCGATATTCTGTTTAAATGCTATAATATTCACAAAAAATAAAGGAAATCAAAGATTTCACTCAAATCTAAGAAGGGTAATGGTGAAATGGGACGGGCTACACCTACTTATTGATGGGCGAGATGAAGATGGCGAGCGGACTGCTCATGGCAGTGCTATTTTTGATGGCTATTCCAGCCACGATGGCTGATGTTAGCGATGCTAGAATTATGCAGGAGACCGGTGAGCAGCCAAGTCACGAGAATAACACATTCTACCTATGGGGCCAAAGTTCTGGAACACCATGTTGGGGACACTTCAACAATACAGATGATGGTAGTGCAAATGAGGGATATGCTGAATCCACCCAATCAAACGGCAAGATGGAGGTTGAGTGGACCTGTAGAATGGACCCTCAACTAAAGGAAGATTTTGCTCTAGAACTTGATGCTAATATCGAAGTACATCTAATGATTGATGTAAGTGGCAATTGGGAAAATGGGCAAAATAATTGCAATAGCGATTGTGAAAACCTGAATATATCACTGATGAAAGGTGGATTAGAAGTTGCCAAATATGAGTACACTGCAATGAGCCAAGGTGAAAATGAAATAACTATCACATTTCCAGTAAATGAGACTCTAGAAATTTGGGATGATGCGACTGATAACCCTGCTCTACGAGTTAGGATGGTGATCTATGCTTCATCTGGTATAGAGTGTATATTTTTCAATTGTGACGCATCATTCAGAATGTATTTCTCCGGCCAAGATGAGGCTAATTACAACGGCACTGTAACGTTCCCAATTCTCAATGAAACTGCCTCGGAAGATATCCTCGGCACAGGAGATGAAGGTGGTGCTGGGGAGGATGAAGGATTGCCAGGCTTCGGAATCTTTGTTGCTGCTAGCGCCATCGGAATTGCAGCATTGAGAAGAAGGAATGATTGAGCAATGATTTTTGGTTTATCGCCCAGTGATGAGGTAGCGATTGGATATATCAAGTGGATTTCCGCTATTGTCATCGTTTCATTGCCGTGGATATTCCTGCGTCTTGAGATAAAGACAGCGAAAATCGCTTTGACGACATTTTGGATGTTGGGAATACTAACTTTGGCTATGCTCTATCTCGGATTCGTGGTAGATACATACATGGGGCCACAACTTGGTTTCAATCATCAAGGAAATCCGATGAATTCATTCATGATAATCTTAGGTTTATTTGCAGTTGTGCCGTTCTTCTTGAGCGCTAGAACTGGTAAATTAGACAAACCGTTTAGAACTGCTATTCTGGTGACAATTGCCATGTTGATTTTGATTGGACCCCCGATTTACAATTCAGTGGCTTTGGGTGTCTACGACCTTGGTGGAGGAGAGTGGGATGGCGGTGAAGGTGATTACGCAGGTGAAGAATACGACCCAACCGAGCCGGAAGTCTGGTCTCGGGCAGGAATGGCAGGATTGTTAGTTTGCAACCTCATACCTAGTGTTATCCTCTTGGGAATCTTGCAACTCGCGCGTATTGCGATATCTGATGTGAAATCTGTTGAAAGTGAAAGCCAATCATCCTTCGAAGAGTGATTCTGTGATAGACATAATTTCAGCAATTATTGCCTCAATGTTTGGAGCTGGTGAAACAATTGAAGAAATCCTCGAAGAAGAGTGATTCACATCGATGAAATCGTTTGACTGATGGCTTCCGCATTGATTGCACACTTCGCCTCTACACCATCTGAAAGTCGCTTGATTGTGACATCACCTGACTCCAAATCCCTTGGACCTATTACCATCGCGTAACTCGCCCCAGAAGCATCAGCCCAGGCCAATGACCTCCCGGTTTTTCGTGAGCGTAATTCTAGTGCGACTGGTTGTCCAATTGAGCGTAACTCACCTACCAAAGGTAGTACCTCAGAATTTTCAACTTTGAATGGGATAACAGCCAAAGAACCCCGGCTTGAATTTTCACCGGGAACCACCTCATCAGAGCCTTCACTTTGGGCTTGAATTTCTAACGCTAAGAGAACTCTGTCAAAGCCCATTCCGAAACCACAACATGGGTCAAGTTCGTCCAAATCAAAGAGGTGGAAGAGGCGATAAGAACCGCCTCCGCACACTTGACCTTCCCCACCTAAAGATTCGACTAGTACCTCAAAAACCATGCCAGTGTAGTAATCTAAACCTCGTGCTACTGTTAGGTCAACGACTAATGATGGTGGGTTTGCACCAAGCGCGCTTAAAGCGCTCAACATTTCCTCTAACTGGTCCAATGCTTCTGACTCAACACCCATACTGGAGATAATATCTCGGGCGCTAGCCAACGTTTCAGCCCCGCCATTTAGTTGTGATAGTGACTGCAGATTTTGCACTGCTTTGCCATCAATTCCTGATGCTGAAAGTCCTTCAAAATCGCCTTTGTCAAGGAGGCGCATTGCTGCAGACTTTGTGTCTCCACTCAATCCAAGATTGTTTAGAATATCATTTAGGATTCCAACATGTCCGATTTTCAATTGCCAATCTTTGAGACCTGATTCTGTCAGAATTGCACAAGCAACAGCAACTACCTCTGCCTCAGTCAGTGGACCAGGCGCGCCGATTACTTCACAGCCGTACTGCCAAAATTCGCGGTATCTGCCTCGCTTTGATTCCTCATATCGAAAACATGAGCCGAAATATGAGTAGCGGGCTGGTTTTGGAATCTGACCACGCTTCTCTGCAATCATTCGCATTACAGGTGCTGTTAATTCTGGTCTAAGAGTCAAATCTCTGTCACTTCTGTCTTTGAATGCGTATAACTGTTCAATGATTCCATCTCCCGACTTAGCAGTAAACAGGTCAAGACGTTCAAAAGTAGGTGTTGCAACACGCTGAAAACCATAGGATGAGGCTACTTCCTCACATAATTTTTCGAACGCTAAGCGTCGACCCATTTCCGCAGGACCGAAATCGCGCGTGCCACGCGCTCGCTCGAACATAATGCGAGCCGCACACCCATTATTCTTCAATTACGCCCTTGTTGTGAGCAATAAAGGAGTCATTCTTCCTCAAGAGCATTGAGGAGCGATTTGTCAAATTCAGGGGGAAATGCAAGCCACCGGAGCAAAGCAAAATTAACAAAACCAAACAAAACTGTGTTAATTGCCCAAGCATAGCGATGGTAAATTAGTAATTCCTCAACTAGAATATGGAATGAAATTGTTGATAACACTAAAATTGTCGAGTAAATAGTAGCCGCCCATTTGAGGCTCTGCAGATAATTTGCTGCTGAACCAAACGTGAATCGATAATGGGCGTAGTGACATTCTATCTGACCAATGAGTATGCATGCAGCCCATGCTGCTTGAGGGCGATAATCGTCAGAGAGATTTATCCAGTAAAATAATTCGTAAATAATGAATGCAAAGATAGAATTGAATATACCAACAATATTGAATTTTACGTATTCATTTATCATCTTCTTAGGTGTCCAACTAACTGCCACCATTCTATCATTTAATGTACCCATTTTGACTTTCACTTTTCGCCCCGGCGCGCCAGCAATTTTTACAGCACCAGCACCAGCCTTTTTGGCACCCACACCGGTTTTTGAAACTATTTTCTTGGCATTTTCACGAGTTATCCGGCGTTTTTTTTTAACCACAAAACTCACTCCCACTCGGGCCATTCAATGTCATCGCTAATTTTCTCATGGTTGACTTTCGGCTTGACTTCTTCGGGTAGAGAAATTGCAACTTTTAGCATTACAGGGCCTTCATCCTCATGAATTTTTGAATCAAGTTCATCTGACTCAATATCTGGTACTACAACAGTATCTGGGATTTTCTCAAGTAAGGCGATCTCTTCTTCACTTCGTTGAACCGCATCAACACCGCCAAGAGGGCCCTCAGAGGTAATACCATCATCTGGAGAATTTGACCCTTCAAGGCTAGAAAGAGCATATGACATTGCTGCACTACTCGGCGCCATCGCTTCAATTTTCTTCCTCTCCTGTAGTTCAACCATTGCTTGTTGGCGCTCGTGCTCACGCACTTTTGCTTCTTCGCGCGCAAATGCTTCTCTTGTTTCACGCTCACGCAATCTGCGTTCTTGCTCTGCTTTTGCCTCCCTAGTTGGTCGGTCCCAGCGTCGCCAAAAATGATAGCAAAGAGGTATGGCAACTAGGGCACTTATGATGGCCCACATTGTCATCTCATTCAACTGCATAGCCCGCCCAATCAAGTCATACTCTTGAATCAGCCGACCACTTGGTCAAGACTCTGGCAATATGCGGTGGTACATCTGTAGCAAGAAGTCCCGGTCCAAATTCAAGGGCTGTTTGTACCCCTGCCTCACGCATCACAGCACAGGCTAAACGCGCCGCTGGCCATGGTTCCATTCCTTGAGCGAGCAAGCCTGCAACCATTCCTGCGAGTAAGTCACCTGTCCCGCCTGTAGCCATTCTTGGATGACCTCCTGAACACTCGCAATAACGACCTTCAAGACCTGTTAATTGGTCAACCGGTCCAGTCCGAACAATAACGCGGCACTCCCCCGAAACACCCTCTTCGGCCAGTGCATCCTCCGGTTTTGTATCCCACAACCACATCCTCAATTCACGCGCATGGGGTGTCGCAACGCCGAGCAAATTTTTTGGCCATTTACCCTCGTCTAAAGCATAAATAGCGTCTGCATCGATTACTGTCGGGATTTCTAATTCAGCCAATTTTTCCAATAATTCTGTAGTCGCGTCTATGGTTTCTTGCTTGCGCCCAAGTCCGGGTCCAATCAATACCGCATCAAATTCTTGTTCTGACATTATTTTGACTAAATCTTCTGCTCCCCTCTCACCAAGAATATTCTCATCGGGAATTTGTACTGAAATCAGATGGTCAGGCCATGTTGCTTGGCTAACAGCAAATCTTGGCATTGCAATATGGATTAAGTCGCAACCAGACCTTGCTGCCGCCCTGCCTGCAAGAATAGGCGCCCCATGATATGGGCCGCCTCCAATTATCAGTAATTTTCCACGTTGCCCTTTGTGAGCACTTGGGTCTAATTCGGGATAGCGCAAGGCATCACCCGGCCCACAATCTGTAGTCCGTGCTGGAAATGGAAGTGGTGCGATGGTAATCTCACCAACATCTTGTTCTTCCATCCCCTGTTTTTCAGAATGAAATGTCAGGGTTTCATCTGCGGCTAAGAAAATATCTGAACCCAAACCAGATGGAATATCGCAAGCAAGAATCAAAGGTGGATTGTTTGGCTTCACCCATTCAATTACCTCTCTAATCACCCCACGTGGGGCGCCCTCAAGGCCAACACCTAACAAGCAGTCAACGAGCAATTTTGGTGAGCCAAACTCGGTATTTTTTGACCATTTTTCCACAACTATTCCTGCATCTTCGCAAGATTTTCGAAATGAGGTAGCGGCCTCACCCTTTTGCGAATCATGACTAGCAATTACCCTAACTTGACCATCCATCTCAGCGAGTTGAAGAGCCGCAGCAAACCCATCACCACCATTGTTTCCAGGCCCACATAATATCAAAATTTCACCCTTAGGAACCATAGCAGCGGCCTTTCTGGCCAGTGCTTTTCCAGCAGCACCCATCAGTGTTGAAACTTTGGCACCGAGTGCTTCGGCATTGGCATCAAAGACCGCTACCTCACGCCAATCAAGTAACCAACTCACGGGTTCACCTAATGTCACTCAAACGGCAATGTGTCTTGAATCCACCCACTCAAGCAAGTTCAGCATCCATGACTTCGCCATAGACATCGTCCCATCCCTCAGGAACTTCGCCTACCTCAACAATTTGTGGGTCTTCACCACCAGGTAAAGCGTCAATAGATACTTCTGCACCTTCTGGAACATTTCGGAATAGTGGGGCATCTCTCATCTCCCAATTACCTCTGTCAAACAAACCGGTAATCCAGTGACCTTCCCCAAGATAAACCGGTCTGCGAGTCAAGACATAGTCATTGAAACCAATGAACAGCGCCGCTACAACACCCCAAAACAAGAGGATGATTCCCGCACCATGTGGGTCAGAAGGATTGAAGGCGGTATACCACGGGTCAAACGAGGAAATTAGGTCTCCAAAGTATGACACGATGAGTACTGTGAAGAGAATAGGGAATGCGAAATACATGATGAAATCCCAAGCTCTTGGCACCCATAAA
The DNA here is from genome assembly GCA_016845345.1 of Methanobacteriota archaeon. Lineage (GTDB taxonomy): Archaea > Thermoplasmatota > Poseidoniia > Poseidoniales > Thalassarchaeaceae > MGIIb-Q1. The sequence goes on from JAERSV010000069.1 coordinate 29,088, forward strand.
TCATTGTCACCTGTGTTGATAAAATCGTCTCTGAATCCAGACATTCCATGTTTAATGAATGACGGAATTCCGCCTTCAATTTCGCCTGCTTCTACCATGCCACACCACTTTATGTAGCCATATTTCCAGATGCTGAAAGCAATGAATAATCCGCTAAACATTAGACCATAGCCCCAAATGTGGTCTTGGACTTCGAGGAAAGCCGGGAAGGCAACACCTTCTGCATCCATTTTTATCCAAACAAATGTACTAGGCAATCCAAGAAGGAAAATTGCGGTTGCTGTGAATGCAACCGCTTTGTTACGCTCAATCCCGTGGTCAACGAAGTTGCGAACACATAGTTCGACTGTTGAAATCATTGAGGTGAGTGCCGCGAAAGAAAGCCCAAGGAAAAAGGCCGTCATCATTACCCATCTTCCACCAGCTCCGCCGGGTGCTTGCGCGAAAACCTCTGGTAATGCCAAGAAAGTGATTGCACTACTACCACCAGTTACTACCGCAAGTGGGTCAGGTGATGCTGCGAAAATCGCTGAAAGTACAGCCAATCCTGCTATGATTGAAATGCTGTTGTTAGCCAATCCCATAGTTGCAGCATTTAGGACGGTGTCCTCATCCTTACGCATGTATACCGCATAAGTAATTGCCATACCCATTCCAGCAGAGCATGACCAAGCAGATTGAGAAAGACCGTTAATCCATGTCTCAGGTTCAGCAAGAAGATCCCACTGGATGCTAAACATGAATGTTGCACCATCAAGAGAGCCATCCGAAAAGTCCATCCACAAAGCCAACGCAAGAGTTGTGAAGAGCATCACGAAAAGCGAACACATCATCCAGATGTTAACCGATTCAATCGCCTTTGCACCTTTCCAAATTGCCATGATGGTAATTGCAATAACAATGAATTGGAACAATATCACTTGGCCTGGGTCGGTAAGGAAAGCATTCCAAACCTCAACAGTGTCAACATTTGCCAATCCATTAGTTGCTCCAAGAGTGAAGTATTTGACACACCACCCGGCTACTACAGCGTAGTAAAATCCGATTGCTGTTGAAATCCACGCGGTCCACAATCCCATCCATGCGAACTTTCTGCCAACAAAAATTCTGAACGCTCCGACTGTTCCAGTTCTAGCGCGTTTCCCGATGGCGAATTCAGCAATCACCAAAGGAATTGACCAAATGAACAGGAAAAATAGCCATGGAATCAAGAAAGTCCCGCCGCCATTAGCACCAACCATTCTTGGGAATCGCCAAATGTTTCCAGTGCCAATTGCCGCTCCAATAGCGGCAAAAATCAAACCAATGCGACTGCCGAATTCATCACTGCTTTTCTGCAAATGGTTCACCTAACCCTGCGCCTCTTTTTTTCCGAGTTGAGGCTCGTCTTTACCGCTGTCCACCATGATTTTCAATGCTATTCCAAGTCCACCCCAGACAGCAGTGGCTACTATGAAAAAGAGCAGGAGGGCCATGAAGGTGTTACCATATGGTGCGCGGTAAGCAATGCTGATTTCTTCATATGTACCAGCGGGTTCTGGATAGGAAAATGGAAATGTTCCCGAACGTGTACCGAGCATAGATTTGTAGTGCAATTTTCCACTAAAATCATCTGGCACCGGTAGATTTGCAACGATGGTTGTTCCTGTATTATTATTATCTTTCAGCGTACAGTTGTTTTGAGTTTCCTCAAAACCAGTCATTTCCCAATCCGCTTCAATCCACTCCTTGGGGCCGAAATCACTCTGTTGACGAGTTGGCTTGACTGTCCTCCACATTACGTGAGTGTGATTTTGGTCGTTAGTGAAAGGGAAATCGGGGGCAATACACATAGTGATTGGAACCCATCCATCCGATGGAATGGACAAATTTTCTGAACTAATCAGCCATTGACTTTTATCAATTTCTTGAATACCAATTTGAGCCCTCTCCCTTGGGTTATCTGAAATTTGAACCATGTAGAATGGGATACCAAGATTACGTACCGCGATGTGATCAATATCTTCGGGACGCTGATGGAATGCTGTACCAATTTCAATTGTGTAACAGTAAGAGTCGTGAACACCATAATGCCAGTCGCAATAATCACCTGTAGTTGGGTATAAATCGCTGCTTTGCATATTTTCATAGGTTGTCATTTCAGCCATCTTATTACCGTGATAGATAAGTTCGGCATGATCTGGAGTTTCACAACCAGTACAATGTCCCCATGGATACAGAACCAGTTCAGAGTAGGAATGCCATGTAAGAGTGGCTTTGTAATCAGAAGCACCATCACCATCGTCATCATTCATCTCAGTAAGGTCTTGGATGAATCGGGTTTCTGGTTCTGAGTTTCCACCAGCCCAATCTTCATCCACCTTACCATCATTATCATCATCTTCTCCATCAACGTTATCTTCGTTAATCAAGCCATCTCCATCGTTATCACTTGTATCAAACGGGCCAGTGTAAACATCATTGTTTGAAATTCCTGCACGTTCATCTTCCGCTGGCGTACATGTTCCAGGGATTAAGGGGATTGTTGCACCCAAAGGCCAACCCCACTCAAACTGATAATTTCGATTCAAATCGACGCCATCACAATCCTCGTCTATATTTTGAGTCAAATCAGGAAGGGGTTCTGGCCCATTATTTCGGAGGTTCTTTCTCCATCCACCAGACGGACATGATTCCCATGCTGGTTCAGGGCAGAACACTTCACGGTCGTAACGATTACCATCTACATTTAACATTGGAATGAGATAAATTTCACGGGTATTGACTAAATCTGTAATCTGCTGTTCAGGGAAATCTTCGTCGACACCGAGATCACCGGGCCCACATAATTCACCATCTCCATTTGAATCTTGGAAACTTGGATCAAGTGAAAGGCAATCACCATCATCATCAAGTTGACCATCTCCATCAGAATCCCCCCATGTATCTTCATCGATTAATCCGTCACCATCATTATCGATTCCAGCTGTTCCGTAGTAATAGGCTATTGTTTCAAGGAACATCATTGGTACTTCATAGGACATCCACTCACGAGCGTGATGATTGCCAACAAGTTGAATATCTGGTATATTTTCATAATTACCACAATCACCTACGAAGTCATTGCATTCACCACCATAGACGCCTTCCAGTTCCTCACCACCTCCTGTGATTTTCATCCAAGGGGATGGATGAGAATAGTGCCATCCTTTGTATGTGTCAGCCGTAGTTTCTTCACCACGAGCGTTGGTTCCACCATTCAAGCCTTCATGGAATGACATGATGTTATCGTTTTGCTCAGCCAATTGCATCATACGGTCGCGCATTGTAAAATAATCATGGAATTCTTTGAATTGGATTTTTTCGTTGCCACCCCAAGGATAGAAGTGGTTAGCGTAATCTAGGCTCCAAATATCCTCTGGTGCCAACCCTTCGGGAGGGTCATCTTGAGTGGTCATACCAATACTACCAGTGAGGGCTAATGAGTTGAAAAGAAGGAGAGTGAGGAGTATTGCCTTAGCGTTCCGCATCGTTTACACCGAAGGTGTCCAATCTGCTTTCACTCTTGAAACAACCGCCACAATGTAATGACAAAAAATGGCGGTTACATCACAATTCAATTGACAAATGTGGAGAAAAATCCATCGTTGACTTTTCAAATGATGGGCGCCCGGACGACTTCATGGATGCCTTTATTCAATTAGTGCCGGGCTGGGATAATCTTGTATTTGGTGTGCAAACAGGAGTATTTGCTGCCTTATTTGGGATTTTCATCCTAGGTATGATTGCTCGCCAGTTAACAATGTACATTCTCCCACATATTCTGTCTCACTGGACTAAGAATGTTGACACAGTCAATGAATTTGAACTCAGTGCCCGCTCCCCATTCGGAGCATCTGCGGCTGGTTTTGTTTGGTGGAAGGCAGTTGAATATTTAGCAGTCGAAGCGGCTGAACCAGGGTCAGTTATTACCCTCCCATCAACCTACGAGTTTTGGTTAACTGCGATTGGTGAGACTATCTTCATGGTAGGTGCAATGTTCGGCCTAATGTACATGGTTGAATTGATTCAATTACTTGTCCTTTGGTGGGATGACGACGGGGTTTTAGATGGTACTGAGAAAACTCTCATTTCGGCAGTTGAAAGCATTTTGCGATTTGTCATTCTAATGTTTGGTATTCTTGCAATTGCTAGTGCTTTCAATTTCAATTTAACCACAATTGTAGCAGGTCTTGGAGTCGGTGGGTTAGCAATTGCATTTGCCGCAAAAGACACGATTGGTAACCTGTTTGGAGCAGTTACACTTCTACTTGATCGCCCATTCAAAATGGGCGACTGGATTAAAGTTGGAAACCTTGAAGGCGAAGTAATTGAGGTTGGAATTCGTACAACCCTCATTCGAACTAGTGCTGATACAGTAGTTACCCTACCAAATGCATCTTTGGTTCACAAGAACATTGAGAATTTCGGCAAGCGAAGGTGGCGGAGATATCAACCGACATTGTACCTTGACCTCGCTAGTGACTCAAAGGCAGTAGAATCATTCTGCCGTGGCATTGAAGATTTGATTCGCAAGAATGCAAAAACTCAGAAAGAAGATGATTCCTATGCACTTGTATCAGCGATTTCCAAAGATTCGATTGAAATTGCAATCAATCTCTACTGGAATGTCAGCGGAGGCCTTGAAGAAAAACAAGAGCGAGAGAAAATTCTGATTGACATCATCGGTTTAGCTGAAGGACTTGAACTTACTTTCTTTGAACCACGAATCCGACGCACCGGAGAGTGAAAGATTGGCAAAAATGGTCTTGCTTCGGCACGGACAATCTGTCTGGAATGCAGCCAACAAATTCACCGGTTGGACTGATGTTGACCTCTCAGAAATAGGAGAGGGAGAAGCGGCGAGTGCTGGTGAACAACTCGCTGACATCGCTTTTGATATCGTCTACACTAGTGACTTAAAGCGGGCCCAGAGAACCGCTAAAATTGCCATGAGCCACAACAAAGCATCAGGTGAAATACCCACCATTTGTGACTGGCGCCTCAATGAACGTCATTACGGTGATTTACAAGGTCTTGACAAGGATGAAACCCGAGCCAAGTTTGGTGCAGAACAAGTTCACATTTGGAGAAGGTCGTACGATATCCCCCCACCTGGTGGAGAGAGTCTTGAGACCTGTGCGGAGAGAACTATCCCCTGCCTTGAAGAGTTAATTATCCCTGATTTAGAAGCGGGAAAGACGATTTTAGTCGCTGCACATGGCAACTCACTACGTTCAATCGTAATGCACATTGAAGGCTTGTCTAGAGAGGAAGTTCTCTCATTGGAAATAGCAACTGGCGTACCCCGTTCATACGAATATGACAACGGAAATTTTACCCGTATCTGATTAAAGATACACTTGAGTTCCGTTAGCAATACGGAACTCAAAAGTAAATTCACCCGGATGAGTAAACTCATACATTTCCCGTATAGCATTAAACAAATTACTTCGTGTTGCCTGCATTAAGGAATTAATCGAAAACCCTACAATGATGAAATGGCGTGTTATCCCACCACATGAACGAAGATGCCTACGAATTATTGCACCCAAAGAAGCTGATGTCAAATCAACATGGATTGCACAAACAGGATAACAAGCACCACCAGGAACACCTGGGTAGGAATTCATTCCACCACCACTAATTCCCGCATCTTCAAAAAAACCGGAAGCAATTTCTGGATTATCCAGCATATCTGGATTGGGTGCCCATGCATCTACTAATTCACCACATTCATGGCAAACAACATTGTTACTATGAATTATATGAAATGGAGGCCTTACTCCCCCTTGACATTCTGGCCCGGGTACCAAAATCCCGGGATTATTTATTACACCAGCACTGGTAGGTATTCTATGTTCAAAAGGAATCCAATTTGTCATGAGTTACAAGAAAACATTGACCCTACTTAAATGATGCACTTTTCAGCACTTGAATCAGTAAGGAGGTGGGGCGCGGCGGCGATACAACCAGCGCAATCCGATAGCAGCTCCAGCCAAAGCCGCCGTTAACAGTAATCTATCAGATAAGGATGCCATCCACTGTTCCATAAGAGGAGCAAACAATGCCCCAACCGCGCAAATTAACGAAACTGCTGAGAGAGTTTTAGAGCGATACATCTCTGCTTGAATTCTACTAACATGACCAAGCCACCACTTAGTACGCTGTTCCACAGGTCTATCCCAGGCCTGAGAAATTGCAGCCTCTTCCAAGACTTGCTCATATTCCCAAATCGCCACACCACCCTTGTGACCATCCAAAGCGCGAGAGGATGTCGCACTCTCTGGAGCAGTTGAAATCCAACCTTCAAAAGTCGCCTTTCTTAGTGTTAGTTCATCACCACTACTGACACCCAGTTCGTCACACAAAACTGCCAGTGAACGATATGCTGCTGCCAAATCACGGATCACTGGATAATCTCTTGATTTGGGTAAAATCGCATTGGGAATACCATCATGGCAACATGTGATTACAGCCTCTTCAAGATCAATGTAAACCGCTTGCAAGCCAAAATTCCGATGGGTAATTGTCGCCAACGTGTTGTATGAATGCGGGGCTCGCCAGAGCGTGTTTGACAATACTCTATCCTCCAAACTTTTGAGGCGATTATTCCATTTTCGCTCATCATTTGGTAGTGATTTTGTAGCCAATGAATCAATGTGAAAACGACCAAGAATTTGACCCACTTGGCCACAAATTTTTCGCCCTTCATCAATATCCCCATCTCTTAGTGCTGAACTCAACTGTTCGTCGGCTCTTTGACCCTCATCCTGTCTGAAAAAAAGAAGTAAATCTCGCTTGCCAACCTGAAGCCCACCAAAGGCACTATTCAGATGCTCACTACTCATCTCAGAGAGAGCCCTTCCATGACCTTTCTCATCGAGTAAAAGCAAGCGAATTATCACTTTTCGCCCA
>JAERSV010000070.1 GCA_016845345.1 Methanobacteriota archaeon
TATTGTTAAAAATAAATCTGAAAATAGTGTGATTGTTATTGAAGAGGAATCTGGTGATGTTGAAGGTCTTGCTAATATGTTATATTACTTAGCTAATGAATTTGGTAGTAATTACAAATTGGAAATTAATTCATTAAAACATAAAGACGATTACCTTAAAGAAGATTATGAACTGATGCTTGAGGATGTTTACAAAAGTTTTAACGAAGATGACCACGATGTAACTAAAAGTACATTAGAACAATTGGAAGATATGTTTGGAAAGTTCAGTTGGAGAGATAGTGAAAAATAAATGTGAATGTACCATTAAATCTTTACATAAAGATGATGAATCCCATATAAGTAGAGCTGAAGATTATTGTATAAAACATATGATTTCATATCCACATCATGATATAAAACCTGTATGGTGTGAAGAATGTGGGTGGTTAGATAAGTATATGGTGACAATAAATCACCGCGGTAGTGCACATGTTAAACCTAGGAATGATTAAATTATGAATGATATTACATTTAAAAATAAATATTCGTTTGAATCAAATGAAGTATTAGATGCATTCGCCAGGAATTATTTCTGTGATTGTTATTGTGCAATGATATTAAATGTCGGACCAATATTATCTTCATTATCAATTGATAATAAAACAAAAGAAATAAATGAAATAATATCAAAATATAGATTAAAGGATCAATTTGATACTAGAGAAATAATGTATGTAGATTACATCGTATTAGAATTTGAATCAAAAGATGATATGGAATATTATATGTGGTTGACTGATGAAGGTGAACTGCATGTTAGATTTTATGACAATGGTATTATTTATCATGAAAATATAGATTAACGGAGAAATATTATGAACATAGAACAAGTTATAGAATTAATAGAAAAATATCCCAATAATCATAAATTAGGCGGTGAAATTAGAAAGTTGTATTGGGAACATACGAAAAAAGAAGAAAATGTAGAATTTAATACACCTGAGACATATATTTATGAATCCCCAGATGGTGGAGATACTATAAAACGTAGGCCGGTGGGTGATCATGATAATACTGAAATGTATGAAACTCAAGTAGATAAAGATAGAAAACGTTGGGGTGGCTAAATCATTATTTGAAATATTAAAAGATTCTAATGATTCTTTAATTTCATATGGAAAAGATGATGAAATTGTTCTTAAAGTTGATGATAAATATATGGTCCATAATGAAGATGGTACTATTGGTGAATACACAAATCCCAATAAAGAATGGTTAATTTCAAAATTAATTGATCTTCATAATCTAATAAAAACAAGTGAGTCAACTAAATATAATGTAGGTGACGATACATTTATTAAATATTTGTTATCAGAGATAGACAATAATGAATTATTTAAACCAAAAATAGATGATTTAAATGAATGTAACAGATTATGGAAAAAGTATAAAAGTTAATGTTTTTTGTGATTTAGATCATATTTATATGATATACGCTAAATAAAGGTTATGGGATTATAAATACCCACACAAAAAGTTTTAAATAGGTTATAAAGTTAATAATAACAAAACAAGGAGAAAATGACATGAAGAGTACATTAAGAAACTTATTTGTTTCTACATTCGTTATGACCGGAATGGTATTCGCTCTAAGCGGTGAGTTTAGTAGTGATGTAACATTCGGAGATGATGTATCATTCTCAACACCTTATACTGGTGTTAGTTTGAGTGGAGATGGATGGGAATTGAGCACCAACTTGTCAGACGGAAATGTGAGTGTTGAAGAAGCCAAATATACATGGAATGTGACTGATAAAGTTACAGCCACATTTGGACTTCAAGCTACACCATATGGACTGGCATGGGGACTTCATAGACCTTCAAACAATTCTTTTGTAAGTGTTCCACGTGAACATGCAACAGGAGAAGGTGTTGGTTTAGGTACATCCCTTTATGGTGTTAACGTACAAGCATTTTATGGTAATGATGAATTTTGGGCAGGAAGAGTTTCCTATTCATTATTTGATCATGCTGTAGGTGTGTCAGCCGATAGTGACGAATCATTATTAGTAGATGTTAGTGGAAACGCTAGTGTTCTGGGTGTACCAGTATCTACTTCTTTGGAGTATGATGCTTCAAGTAATGGTGATGGTGCATATTGGGTACGTTCAGTTGTTACCCCGGATTTTGCTAAAGGGGCTTCCCTTTTAGTAGGATATAATTCAGATGATGAATTACTATACGGCGTAAGATATAACTGCTCTGACAATGTATTTTTATCAACAGAGTTATCTGGTGATGGAGATACTTCTGTACGAGTTAGTTATAAATTCTAACTTGAGTTGATGATATAAAATATGTTCATATAAATAAAAACCCCGATATTTTTATCGGGGTTTTTTGTTTTAATTAATATTTTATATAAATTATCCATCACAATCACATGCATCAACAATTGTTCCATCTGCATTTGAACATTCTGATTCAGATGTACATACATGATAATAATACCCAACTGTACCACCTGGTATTTTACAACAAGATGATGGTGGTACACAACAATCATTGCTCCCATATTCTTCGTAACTTCCGAGTTTTCCTAAATTACCATCTGGATACGGAATAAAATATAATTGAGTTGATGTAAAGTCATTTTCATCTTCAAAGGCTATACAATTACCTTCAACCCAATAATCTTCTCTATCTGATGTGTAATAAATACTACAATCTTGATCTCCATAATCACATGTAGTACATGACCATGTACAATCACCGCCATGACAATCCTTACATTCAGCATCATGCCACGGACCAGATCCACATGGTGCACCAGCAAGTCCCGTACAATAATAGCTATCCCAGTTCCATCTAGAATTGACTAAATCATAATCTATATTAGAATCATAATTTTGTGAATGATTTTTAGCTACAGAATCAACTTCTTCTATTCTATGTCCATATAGGGCGTATCCTTTACATTCACATCCTTTTGCATTACATAAACTCTGACCTCGACTTGATGTACAATTATCAACACTCCATCCACATGCATGCCCACACCATGGAGTGTTTAAACATTCATTTTCATCATGTACAACCATTTCATAACCAGGACTACAATTTGAATTATAATCATTACCACATGTGGTATAACATGTTTTCACTTTTAAATAATTTTCCCATTCACCTTCTGGATGTGTACAACACATTCCATATGGATCCAATCTCCTCCAGTTATTATTAAGTTGTGAGTATACAGTTCCACTACAATCTACACAAGGACTACTAATTAAACATTCACCATGTATAGTTGTACCACCATCTCCTGGGGCATCTGTACCAATCCATTCACAAGTATTACAATTTAAATATGATACTCCAGTTACACCATCACCACAATCTTGTAATCCATAATTAAATGCATCTTCATCAAAACTACATCCAGTACATGAAGAATTATCACCACCACATACACCACAAGCATCTATAATTACATTCGATTCACATTCACAATTACATCCTAACTGAGCTCCAGGATCATTATAATTACAATATAAATTTGGAATTAAATCACCAGATGCATTACTTTCAAATGCCTGCCATGATGTATCTGATGTCCATTCATCGTTTATTCTATTTATTCCATTACATATACCACAATCATCTAATCCATGATCATTACTTCTTCCTGTATTTCCTTCTACACAATATCCACAATCATTTATATATGCAGTACCACCACATTCACAATTACAATCATAATCTCCTGTATATGGAGATATTGGGTGAATATAATTATACCATCCATTTTCATGTACACCCGCCCATTCATCTGGCCAATCTCCAAAATATTTAATGTCCCATATCTGAGATATATTATCTGGATACCAATTACAATATTTACCTTCTTCAGTTATAGATGGCCATAACCATTCTTCTTCACAATTTGGATCATTTTCACAAGTCAATGCATCTCTATTTGGACCATTACATAATCCACAATTATCACATCCTTTACAATCACCATTTAAATCATTACATAAGGATTCGGGATAATCATTTCTATCACATGTTAATAGGTAATCTACAACTCCATCCACACACATACCTGTACAATCATATTGATTTGTACCGCAATTACAAAATTGTTGAGATTCTTCAAATCCTAACCATCCTGGATGTACATTCCACCACCAATCTACTTCATTTAACATTGTAGATGGATGTATATATCCAAATGGCATATTACCTCCTTGTTCTGGTAGACAATATGGCCATATTGGAGCTGGAAATGTATCATTCGGATTTGAATATGTCATAGTATATTCTTCTCCAACACATCCATATCCATCTGGTTCACCATTACCATCACATTGTATATACCCACTTTCATTTATAATTGGATTAGGACAATCATAATCATAATACCATGTCGGTGTATTACCTTTAAAACAACCACATCCTTTACTATCTGTATTTGCTTCATGATCAGATGTACCCTCAGAACATATACCACATCCATCATAATATGCTACATTTTCATTATTGTAAATGGGGTTGTTTGTAACTGGCCCTTCTATATCTGATACTTCTATCATTCTATTATTACAATCGTACTTGTATTCACAACAACAATCTATACCCGTTGATATATCCCAACCATTTGTAACATGTAATAATAATATATCAAATAGAGCCATTTTATCCGGATTATTTCTTGCATTTGCATACATATGTAATCCGGATTGTGTAGCATTGTGATTTATTCCATGTTCTATTTGATCTAATTGTCCTGTATGAACAAATACCCATTCATCATTAGTAGGACCAACTCTGAGTCTATTTGATGTACTTAGATGTCCAAATTGAAATTCACCTTCATGTACTCTAACCCATGCACTAAAATAATTTTCAGGATTATTAAAATTACCATTTGATGTAGTTAATCCACCCCAACCACAACAATTTGGACAAGTTCCACCTTCATCTGGATGTGTCCCACAAATATCATCATAATCATTTATTTGTACTCTTAAAGCTTTTGTCAGACCTGGTACTGGACTACTATTAGTTACATCTACTACAAATGAATACCAATTACCTTCACCAAATCTTTGATCGAAATTATTATTCCACCCAGCAAATTGCCAATGTACATTATTATCACTAACTCTTGTACCACTTTCTATGAAACTTGTCCCATCCTGTATTATATCATATATTGGAAATCCTTGCCATGTAGATGCAAGTGTAAATTCTCCTTCTCCTATTGTCACATTATTATTTGGACCATCAATCTGTATATTACCTTTTACTGAATTTATTATATTCGGAGATGCTTCAAGTGGTGAATATCTATATTGACCACATGAACTATTATATGAAAAACTATCACTTGTACATGACTCAATCATAATATGACCCGTCTGTTGGTTTACATCATCCCATGTGGGTAGATTATTATCTGGACATAATCTTTCATTTACATATCCATGTATTCCATCACTACAATAATAATTTATTGCATTTGAATCGGTACAACTCCACACTTTATAATTTACACAACAATCATTATAATTACATCCATCCGATTCTAAATAAACAGGAGTATTTATAGGATGTGTTATTATATTTGTATCAAACGCACCTCTATTCACGTTTAATGATATAATTGAATTAGATGTGTTTAATGAGGCACTATTAATGTACATAATCTCTTGATTTATTTTAATGTATTTATCTTTTAATTGATCAGTAATAATATTGACTAATTCATTAGAATCTACATTAAAATAAATATTTGATTGATATGATGGCACCATATATGATAGATTTCCGAGTGGTAATAATACATCAGATCCATATGGTGTTGCGAATAAACAATCTGATATATCATTCCCCTCACAATCCTTTGAGCATCCATATGTACCACAATTGGTATTATAATTAGGGGCCATAGTATCGACACATCCATAATCATATTCACAGCAACAATTAGAACCTTGATTTCCTGTATCAGCTGTATTATCGACACATCTTATATAAAATGTATTTGGATTACATGTGGTTGTAGATTCTATACATTCCATAGTATATAACCCAGTCATATTCCATGCATAATCATCTACAAGTACTTCATCACAATTTATATCTGCAAAGTCATATCCATTTATTATACAGAAATTATCGGCAGATTCTTGAGACCAATATATTGGAGTATCATTATCACAATTATTATCAGGATTTAATACATATCCTGTAGATATACATCCAAATCCTTCATAACAAAATCCTAATTCACCTAATTGATCATACCCCATTCCAAATAATTCACAATCAAATGTCCCACCTACACATCCTTCTTCGACTAAACACTCACCACCCGCTGTATTATTTCCAGTACAAAATGGAATTATAGATACATCATTACAAGATATATTTTCACCTACACAAGATGTAGGTATTTCATTTAAATCATTAACACTTGGGTTATTATAAAATCTAAAGGGGATTCCCGTATCACTATGCGGTATAAATTCACATACACCATAATCATTTCCATTATGGTAACAATCACCTGTAGTGGTACATGGTAATTTTTTATCCGGTGATATATCATCCGGATCACTACATTCTCCCATACAATTATATGAATCACCACTACATGGTATTATAGCAGATTCATTATAATTTGTAGCAGATGGATCCGTACATCCAGTACATGTAGTATTCCATAATGGATTACTTGGAATTTGATTTGGTTGACTGCATGGGTTATTTATAATTAAATTACCATTACATGCTATATTTGGATTTTCCGTTTCATTGTTTACACATTCACCTACATTCACACATTCAGGAGATATACAAACACCACAATCATCAAAGATATTTGTAGAACATCCACAATATTGACCACTTTCACAATTTGATGGTTCTCCTGGTAATTGTCTAAATTGTGCATAAGGATATCCATAACATACAGCTACTTCTAATACAGATGTGTGTTCCGATAATACCCAATCTCCTTCACCATCAAATGTATCACCACCTTCCCATTTCATACAAGAATATGAACCCTGACTTCCATCATAGGTATACATACCATGTGAGTTATAATTAAAATTCCAACAGAATGCATCAGATGACACGGAATCACCACAAATATTTAAACCAAAATCAGATGGAGTGGGTTCTAATGTTATCATTCCATATGTTATATTAGTAAACGATTCATTGAGAGTTATAGGACATAAAGTTTGGGGACTCTGATTACATCCGGGGTATACCCCATTCCAACCTATAATTCCATATTCCGGATAAATATCATTTTCTATATCTATTTGCATTTCTGAAAAACTAGGACATGCCCATATAAAATCATCATCACAACATGGTATACCATCACCATCATTATCCGGATAATATTTTTTCGGTGATATACAAGATGATCCATTATTAGGACAATTTGGATCATCTGGAGGACACGATGTATCATGAGTTGGATAGTGTTGAGGATTATAATAAATAAGCTCAGGACTATTACACATCGGGTATTCGACATTATTGTAAAAAATAGTACTTTGTGTACATCCATATATAGGTTCTCTTAATTCTATTTGTATTTCATTCATTACAATATAATTACTTGAACTTGGATAATATGCCTCTACAACATATGTACCTACAGATAGCCCTAACGATTCTTGATCAAACTCTACATTTGGAATCCCTTGATCACCCATAACGTATATGTGACTCGATGTACCTATAATATTGTTGTTAATATCTCTTAGTCTAACTTCTATTTCATTTTCACCTTGAATATATGAATCGTAACTACTATCAAATTCATATCCACTTGGAACTTCCATGTCTATCTTTATTTTAATAACATCAGTATTGTTTAAGGATAAATCTGTTATGGTGTAGTATATAGGTGGATTTAATATATCATCATTATGA
>JAERSV010000071.1 GCA_016845345.1 Methanobacteriota archaeon
TCTGGGGATTCTATTCCTGGAACTACAACCGTAGTTTGAAGTGGTAAGGGTTGGTTTTCAGTCACTTCATGCGGTTGGGTTTGATGGACGGTTGGGGCTTGAGGGGCTGGTAAAACCACGGGCTGTTGTGATGCATTAGCAATTTCTGCCTCTGCTTTTGCTACTTCTGCGGCTTCTTGAACGGCTTTGATTTCTGCGGCTCTATTTTCTTCTATTTCTGCCGCTTTGGTTTCAACACTACTACCATCTAATTGCTCCCCGCTAAGTATTTGCTGCATTGTGGAATCGATTTCATCCATACTGAAATTCATTAATTCACGATTTGAATCGTATCTGTATAATAGTAAACGGTGGCGTCCTGCGTTGGTTTCAAAGAATAATAATTCTGGGTCAAAAAACTGAGCTAACGACAACAAGGCTCCTGCTAAGAACAAAAACGAGCCACCGCCCGGTGAAAATATCAATGAAATAATACCAACCACAGTTATCGTCCACCACGCGTGTTTTCCGCTATCAAGCCAGTCGTAGCGATAGTGGGTAAAACCTGTAAACGCTGATTTCTTGGTCATGAATCGGTCTTCAATAACCACTTCATCAATGACTTTTTGAGCGCAAGTTAAGCGGAGAAGTTTGCCATCGTCGATGAGAGACAAAGTTGTATTTCCTGTAGCTGATTCTCGTAGAACATACTCATTGGCCTTTGATTTAGGTGTTAGTGTTCGCACACCTATACCGGGCAATCGATTGCTAATAGTAGAGGATTGTACTCCAACTCCATGATTTATTGTTAGTGAATTGGTATTGAACAGTGCAAATCCGCTGGCTGCTGCTGACAATAGAATACTAACAATGGCCATCCATGCACCTAGTCCTAAACTTGGGTCTAAATCCTCAGGTGGTTCTGGCATCATCAACCACCAAGCAACTACGCCAATTAGCATGAATCCAGATCCTCCAAAGGAGTAGAACTGGGAAAATGGTAATGTTGTACCGCGAGTTCCCATGAGTGTCGCAATAAGTGAAGTGAACAGGACAATAATTCCAATTGTGATGAATATCATTCCTGTGGTTCCCGCGCTTGCCATATCTCCTAGGGAGCCACACGCTTCTTCGTTTTCGGACTCATTAAATCCAGCGGTTTCGCTCTGTGATGTACAATTATCGTAAGCTTTGGACAAATCTGATGTTCCGTATAAGTCGTTCTCTGTGAAGCAGGTTTCGCCCCCAAGAATATCGCTACAAACAGAATTAGAAAAATCGGAGAGGCCGATTTCTTGGTCTACTTTTGTTGTGACCTCCCCAAAAATGGAATCCTCTTCGGTGATGGTTTTCTCTTCAACACTCCACTTATCTGAGAACACCCCAAACGACGCTAAGAGAATAGCAGCAAAGACAAGTCCTGTTGTAATCCAAACAGTATAGTCTAGATTACTAAGGTTAGGTGATGATGCGGGGGCAGCATCCATGGGTTGCATTGCTACGCCAACCGCTGTCGCTTTTATGAAAGACGCGCACCGAGTTGAGGGGGTTTTCTACTCAGAAATCAGAAGTTGCGTATACTGTCACATCTTCTGGTGCCTTAACATTCATCTCTGGTACTATCACGATATTGATACCACTCTCTGATACCATTTCCATCAATTTTGCTGTCGCCTTTGTCTTGATGACAAGTGCTTGTGCGCCTTCGGTTTCACCTGCTTGAGAGATGGTGTCTTTGACACTAGCCTCATCCGAAACAGAACCATCTTCTAGAATGATTACTGCTTGATTTGCCTTCTTAGGCATATTACCTGCCCATTCTTTGACTTCATCAGGGATTTCTATTTTCTCTGATGCACCGTTGACTTCGCCCTCTGATTTTTCAATCCTAGCAATTACTCTCTTTGCTTCTTCTGCTTGACCTAGATGCTTTCCAATTACTTTCTTTTCTAAGTGTTCGACTTCTCGACTTTCTGGGGCAAATGCAATGTGAGTTAATTTAGTACCAAGAACTCCTGATAATTCTAATGCAATCATTCTACCACCACGGTCACCGTCCAAGAATGCTTTGACCATTGATTTATTCTCAACTAATTCAACCAATGCATCGTCAATTCCAGCACCCATTACCGCTATTGCGTTCTTAATTCCGCATGATGCCAAATTTAGGACATCATTACGGCCTTCAACAATAATCAGTGAGTCACTGGATTCGATGTTTGGTCCACATGTCATTCCTGTATCTTTGTAGGTTGTAACTTCGCTAGTTGTTAACACACTACGAACTTCATCAATCAAATTATCTGCTTCTGTGTCGCGTTGTTTAACGATATCAAGAAGAATATCCTTTGCACGGTCAACCATTGAAGTTCTCTTGGAAGAACGAATGTTGGATATTTCAAGCACCTTCAATTGTGAAGCTGCCGGCCCTATTCGTTCTATTGTTTCAAGAGCAGCGCCAATAATTGCACTCTCGACGTTCTCAAGAGATGATGGAATTTCAATAACTCCGCTGACTTTTCCCTTCTTGCTATCTAAATCAACATCAATATGCCCGATGCGGCCTGAACGCTGAAGTTTTCTCAAATCTAGTGCTTCGGGCATTAATCCCTCTGTTTGTCCAAAAATAGCACCGATGATGTCTTTTCTACGAGCTTGGCCATCAAGTTTGACGCTGACTCTAATCATGTATTTTGCATTGCCTGATTCTTTCATTTTTCTCAGTCCTTAGGTATACCCCGCCCCGCCACTGGGGCCGTTTTTCTCGGAATCGAGCGTCTATGCGCCCGGTGATTGGGACAGGTGAACCTGTAAATTGGCCGAACTACCCTTCCTTCAATAACCCACCGGACCTTTAGTCAAAGTGAAAAGGTGGAGCGGGCGTGGTCACATTATGCCCACAGGCGAAGGCCCGGTGCGAACTCGTGAAGTTTACGCCACTGTAATTGGGGTCCTTCTTCGCGATGGGGTTCTAACTCGGGAAGAACAGAGATTGGCTACTAGATTGGCTATTCTTCTTTTCAAGAAAGAAAATGATTTGAAAACTGTTCCAGGTGAGATTTACAATCTAGTGATTAAAGGTGAAATTGTTGATGGGGGTGAAATCATCAATAAAAACGAAAGGATACAAATCTATGAAGAAATGTTCGAGACTGCTTTTGTGAACGCTTCATTGAGTAATGATGAAATGGCAGTAATCGCGGTTTTGCGATCTAGTTTAAGAATTACAGACAAGGAACATGAACTCGCCATTGAGATATTGAAAGATTCACTAGAAGACAGTGATGACCCTAAACTTCTGCAAAAAGTCAAAGATGACTTGGGGGGGGTGGTTGACTTAGTCGGCCGAATGTTTGATTCTCTTCGCCCAAAGCGAGATGGGAAAAATTAGCCAAAAAGTGGCTGAACAGCCAAAATGAACATGAAGACTAGCCCCTACGGCAGTTCATGCGATTTCTTGAGCCAGAGGACCCAATTGCATTAGCGGCTCTTGAATATCTATTAGATAGAAATACCACCGACATTACAAAACTGCTAGAATGGTTGCCTTCGGCTCAAACTAGAAGAGACCGATTGGCGATTTTACAACGTGCCAACATTTTGATGGAAGAATTGGAATATGCTGTCAACCGAATTGCTGAGGTCGAATGAATGGCAACGCAATCGGTTGCTGATGGTGCTGTCATACTCGCTGGTGGCCCCTCAAGTAGAATGGGTGAACCAAAGGCGTTGGTTGAGATTGAAGGAGAAGCAATGCTTCTACGGGTTGTGAAAGCAATACAAATCGCTGGAATACCTGAGGCCATTATCTCATTTAAAAACCAACAACAAGCTACTACAGTAATTACCGCTCTCAAGCAAAAACCTCAGAAATGGCAGCCTGTTTTTGGTGAAGAGGGATTAGCGGTCAGATTTGTTTTTGATGGCGATTCAAATCAAAATCAAAACTCTGCAGTTAGGGGTATGAGTGTAACTGTCAAAGTTGCACTTCAACTCGGATGGAAATCGATACAGATTGTTCCGTGTGATGTGCCATTCGTCGATTCACGCTTGTTTTCCCTTCTGTATAGCAATTTGTCAAAGCGGAAAAATTGCGCGGTTGCAATGTCGGAATCTGGTATTGAGCCGTTGTTATTCTGCGCCAAGACCGAAGCACTCAATGACTCCCTCGACGATATGGGTGTGGCAGCACACCAGGTGATATCAAAGATGGCTTCGGTTGAGGTTGGGCCACCTGCTTGGAAAGAGGCTGGAATAACAACCCGTTGTTTTACGAATGTTAATTCAAAAGAGGACCTAAAATTTCTCAATTGATTCGAAAGCGGTTCCCGTCTGGCTTAACCCGGCCCTCTGAAATTGCATCAATTACTGTAGGGTAGAGGCGATGTTCAATTTCAGTGCGCACTCTAGCACCCAGAGTTTCCTCATCTTCGTCGGAAAGAATTGCTGTTGTCTCGCTTGCAATCAATGGTCCATCATCCACACCGGCACTCACGAAATGGACCGATGCTCCCGCTGTGGTCGCTCCGGAAGCCAATGTATCCTGAATACCATGAGCGCCGGGGAACAAGGCGCCATCATCCCCCCATGGACTTGGATGAATGTTGACCACTCTACCTAATCGAGGAGTTAAAAAATTCTCAGTCAGAATACGCATGTAGCCACTACAAACTAGCAATTCAACCCGGTATTCATCTAGAACTCTAGCAACTGCGTGTTCATGGGCTAATCTACGCTCAGAAAGACCTGCTTGACCTGCTGGAAAATCCTGACGTGAAGGTAGGGGGACACAAATGCCGACCACCCCGTGTTTGGCGGCTTTGTCTAAGCCTTTAACAGCAGGCTGATCTGAAATTACAACAACTGTTTCATGAGAGCAATTATTTGATTCTTGATGTTGTAAAAGTGCTTCCAAACCCGAGCCCGAACCGGAAATCAAAACACCCAATCTTAGTGGCTTTTTTATCGAAGAAACGTTTGGAAGAGTGTACGAACCTGACATGTTCGGAGAGCCCCGTGTGGTCTAGGTTTACGCCTAACCCGTGGGCAAAGCGAGTAGGCCACCACTATTGAGCGAATCGGCCACTTTTTAACAACGGTTTATGGCGGCCACATTGAGGGAGCGGGGTTGGCAGTGGCATTGACGAGTGTGGACGCTATTGTTGAGCAATATTCTCAAAAATCTACACCCTTGAAAAGACGCTTGTATGTGAGTATTGGATTCATTTTCATCATTTGTGCAGTTATTGGTATTTGGGTGCCCGGTTGGCCTACTGTTTCTTGGGCTGTTCCAGCGGCATATCTATTCAGTCATTCAAACGAAAAATTATTTCGCTGGACTTTGACAAACCGTTGGTTTGGTTCAGCATTATTTGACTATTACTCAACTGGAAAAACACTTCCAAAGCACGTTAAAACGTTCATTCTAATTTTCATTACAATTATGTCTGCCATCTCAATTTGGATAACCACTATTGCTGGTGACCCAGGGTACGGCCAAGCCTTCATCGCTATTGTCTGGGTAATTGGTATCTGGTTTGTCAGTTCGAAAATCAAAACCCGGGTTTGAGAATCAGTGCCTAAATAACCGAACGCCTGTGAACAACATGGTCATTCCATGTTCATTTGCGGCGTCAATCACTTCTTGGTCACGGATAGAACCACCCGGTTGAACAACGCTAGTTATTCCAATTTCATGTGAGGTATCAATGCCGTCTCTAAATGGGAAGAACGCGTCTGAAACCATCATTGCCCCTGTTGCCCGCTCACCAGCACGACGGGCTGCAATTCTTACCGCTTCAACCCTGCTAGTTTGACCGGGGCCAATACCAACTGTCGCGAATCCAGTTGTAGTCGGTTGAACAAATACAACACAATTTGATTTCACTTGGGCGCAAACAGTTACCCCAAATCTGGCTAAATCAATTTGGCCAGCGTCTGCTGATTTTTTAGTCACCGATTTGACCTCTGACCAATTGATTTGAGGGGCTCCTTCTTCTTGTGCTAACCAACCACCATCAATTTGTCTCCACCGGAGTTCTGGATTTAATGGGGTGAAATTTTCAAAAGTTAGCATTCTGCGATTCTTTTTCTCTGACAATATTTCCAAGGCTGAGTTTTCAAATCCCGGGGCGATAATACATTCAACGAAATGTTCTCCAATCGCTTCTGCAACCTCGTCGGTTACTACTTGGTTGAAAGCGATAACACAACCAAAAGCAGATTCAGGGTCGCTAGCAAGCGCATCATTCCAAGCCTCCACTTGATTAGTAGAAATAGCAACACCACAAGCATTTGTGTGTTTGATGATTACACAACAATGGGGCCATTGACTCCATTCATCCCCACTAACAGAACGAGCAAAACGCAATGCTGCATCCAAATCAAGATAATTATTGAAAGAAAGCTCCTTTCCTCCATGTTGGTTTGCTGAAGCCAAACCTTCTGGCTCTTCCCCAACTCGTGTTGCGCCAAAAAAACCTGCCATTTGATGTGGGTTTTCTCCATATCTTAACCGGTTCAACTGACCTCCGGAAATCAATAGTCTCGGGGGCAAATCACCTTCTAATTCAACTCCTTCAAATCGTTCGGCCAAGGTTGTTGCTAAGGCCACGTCGTAAGCAGCTGTTCTCTGAAATGCTGTCAATGCGAGTCGTTGCCTGACATCTAATGGAACAGACTTTGGGTCACCATCTGTTTGTTGCAAATGCGCTAGGACTTCATCATATTGGCTGGGGTCGGCCATCACCAAAATATCTGGATGATTCTTTGCTGCGGCCCTTATCAGTGTCGGACCACCAATATCAACCATCTCAATCAATTCGTCTATGCCAACCAGAGGTTGTCGCGCAGCAACCTCCTCAAATGGATATAGATTTACGACCACCATATCGATTCGGGGATAACCAAGTTGTGCTAGGGTTTGTACGTCATCGGGATTATTTCCTCGAGCAAGAATTGGAGCGTGAATTGCGGGATGAAGTGTTTTGACTCTGCCATCAAAAACTTCTGGGTGTTCTGTGATTGAACTAACGTCATCAACCGCTACCCCTGACTCGCGCAATAGCCGAGCAGTCCCCCCCGTGCTAACTATTTTCCAACCCATCGCTTCCAAGGCTACTGCTAGAGCACTGATTCCTGTTTTATCGTAAACACTGAGAAGAGCACGGGGTGAATTGGTGCCGGTTTTATTCGGCACTTCAGAAGTTGTTCCGGGTTGATTAGAGGTGCTCATCAATCGAACCCGTATTCATTCGACGGGGAAGCCGTTATTGAGTTTTGAGGCGAGAAATTATCTTCACTAATCGACGTTGATTTACTACTTATCACTTTCATCAAGCGCGATTTCCAAAAGCGAGGGGCCCGTTGACATCCATTCTAATCCATCTTGAACCCATGCCCATATCTCTTTCAGCCGATCATTATCCACCCCGGCATGCTTGGCAACAATTTTTATCGCTTCAACTTCGGAATCATGGACTTCGCCATCTGCCGCGGCAAGAAAAATACCATCTCTGAGTGCTAATCTAAGGGTTTTTTTGTCCATATTTTTTACCGTCTCTTCAACATTGTATTCATTGCGTAATAAATTTCGAAATTGTGTACGTAATCGTGGATTAATCAACATCCTTGCCATTCTACTTTCAAAAAATGACATTTCTTCTTCCTTGAGAATGTTGTCAGCATTGGCAATAATCGCCAATACGGTCATGTAATCGTCCCTATCGACCACGAGGAACGCATCTGGATGTGAGGGTTTCATGGGTAATTTCCCATTAGAGTTCTCATTGAATTAAGTTTCGAGTACAGATTTACAATAATGCATTGGAAGAAAAAACGAAAATGGTTGCAATCACGTCATCAATCTGATGGGGTAGATTAGTCCCCTCTTGCACTGATTACTTGGTCACAGCGAAGAAGTGTGTTTGTTGTTTCAGTCGCCGCCACGATACCATGAAGTATGCTTTCGGCGGGTTCAAGAACATCCGACATGGATTTGATTGAACCATCTGAACTAACACCTGCCACAGACATGTTTTCCCTCACTGCTGAACGGAGTTCAAGAAGAGCATCGAGTGGGTTTACACCGGCATTTGCCGCCAGCATCCATGGAATCATCTCAAGGGCGCGGCCGAAGGCATCCATGCCAAGGCGGCTTCTGTCAGCAATTTTTTCAGCCGCCTCTTTTACTGCTTTTGAAGCAAGCATGTGTGATGCCCCACCCCCGGGCAATAGTGTACCTTCACTGCGCGCTAGGCTAGTGGCCCTAAGTGCATCATACATCCCACGAATCGTCTCTTCTGAACCCATTGCTCCGCCAACAAGAATTGTAACAAGTGGCCCTGTGCAACTATCAAAGATTATTCTGTCTTGAACTTCATCTGTTGCCAACCGTCGTTGTGCTTCGAATCGGCCGACGAATCCAATATTTTCATTACTAAGGTCATCTAAATGTTCTACTAATTTTGCTCCACTTGCTTGGGCTAAATGGATTAATTGCTTCTCGTCAACATCGTGGATTACCACTTTGCCTGCTGCAGCAAGACGGTGAAGTATGATTCTATCGACCTCACCACTAGAACAGATTATTTCTGCATCGGTAGCAATGATGTTATCAGCAATTTTTGCTAATGTTTGTTCATGAATTGACATGAATTTTTGGAGATCGTCTGCTGATTGTAATTCGATTTCAGTATCCCTCTTTGTTTCTCTTTGCTTAATATCACAATTAAGAAGTGCAACTTTGGCATTCTCTTTGACTCCAGCCATTCTCTCCATTGGAATTCGTTGGCGCCAAAATACGCCCGTAACCATGCGTGTATCGTTTATTGTGCTATCTTCTAATTTTTCAAACAACACATCTTCGGCCTCACAACGAATACCTAATTCCGTTTCATGAGTCACATGGGCAAGGGCTTCCACCAGCATTTCTGCAAAGCGAGTGTCGGACCCTGCTGCGCGACCTGTTAGAGAAGTTGAGGCAACCTTCTGTAATAACGCGCTATCATCTGCTGAACATTCTATCACATCTTCTTCAAGTGCTGAAACCGCGATATCAGCAGCCATCAAATAACCATCAACTATAGTCAGCGGGTGAACGCCTTTTCGAATCAACCTCCCCGCTTCATCTAAAAGAGCGCCAGCGAAAAGAACTGTTGAAGTCACGCCATCGCCAATCGCTGATTCTTGGGCTTGACCCAGTGAAACAAGAAGTTTGGCGCCCGGATTTTTAATCAACAAATCATTCAGCACTCTTGCGCCATCAGATGTTACTGCAAATTCACCGCTGGTTTTGTATAATCCTTTGTCTAATCCCCGTGGACCAAGTGTTCCCCGCAGTATTGAGGCGAGGGTTTTTGCGGCGTGAATTAACTTCTGAGTTACCTCCACCCCTGAGGTGACTCTGGTCTCTTGGCGAACTATTGGAACTGGTCCATGTGTACCTTCAGACATGTATCCACCTAATTTGTCCGAACTACGACCCCTTGATGAACCTTTGAGATAAATGAGAGTGTGGGAATTAGAGGATTAACGTCGTCTTCCCTTGCGTTTTGCCCTTCTATCTTTCTTGCTACTGTAGGACTGCTCCCAAGCCCGTCCACCCATGCTTCGTTCAACATCCATATCATATGAACTTCGGAATTTATTTTCAGGTGCCCTAAAGCCACGGGGTAAATCACGTGCTGATTTAATTGAAAACTTCACTTCATACTGTTCCTCCAAAGCCTTCACTGTTGAGCCGCCTTGACCGACAAGAACACCTATTGCGGATTCATCTGGATAGACTTCGACGCTTCCACCGGAGAATTTTACATGATGGATTCTAATTCCATAATCTTCTGAAAGACGGTCTTTGAGTTGGGCTGCAGCAAGGAGTTGCATTGGTGACATCTCGTCTCCTGCTGCTTGACCATCTGCATCTACAATACATATTTGTTCACCAAATGAGAATATTTCGTTCAAGACCTTGCCATCAGGATATCTTTTCACTTGAATTACTGGTCTAGCCAAATCAGATTGCATTCCAGACGGTGCCTTCACCGTCATTGCTAATTGCAAAACTTCTCTGATTTTACCCTTTTCAACATGGATTACTGTGGTTAGTATTTGAGCTAAGATTCCTAATTCGACTCTACCAATCATTCGCTGAATCGCTTCTAATGCAGAGGCGGAATGAGTGACTCCAAGCAAACCAAGACCTGCTAATCTACAATCTCCAAATACTTCGAAATCTTTGGTCTTGCGGACTTCATCATAGACGATGAAATCAGGTCTTGCTAAGAATAAGATATCTGCTGTCAATTCCATTGAGCCGCGGGAGCGGTCATCTTCAGCTAATGGAGCATACTGGGTTACTCTTTGAGGCAATTGTAAATCCCTTGGACTTTCCATTGTTTTGACAACTGCGCCTTCACCGTCTAACCAACGAGCGATTGCACTTGCCAGTGTTGATTTCCCTGAGCCAGGCATTCCACTAACGAGGGTTCCTTGATTTTGTAAATCTGCAATCAATTTTAGGAGATTTTCATCTAAATTGTAATCTTCAAGGTCCGGTTGAGCCACGGGCCGGACAACAATCATTTCCCAACCATCAGAAAATGGTGGCCAAGAAATCGTTACTCGTAAATCACCAACTTGCATTACTTTGCAACCATGGCGATCAATTTCTACAAAGCAATCGCTACGTGTCTCGCTGTGTTGCTCAAGTGTGATTTCCAGCCCTTGGGAAATCTCTTCGATGGTTGAACTACTATATTCTTCCATATCAAGTTCAACGACTTCTAATTCTGTAATGTGGCCGCGTTTAACTCGCGGGGGACAATCCGCTTTCAAAAAAACCGTGCTAACAGTAAGGTCTGAGAGTAAATTTTCCAGAGCATCTGGAATCAGAGGGTGGTCACCAAATTTTGCCATGACTCTCTACTCAAATGGGTTCTCCTTCAAAATTAGTCATACACCAATGCATGAATAAAACCGAAGTGAGGGTCATTGATATTGCACCAATAAACGGAAAGCCGAAAGTACCAGACATTACACTATACAAAATTGCACCAAGAAATAGGAGGAAAAGCATGTTTCCAATTTTTGCCGCGCGCAAATCTAATCCGGAAATTACTTCGTTTCGATTTGCCAACATCCACCAAACTAAGGCGGTAATACCAACCAATGTGACATAACCCACAATCATTCCAACTGTTTGACCAAGTGCCGAAACATAGAGGTCGTAAAGAGGGCCGAGCAGAGATTGTGCTGGGTTCATGTGTTGGCCCACCTATATCTGATTCTTGAATGCTCTCTCAAGAATTTTGTTAAAATTACTCTCTACCTGCTGCCTTTAGTGCTGAAGAAACCATACTCACACCCTCTAAACCGACTTTTCCGGATGCGAACGGGGCGTCATTATTTTCTCCATTCGCGTGTGAAATGAACGCTCTCAATTCAGCAGTCAAACTTGGCTCACCAAGTGGTAATTCAATACGCTCACGTGGAGCCGCATCAAACCCTCCCCACTGCTGGCCATGTGCATTGTTTGGGTGATGATGTATCCATAATCCCGAGTGATCAAGGTAATCAATAGCCAATGAAGCGTCTTGACCGATTATTCGTAGCACTCTGACTTTACCTTGAATCCGGCTTCTCCATGAAACTGTTACAACTGCTGAAACGCCATTCTGGTTATTTCCTGAATTTTTGGGGAATCCCATCTCAATAATTGCGTGGTCCTCAATATTTAGATTATCAGATGGCAATGCAAGACAATTGATTTTGCTCGGTTCAATGTCGCCCATCAAATCTTTCATGATATCCATGTCGTGGATTGCTAATGCCGCAATAACTCCAATATCCGGCCTTGGCTCTCTTACCGAAAGGCGGTCTGATTCAATGTGTAGAATCGGTCCAAGTGTGCCGTCAGCGATGAGGTCTGCAGCTTTTCGCACGGCAGCATGGTATCGGAATAAATGACCAACCATCAATACTTGGCCTGTTTTTTCAGCGCAGTCTAGAACTTCTTTGGCCTGTTCCTCATTCATTGCCAAAGGCTTCTCAACAAGAACATCAATTCCTTGCTCCATCAATGAAATTGCTAAAGGTGCGTGCTGAGGGGTTGGTGTGGCAATTGTTGCAGCAGTAACACCAAGAGATCTAAGGTCGTTAGCATCAGTACACCACTCACAACCAAACTCTGATGCCAAACTTCCAGCGCGCTCAGCATCTACATCACAAACGACGAGTTCTGAGATTACACCATTGGATTTCAACGCGGCTAAAGTCCGGACATGGTTGCGCCCCCAATAGCCTGTCCCGACCACTGCCATCTTCAAACTCATTGATTGGCCGAACCTACACCCCTCTTTCACGCTACCGGAATTCACACCTAATGACCCATGATGGCGGTTTGTCTGATATAGGGTAAGCAGAAGCGGAAATCATGGTGGGGCTGTTAATTGCCGCTGTCCGGGACCTCGACCCCCCTGCAGGCGGGGCCGAGATGAGTCTTGCAACTCTCCTCAAAGGAGTATGTGAACCTGGCCCATTACCAGAAGCTGAAGTTCTCTATTTACCAAGTCATGATTCTCCACAAATTGACCCAGCACATCTACAACAAGCATGGAAAACATCTATTTTCCAATCTAGCGCAAGGGGGGAGGCAACCCTTCTTACCTCAGATTCAGAATTAGAAAGAGTGGAACTTAATCTTCCAATTGAAGATTGGTGGTCGGGGCTTGCTTGGCGCTTGAGAGGTAAAAGTGGACAGCCAAACTCTGTGCTTCAACGTCAGCATCTAAAAAGAGGAAATAAAAAATTCGCTAAATTACTCAGACGAAAAATCGCTGAAGCTAAAGGGCAAACCGAAAGAAGTGGATTACCAGTAATTGGTATTACTCAATTACATTGGTCGGCGGGGGCTGGAGAGGTATTCAAAGAATTAAATATTCCATATTTGGTCTTTGTAAGAGACGAATTACAATTCATTCAGCCTAATCTTTACCGCGCAAGTTTAGAGAACGCTTCCGCGGTGTGTTGTGCTGGAGAAGGATTGGGGCAACAAGTTGCCAGCACATTCAAAGTAAAAGCAATCAGAAATGTTCGACTTCCGTTGGATTTCGCGAGTAGATTTGGAACCATTGAAGAAATTGAAACTACAAGAGCAGCGGGGCTTTCAAATCGAATGAAAAATAATGATACTGAAACTCCTAGAATTGCAATTGTGGGTGTAACCCCTGAGAAAGGTTATGAGTTCTATCAACGTCTTTTGCCTCATCTCTCCAGTGCGTGGCCAGAAGCAAGGGTTGACGTTTACGGAGGAGGTTCTTATGCCGAACAATTAGGGAAGTTTGACAATACCACATGGCATGGACACACTCCGGTTAGTGAGGTGTTTAGCCGCTGTGATATCCACCTTCTGACCGTAGCCTCAACTGGTTCTTGGGGCCGAGTGATTAACGAGGCTGGATTGTTTGGAGTCCCGTCTGTTTCAATATCAATAGGTAGCCAACCAGAAGCTGTTGGTAAGGGTGGTGTAATCGTTGATGAAGCGGCTGACCTAGATGCTTGGGTTAACGCCTTACGCGCCACATATACCCGGCGAGAAGAGTTGGGTGAATT
>JAERSV010000072.1 GCA_016845345.1 Methanobacteriota archaeon
TGAGTTGACACAACTTCTCAAAGTTACAACCCAATGCCTCGTTAACAACGAAATATCCACTCACGCTTGGTTTCAGAGTGGCTTTACAGAATGCCTACCACCTATTTATGAGGGTGAAATTGAAAGCATGTTTATTTTTGATCCGCCATTTGGAGGTGCAGGAAGATGTCATCCATTCATTCGTTACGCTGCATCATTAATTGACAATCATGTCACGAGTCTCTTCTGTCATCCGAATTCAGAAGATTTACCAAAAATGTGGCTTGAAGCAGAGCGCCAACTTGGTAGCATCGCTACTAGTTGGAAAAGCATCCTTGAATCGAATAATGAGCATGCCAGAAAATCTGTCCAAGGGCCATCATTGGCAGTATACAAACAGCGATTGCATTTAGTTGTACGTGGACAGCATGGTTATTCACTCAAGCAATTACCACAAAATATGGATGTATGGCGTCATTTAATTGGTTGGTCACTATACCATCCTAGTACTGAACAGAATAACTACCTAAGAGCGATTCAATGGGCGATTGATTGTGACGATGATTCCTTATCTATCGGTCCGAAACCTGAATTTAGGGCTCTTTCTTTACTTGCTCAGACATGTGAATCATTGGGTGAATCAGTTATTTTGTCTAGTAATGATGGGTTCATTGTTGAGGGTACTTCTTCCCTATGGTACTCGGTTCGTCCTTTAGGAAATACAACAGATTCAGCAATAGAAGTACATGCTTTCCGAAATAAAAAAGCGGCTCAGTCATGGAACAAACCTATCAAAATCTGTATTCAGTTAATTGAATATGGAATAAACGAATATCCACTTGCTGACATGTTAGCAGCTTACCTCCTAACTCTTCGTAATGATCAAGGGAGTGCTGAAAACGTCACAACCCTACTCAATATACACCAAAAGTGGTTTGAAAATACGATGGGAAATAGTGCTAAAGATTGGTCCGAGATGTCTAAAAATCATCCATACGGTTTCCATGTAGATGACGATGATGATGAATGGGATGAAGAATGGGAGGATGAAATGTTTGATGACGATGATGAAACACATCCTCCTTTCGGGCTAGAGTTAGAAGAACAAAATCGCCTTTTCTTTGAGTGGTTAGAATCGGGTGATGACCACGCCGAATTCGTAATGTCTGTACAGGACCGCCTTGAAGAGGGTGCGGAAGAGGGGGCGACTACAAATGAAGAAGATGTTTGGAAATTTGAGGCTGAAGCTAGAGGCGAAAGGCATTGTATTAGAAGCCAATCTTGATGGCATCTCACTGGATTTTGTTGCATCATTCAAAAAGGGTTACTGACATTTCAATTGTGAAGGGATTTCTCTTCGGTGAATCTGAGATGAAGAAATGTATTACTTGTGCGGATAATTTGAGTTCAGAAGATATTGGCTGGTGCAATCGATGTGCTCAGTTTGCTCCGCTTCTAGTTGGAGCTGGGTTCGAAGGTCGTCCAACTTTGAAAGCAAGACAGTCCATCAATGAAGTTCTGTCTCCTAACCGTCAAAGAACAGTCCAGCCTCGGTGGCGGGCTATACTTGACAAATTTGACAATGGTGAGAGTGATTGGGCGTTCAATTCCTCTCGTGCAGCCCGCGATGAAAATGACCCATGGTACGTGATTGATGAAAAAAGAGAACAACAACTCAAACAATTACGTCAAAGTCTTTGTTCACAAAACAGTGATGACGGTGATGACGATAAGATGTTGCAAAGAGGCATACCACTTCCTGATGGCAGTCACCTGTCCAAGATTTCTGAAATCTGGGTGATTGATGGTAGAACTTTACCAGGTAATGTCCCTTCAAATCACCTACTTAGAGCATTGACTGGTAATTCAAAAGAGAAAAAGCGGTTTGAGAATTGTGATTGGAATTTGCTACTTACAACTCTCCTAATTGTTGCAAACCGCCGAGTTGATATACACAATGGAAGAGGTAATTATCAACGTCGCCAGATGAATAGGATGCAACGCATATTGTTGCGACGAGAACACCCCCCAGGACGCGCTTTATTTGAGGGCGCCGACCTCTTTCTACGCTGGAATGCTGGTATGAATCGCTTAGCCGCTCGGGCTTTTGGTGGGCGCGTGGACCGTGGTATGCAACCTATGTTTAATCAAATGGTAGACGAAATCCGCGGAATACGGATGGAAGAAGGATTGACCGATATTGATTGGGATTTATTAGAATCGAATAATAAATTGTGGGCCAAAAGATGGCGTGAAGTTATGGATGGCGGTACACCATTGGCAACAATGCGTAAATGGGCCGGTCCTTCACTCCGCATTTACCAAGGCAAGTTACAGATTCGAACAATCAAAAATGGTAAGTGGATATGGTCTCAAATTCCTCCTTGGCCAAGACTCTGGGCCCTTTTGACAAGTTGGGCGCTGTCACCTCCGACTTCGGATGAACATCAATACCTCAGAGCATTACAATGGTGTTGGCATGAAAAAGAGGGGGAGTTAATGCCTGCAGAACCAGAGTGTCGAGCCTTATTACTTTTGAGAGGTGTTTGCGATTCAGATAAAAGAATCACTGTTTCAACTCAAGGTGAGTTTCACATAACTATTGAAGGCACATCTGGGCTATTTTATTCGGTTGGGCCTGGGCCAGGAGCACATGGTGCTAGATTTTCAGTGGCAGGTTCAAACTGTTTGGAAAACCTCGAGGAAGGTAAGTCAATCCCATTATGTATCCACGAAAACGGTTCCTTCAAACAATTACCTGTAGGTGATGTGATTGCCAGCGTCATTCTGACATTGATGGATGATTTGACATCTGCTGAGAAGTTAGAACCACTCGCAAAATTCATTTCCGATAGTGGATTAAGAGATGCACATCCTAGAGGAGATAGAATCCAACCAAACCTAGACGACCCCAGGTGGTTAGAACTCCAGCGACGTGATTACAGGTTTGATAGAGGGCGGCATCGAGGCCGTTGGCTAAACATTTTTCCCGCAGCCTTTCGAGTGATGATCAATACACCACTAGGCGGTATTCTCCGAATCCCACGAGCAACCCCAAATGCAGTTACTATTGATGATACAGTCGTTGCTTGGATAGTGCGAGACGAGGATGAGTTAGACCTTGTGAAAGGATTGGCAAGATTGACGGGATTCCGTAGAAGGGATGAACAACAAGGTGCTGAATACGAAATTTTCACAAGAGAACACGCCCCTGTTCAGGGTGTACGGAGAGACCTTGTAGAGATGTTAGGCCCATATGAGCGCCGTTATGGACGGCCAGGCGAACCACCGTGGTGGAATTTATTCCCGAATCCAATAGCGCCAAATCAATTACTAGATCAACTTCCAAATCGATTGAATGTGCCAATTGAGGATGGAATCGGGTATTAATCATCTTTTAATGGTTCAGAAATGGAAAAATAATCACAACTCAATCAACCGTTGCCTTGACAGCGAATCGCTGTGTCGGATAATTCATGTCAACTAGGAACTGGACCAGAATTATTGTTTTGTGTTCTGCATTATTGATGTTGCCAATGGCAGTTGGGGCCCCCACCCCCGTTCCAACAGCCGATTATCCTCAAGGCATATTTGGCGGCATTTCAATAGAGGTATCTAATGTTACAGATGCCTCAACCGAGTCGCCCATGTCAGAATTCCCCGCCATAGCTGAAGTGTACACAGCAACATGGTGTGAGAATTGTGTATATGCAGAAGAAGGGCTATATGCGGCAATTGGAGAGGCATCTGGTGAGACCACGACCCTGACTTTCCACCGCGCGATTGGTGAGGTCGAAGACCCATTTGGAGTAGAATCAGTGGATCATCGTTGGGAAGAAAGATATGGGGAAACATCAAAGAAAGTTGTCAATATTATGCGCGCCCCCCCAACCATAATAATCAATGGAGAAACAATGCACGCAGGAAGCGGTGGCTTGCATAAGGAGCAATTGAAACCATATTACGCAGAGTCTCTCGCACAACCACCCCAATACTCTCAGGAATCGGCGACTTCATCACTTTCTTGGTCAAGTGAAGATATGGTATCTGGGACTCTAACATGGAATCTTGAAGCAGGTGATTGGCTTCCAGAGTCCACAACTACCTTAGTGTTCGTAGTTGAAGCATCAGCGACTTTTGAAGAAGGGTCTAATGGTTTGGGGGACTATCATGATGTGGTGCGTGATATGGTTGAGTTGGATGGTAATTCAGGATCAATGAATTATACTCTGCCTATTGCTTGGGATGGCGATGACCTTTCACTTGTCCTTGTCCATCAGTGGAGTGAGCAACCTCTAGTGAATTATGTTGATTCTGATTCCGAAGGACTGTTCGGCCTACCTGCAATCGGAGTGATGTGGGTTGTTGTTGGTTTAGCAGGGGCAGCGCTCGTGGCGAACATTTCTAACCGCGAAAATCAGTAATTAAACCGAACCGGATTGATTGGTAGGTAACACTTCAAGCAGTATTTGCTCCACCGTTGAATTTCTTGATGAATTGCTTCTTAGTCATACCAATCTGCTCACCTTTCAATCTAGAGTTCACTCCTCCAACTGTGAGGTTGAATATTTCTTCAGCGATGCTTTTCTTGGTCATTTTAACATCATCGAATAGTTCAATTCCACAAATGGTAATCATCGCTAATAGCATTCGTGGCTTCTCTTCTGCCATCGGCCCCTCACCATCCGAATCAAGAACACGAACTCTCTCAGTAAACCACTTTAGTAATTTTTCAGCATGCTGAACCTCGTGTTGTCTAATGTAATCTCTCAACTTTTGTTCAAATGCTTCAATAGTGTTGCGACGTAGATTTCTCATCCCAACCCGTGGGTCTATTGATGAGGCATGGTCTCGGAAGAGATTGACCAGACGTGTCTTGATAAGTCTCGCAGTCTCAGCAACATCTTTTCTTTCAAGGCCAAGTCTATCAGCATCTTGTTGCCAGTACTGGTAAGGTATAGAACCAAGTTCTGAAACCACTCTCATTGTTGCTATTGCACTTACTCTGATGATGTACGTCGCATCCTTGACTTTGTCCGATGATTTGGACCCGATAAATCTCATTTGGTTAAGTGGTAACTTACCATGGCCATCACCCTCTCCATCTTTGGTGTAGCATTTTTTAAGAAAGGGAATGCAAGCTTTTGCAACATTATCAGAACCAGAAATCTTTCTTATTTCATCAAGGATGTCATTAGCTCTAACGTTTCGTTGAGAGTGTGCTCTTTGGTCTGGTCTGATGATATTACCAAGACCATTTCTTCGAGCCTCAGCTCTGTCAAAATGAGTTCGTCTCGTTGTTCTACCACCAACACTGTCGTTTCGTTGTGCACTCATGTGTGCATTTTCTCCTACCTGGCCACTTGGGTGTCCAGCGTCAATTTGATTTGTATCAAGCACGGTGCCGCAATCGTTGCAAACTACTTCACCTCGTGCCTCATCATGGTCAAGGTCTCTGCTACTACATTCCGTACATTTAATCATATTATTTCCCGTCATATTTCTATCTCCTTTTTTGGCAACCAACAATCTGTCCAAAAGTTACTCAACTGTTTATCCGTTCTTGTTAACAATATTTGATTATCTCATTACTGAATATTATCGCTGTGCAGATGACGGATAAACGTTGTTTTTACTTCGTGACTCCCGATTCTTAGTCTATTACCGCAGTGATACCACACCCTCTTAAAGGCATCGGATATGTAACATGAAATGTTCTTGTTTAATCAACATAGTAACTCATGGGTTTTAGTCGTGTTAGTTTAAACCCCGTGGATTCTCTAATGCCACATCGCCACAAAGCAATGCAATCCTGTAATTCAAGGTCCATAAAGAATTCTTAACTAGAAGGTTAGATGTAATTTTCTAGGGGTTCATATAGGTGGGTGGTCACGAGAGAAGGGACTCGAGTGATATCGTCGGTTAAACCTTCAAGAACCGTCACACTCGCATAGGTAAGGTAGGGGGTAGAGAGTAGTGCAGGAAAAGAGTAATTGCTTCACAATTACGATGGAAGAAGTTCCTCCAGCACATATCCCAGAATGGCTAACCTCCCATTTCTTACAGCAAATGCAAGATCCACGACCTCCAAACCGTGGGGGTCCGGCTCAAATTCTCACAATCCACCCAACAGAATCTTCTCGCCGAGCCACATTGAACAACTTAGCCAAAGGAGGAAAGAAGGATGGCCCGATAGACCGAACGAGTCATCAAACCTTGGATAGTTTAGTATCATCACTCCATGCAGAATTGAGACTTCCTAGATTACTTCCATCAGGCGGACCCTTCTCTATACTTCTACACGCGGAGTGTAAAAAAGCAGCAAAGGCCCTTCAATTTCCACTAATGCATAGTCTCCCTGACCAACACTGGGGGCGTGGAAAGAGTCGCGACCTTTCTAACCTAAACCACTGTTTGCGAGAAGAATCAGTCACTTCCAAAGCCTCACCCGATTTGCTATCATTTAGAGCACTGCTAACCGCATTAGCCGAGAAGTTAGGTGGGATGCACGGTGATGACCAGATTTCTGCACTAGTGAACATCTTAGGGAAAATTCCAGATTCTGAGGTTCCATTTGGACTGTCAAGAATTGACGGTATTATCTTACTTGACCATCCCCCTACACTTTCTCCAATGCGTCAGCGGTTGATTCTTGCATTGTCTCGCTTCAAACCATTACATGTCCTTGCAAATTCAGGCAGTCATAGACTTGGGGTGCATGGATTTGTGCCTAATGATATCTCAGCAGTCCGTGGAAGTGATAAATTGCCAGATTGGATTCCGAGGCACTCTCCATTTACTCATCTTGAACTTAACAACATAGAGGAAGGGAAAAATCAGCCGGTTAGAATGCTAGTGCCAAGAATTGAGAGGTCAATTCAAGCAACCCATGCATTGATAGATTCTGCCATTAATTCCAAGTCAGCACCAGAATCAATTCTAATTATTGACCCATCTGCAGAATCAAATCATGAAATTTGGTCTTCAATGCTCAATTCTCTTGGATTTCATCTACCCAGCCGCGCGGCTCCCTTGAAAGAGAGCCCCGGCGTTCATTGGTTATCGGCGATTATTTCTCTAGCCCATTACGAGGATGCCTGGTCTTTACCACAGCTTCGTTCATTAGCAGTTCAGCAGACTCTTCAATTTGAAGTAGAATGGATGACTCCTCATCAGCATCCATCAATTGCTGACTTAACCCCTTATCCAGATGTTGAAATCCTTGAACAAGTATCGCGCGGCTTCCATTTACTCGGTGGGCAAGGAGCATTGTTCCGTTGGTTACACGCATTGGCAAGAAAGCCAATTGCAAACTCTTACCAAAACGAAGAGGAGTTGAACCGGCGCCATGAATCTACTCAATGGTGGTTACTTTGTCTTGCGAATAGGTTACGTCCATTGTTATCTTCTATTGATGTGAATGCATTAGATAGTTCACTGGCTTCTATTGGATGTTATAGTGGTGAGAAATTGCCAATTCCAGAGCCTGCACAAAGTGGTGATGAATGGCTCAATCAATTCGGTAGCATGTTGCATTGGCATTTGCTGACAAGCAATCTTGATGGTGATGTTAACAGAACAATCGCCGGTTTGCAGAAATTATTTGATGCCCATCTCACACTAAGGAATTCTCAGCGGTTGTTAGGGCATTCACCACCTAAAACAGGACTTGATTGGGTTGATGAACTTCTTACTCTCATTGATGCATCATCATTGTCAGGTAAGCAAGTCGCTTCTTCGAAACTAAAACTTCTCACTCCTGAGGAAGCATTAGGTTGTCATGCAGATTTAGTAATACTTACCCATTTAGATTCAGAATCATGGAACACATCACCACCTTCAATCTCTGGCCTTTCTGAATCTGAACGTTCTGAATTAGGAGTTTTACCTCCTGATAATCGTTTACGCGAAGCCCGTCACTGCTGGCACCACCTGCTAAGTTGCAGTTCTGAGGTTATAGTATTAGACGCACATGATGATGATTCAACACAACCCTCAACTCCCCTATCAGAATGGTTGGCCAGAACAGCATGGGACCCGGCTTCTCCACCAAGTCTCCCTAATTTCATTTCATCAGAGGAAGTTTTCAGGATGGATGGCGGTAAAGAAAGTCGGTGGGGACTTTCTTTCATTGAAGGAGAAGGCCCGTTTCTGTGCGCTAGGCCATCAGACATCATCAGCAGTGGGGATGGCCGGTTTGAATTGGTAGTAACGGGTAGTCATCAACGAGATGAGCGGCAAAGAGATGGAATTGAGATACATAATGCAAGATATCCGATGCAAGAACCACTCAATCCTAGTGCTATCACAATTCCTCTCGATGTAATTCTAGTTGAAGATAGAATATCTCGTCAACCAAGAATTGGCAGTGTGGAGCAACCCTACCTTGATAGTTCGAGAACAGGGGAGATTGTAACTGTTGATGAATTAAAAATGACCCCAACTTCGAGAGGACCGAAGGTAGAATCACCGCGCCTTCATCCTTCGTGGCCAACCATTGGTTTGAAGGTTAAATCAAGCAAGGCGATGTCGATAGACCCTCGCCCATTAATGCCGAATGCTACTGAAATTATTGACCATGATTTACGTCATGGATTTACTGGAGGGCCACCGAGAAAAACCAAGATTTGGTCCCCAAGTAGGCTTTCTCAATGGTTATCTTGTCCACGTAAAGGCTGGCTTTCAACTAGACTTCGCGCCGAAGGCGAAGATGATGAGGATGATGATGTGGATGTGCGAACTCGTGGATTGCTTATCCATGAAGTGTGGGCAGACTTCATTTGTGAATTCTTAGAAATGGAAGTAGCTATTGAACGAGATAAACTCACTCCACATTCACTGGGAGCGGCTAGAATTGATGAGGCTACATTACGCCGTCGTTTATTGGAAATAGTCGATGAAAAAGCACCGTGGTTACGCCATTCTGATGCGATTGCAACTGTGCGCCGATTTGATCTTGTGGGGCTTAATCTTGAAGCCTATGAAGCGGCTCTAGATGAAGATGGAAAAGCCTGTGCAAGTGGTCGCTTTGGCCGCTTATTAGAATCAGAATTAGCAGCCGATTCCAGCGCACTTCTTGCAATTGAATGGCCTCTAACTAGTGGCGTAAAGAAGAAAGGAATCATGTTAGAATTGCCGGAATCAGGTGAATCTGTACCTTCTGGAATCCGTTTAAGGGGAACAATTGACCGTGTGGAATTAATTCCTTTCCCGGAATCAGGTGGCAGTTTTGTCAATGAATCGGGTGAAGATGTAGAATGCCCTCTTGACCTTGATTTAGAAGAATCTTGGAATGCACAACGCCTAGTCGTAATTAGAGACTTGAAATCCCTTGAAGGCCCGGGTAAAGGAAAATCAGGAGACCGTCATTCTAGAGAACTTCTAGAAGGCGTACAACTCGCTTTGTATGCGCGAGCATGGGAGGTAACACACCCTGGTGACCGAGTCATCGGTGTCGGAATCTCTGAGGTTGGTGAAGAAAGTGGGCTCCACATTGAGGCGGACCCAGAGTTCCAAACTCATCTTTCAAGTCTAGGAATCGGCAATGTAGAGTGCACCACACAAACACTTTATCGTCGGCCAAATGAAAGTAACGAACCACCGTCCAGTAATCCATTTAGAGCATGGATGCGTCATCGTTTGACGGCTGCTTTACGGATTGGAGAAATGTCTGAAAAAGGAAGAGTAATTCCTACACCAAGCGACCTTACATGCACATATTGTTCGGTAAAACAAGCGTGTGGATTGGCACCGACTGTAGGGGGTGATCACAAATGGAATTGAATCGCGGTCAAACACTTGGGTTAAATCTAGACATGCACATAGTCCTAGACGCAGGTGCTGGCACAGGTAAAACCGCTACAATTGTTCAGAGGGTTTTAGAACACTATCTTTCAGAAGACCAAAGAGCGACAAGAGTGCTTCCAGTAGGCCCACGTGAAGTTGATTTTAGCGGGGGTTTGCTTCAATCCGCTTCTAAAGATAGGGAAGACATGGTGAAGTGGCGTGGTTTGCTACCTACTGAAGTTGTGGTGTTGACTTTCACCGTGAAAGCAGCAGAAGAAATGCGGGACAGAATGCGTACCGAACTCGCTCGCTTGCGTTCTGGCCCGAGGGGTGAAAGAGATGGATTCCGATATGACCCGCGTATCCGCAACGAAGGTTTGATTGAACAGTTGACGATGTTGCTGGACGAGGCTCCAATCGGCACTATTGACTCATTCCTCAACCGATTGGTTTCGGCTCATCGCAGTCTACTTGGTGACAGACCAACTCATCAGCAGATGTCTGATGCACAACGAGCATTGTTGATGGAACGGGCAATGAGTTCGCTTTGGCGGATTCGTAACGAAAAACACGCTGGAGACCTACGCATTAATTCTGTAACTCCTGAAGAATTCATCAGGGCACGTAACCGGCTTTCACACCAAATGGGTGGTCGGTCTCGTAGTCAAAAAATAGTTGCTAAATTACTCCATAATTCAATTTTCGTTGACTCAGTTCGCAGGTCATTGGAATCACATTCTGGTATAGTAAATGCAGAGGCGCTCCGCCAAAATTTCCTATCACATATTGAGGCACAGGAAATTACCGATTTTGCCCACACTCTTCACACGATTGGTGATGATTGGTTGGCTGCTGCAAAAGAGCGCTCTACAGATCTAGGTCTGGTTGAAGCACTGCAAAATGAGACGAGGGTAAATGCTCTAGACACACTAATTGCAGATGGTGTTCCTGATGATTTGTGGGACCAATTATTGTGGATTCGTCATTTTACTTTAGCAACTTGTAGCATGGCCTCAATTGAGAAAATTATGCCAACTGTATTTTCGAGAAATCTTCTACCAAAGGGTGATGGCTGGCCATCAGGAGTTAATCCTCTTGGTAAAATCAAAGACAAAACAATTCGTGATGAAATCAAAGAAAACATGGTTGATGCACAGAACCGCGCCAAAACACTCTATGGCTCAATCGAGGGGATGAGGGTTCGAGCATGTGCAGCAATAGCCGATTTACTAGACCCCAGAGAAGGTCCACCATGTTGTCCTGCAGACTCTGATGTCCACCTACAAAGAATCTCAGACCCATTCCCTACCTACGTAAGTGATGCACCTTTGGCTCTTGATGCTGATTGCGATGCCCGCATTATTTCAGACCTACTAATAGTCCACAAGGCCTCTCAAGATGTATTGACGGAATTACGTCTTTTAGAGGGCTTACACGACCATTCTGATGTATCTGATTCGGCTGAGGATTTACTTCTTGCGCGTTGTCCAAGAGTTTGTTCAAGGTGGTATCCTAGAGATATTGTTTCTGCGCTCAATGCAATTGATGATTCAAAACCCTGGAGCGATGAACATATTCTCACAGCACTAAAATTGTGTGGTAATCCAGAGCAAGGTGACATTTCAGAGCATCATAAAGAATACCCAATGAAACTTGTAAAAGATGATTTGTTAAGGAGATATGAGGTTCTAAAAACAATACGAAGAAGATTCAGGGCATTCATTATTGATGAAGCCCAAGATAACTCAAATCAACAGTGGCGGCTTCTCTCAAGATTATGGGGGGAGAGAGAGCAGAAAGAAGGCGACCCCGAACCACCAAATTCACCCTGGCAACCAACTGTTTGCTGGGTTGGTGACCAAAAGCAGAGCATCTATGGTTTCCGTCAAGCCCAAGTGAGTGGGATGGCAAGATACACTGTCCATCTTAGGGCTATCAATGAGCATGAATATGCTTCGGAATCAAGATTATTGATGAAACCATCACTACGCCGTCGAGATTCTTCGCGCGATCCACGATTAGTTGACATCAGTAGTTTTGTCTCCGGTCTTGAGTATGTCAATCATCGCCCCATTCCCGAAGAAGCATGGATTAAATTTGACCGAGGAGATGATGATAGAAGATTAGAGCACACTGATGTAATTCGCCGTACTCAAGGACATGTTGACCTCGTCACAAACTACCGAACTTGCCAAGACCTGCTATTGACGATGAATCAGTGGTGGATTGATCTCTTTGATGATAGGCACAACTTATTCCCCGGTGATTGGTATGCTTCACCTAAGGATTTACGGGCTTTCAGAGGTGCAGAAAATGGCGGGCTTGAATGGTTGTTACCAATTGCTACTGAGGAAGCAAATGACCCCAGTTCAGATTTGACGGTTCCTTTAGATCCATTTGAGTTGGGTGCGGATGCGAAACAAGTTCACCTTGAACATGAACTGGTGGCTGCCCGAATCCGCGCTATGATTGATGGTGTGGCGCCATCAGTTCTAACACCTCAGAGTGGCGATGATTCAGAGCAATCTGAAGAAGATAATGTAACTCAAATCCATGATGTTAAGCCAATTGAACCACGAGATATCATGGTTTTAATGCCTGCAAGAACCCACATGGGTGACCTTATTCGTCGTCTTGATGACCTAGGAATTCCTGCGTTAGCAGACCAAGACGGCGGCTTACTAGAGCAACCCGTAGTGAGTTCATTAGCGGCTCTCCTTCAATTGTCTGCAAGACGGGGCGATGTAAGTCGTGCAGCAACCCTTGCTAGGACACCACTAGTTGGATTCAATGATTCTCAGTTAGAGAATTTCATTACAGACAAAAGTGGCTCATCTGATTTGCTAGAACGATTACAATCTCATGCAGTCAGCGATGCCCAAAGGGCACTTTTTGAACGCTGGAAACAACTCGCTGACTGTAATAGAATAGTTCCTATGCTAGAAGAAACAGTCGACCACTCAGATTTACTGATTGCATACCCAAGTCAAGTGGATAGACAATACGCAGAGCAATTTTTGTCTCTTATTCGCTCTCAAATGGCAGAAGCAGGAGGTGACCCTGTACTCTTAGCAGAGCGAATCAACATGTTATCATCCGTCAAAGGAAAACTGATTCTAGGTG
This sequence comes from Methanobacteriota archaeon, assembly GCA_016845345.1. Classification (GTDB taxonomy): domain Archaea; phylum Thermoplasmatota; class Poseidoniia; order Poseidoniales; family Thalassarchaeaceae; genus MGIIb-Q1. Next base: position 12,889 of record JAERSV010000072.1, read on the forward strand.
AAGCGATGCCTGCATCAAATGCAGTTCGCGTGATGACGATTCATGGTTCCAAAGGGTTGCAATCTAAGGTAGTAATTGTCTGTGGGATATTCTCAGAAAACCAAAGTAACCTTGGTCAATCAAGGCGCGATAACATCTTGGTATCTGAGCAGATGTTTTCACCCCGTTCTAAGCCATGGAAAAGTAGAGATGCAATAGATAGTGGTAGTTGGCGCCTTTCAACTGAAGTTCTTACCTCTCAAGTACAAGCTGAAGCCCGACGTTTACTCTATGTTGCTTGTACGAGGGTGAAGGATTTACTGATACTAGCAGGTGCACCTGAGAACTGTGCAATCAACCAAAATGACGGTGAAATTAACATTTCATGGGGTCATAAACCAACCCCAAGATTTGGTTGGATGTGGCTTGAAGCAATTCGACAAGCCGCTAGGCGGGATGGTTTACTAACAGCACCGTGGTTAATTGATGACGATGCCTCTCTTCCAGCGCCGTTGCCATTTCGGGCTAAAGGCGAGGTGATAATTTCCCCCAGTGAAATGATGACTATGCCTTATTTGGCACCTAGTTTACTTCCATCATTGAAAATCTATCACCATCCCGATTTCATATTGCCCAAACGCGAACATCTCTCACCATTAGTGAAGTATACTCGTCTACAAGAGAGCGCTAGATTGGTCAATCCTAGAACAATTGACCTCGCTCCGCCAAGGAAGGATGAACGAAAATTACGCCTTGCACCACATACGCTTGATTCAGCAAAATCATGCGTACGCCGCCACTGGCTGAGCCAATACGTCGGAATTTCAAGTGAACAAGTCAAATTGCCATTTGTTACTAGAGGTGATGAACGCACATCACCTGACTATACCCCCCTTGCTGCAAATGAACTCGGTTCTCTTTTCCATCGATTAGTTGAACTTGGTTTGCCTAACCCTGGTATTTCGGGCGAACAGCCATCTACCCCACTTTCGGAACAATGGGTAACACCTTCACCAAATATGATGCTTGAACCTAACCTAATTTCTCAAGTGCTTGACGAACTTCTCCCTGCCTCTACAGATAGAGATTTAGCGTTTGAAATGTTGAAGAAAATGGCTGAAATCCTGCTTAATGGTAAATTGGGCAGACTTGTCCAAGGTGCAACAATTGATGGATTGTATGTTGAAGGATTGAGGACCGAATGGCCATTCCTTGTGAACATTGAACAATCACTCAGTGATGTAATGGAACATCGCTGGAGTCCGTTTGGAAACCAAATCGTCGAACAAATAACCTCGCTGACATTTGAACTAGATGGAATTGCTGATTTGGTCCTGTGCCAAACAGATGGCAAATCTCATAACACGATTCGAGCAATTGATTTGAAAACTACTGGAGGTCTTTCAATACTCAATCAGCCTGATGATGTAGAAGGAACAATCTTCGAGATTCCATATGACCCTGACAATGAAATCATTCGTACACCAGCGGAACTTGAATTATTGACTCATTACAGGATGCAACTCTATCTCTACCATCTTTGCCTCGTGCGACAAGAAGCGATGAGAGAAACACTTGGGATGGCTACAAGAGAGGTCCTACGACCAGGCATTTTAGTTGCATCAACAGGTAGATTAATTTCATGGACTGAAGAAGAATTTGAGCAAATTGGCAAAGAATTTGACGCCCTCATCAAACAACTTGCATTGGTTGAAGTCAAGGAGAAAGGCGACGAAGTGAACTTCCCTAGATTACCGATTGAAGAAGAGCAAACATGCCGTCAATGCCCATACTATCGCGGAAACATCCGTCTATGCGCCCCAAATGGTATTGCATTAGGAGCGGTTCAATCCGATGAAATTGATGTGAATTAATTACTATTCATCAAGATACTACGCTGTATTTTGAAAATTGTTGCAACCGATGATTCAATGGGTATTACCCTTTGGCCGCAGGTATGAGCGCAACTGATGCGATTGATTGGCATAAAATGGCGGAGTTTACAGAAACGATGTGGGAAGATTCAGCACTACCAAGTTTAGAAGAATTCATCAAGATTCCAGCACTATCTCCTGCATTTGATTCAGATTGGCAAGCAAATGGGTATTTAGACAAGACGATTGACCATTTTCTCGGTTGGCTTGAATCGATAGAAATTGAAGGTTTAACAGCAACAGTCCATAGTTTAGAAGGTAGAACTCCGGTTTTACTAATCAAAGTAGCAGGCACTGGTGATGGCGAAGTATTGTTCTATTCTCACCTAGATAAACAGCCAGAATTCACTGGTTGGTCAGAAGGAAAAGGTCCTTGGATTCCCGTTCGAGAAGACCCATGGTTATTCGGTAGAGGTTCGGTGGACGACGGATATGGTGGATACTGTGGCCTCATTTCGTTAATGGCTTTGCAAAACCAAGGTTTGGCCCACCCAAGCTGTACATTCCTCATTGAAACCTCGGAAGAAAGTGGCTCACCTGACCTCCCTTACTACCTCGAAGAACTACAAGAAGATCTTGGTACACCAGATTTGGTGGTTGTTCTTGACTCAGGATTGGGCGATTATGAGCGCATTTGGGTAACCGAAAGCCTGCGCGGATTAGTTGGTGGCACACTGACAGTTAGAGTAACCTCAGAAGGAGTGCACTCAGGAATGGCGAGTGGGGTCATCCCCTCGTCGTTTAGGCTCACTCGCCAACTGCTTTCTCGTTTAGAAGACGAAGAAACCGGTGAATTGATTCCTGATTGGCTTCACATTGATATTTCAGACCAATTACGTTCAGATTCAGCAGAAATTGTAAGTGTTTTAGGTGATGCTTTGATCACAGATTTCCCATTTTTAGATGGTGTTCGCCCTCAACATGAGGATTTGGTTGAAGCGTTGCTTGCACAAAATTGGAAGCCAACACTTTCGATAACAGGAGCCGAAGGAATGCCAACCCTTGCAAATGCCGGAAATGTCCTTCGCACACATACATCTCTCAAATTAAGCGTGCGAATTCCACCAGGTGTTGATTCTGAAATGGCTTCTGCTAAATTGCAAGAATTAATGGAGTCGGATCCACCATTTGGCGCACACGTGACCTTTGAACCTGAAACAGCAGCAAATGGATTTGCTGCGCCGCCAATGCCAGTTGAAATTGCCGCAGCATTTAGTGAAGGCAGTTTGAAGACCTTTGGAGCTGCCTCAATGCCGTATTATGAAGGTGGGACAATACCATTTTTGGCAATGATGCAGGAGTCCTATCCTCGTGCTCGTTTTCTAGTCACAGGGTGTGCAGGTCCGGGGAATAATGCCCATGGACCAGATGAGAAATTACACATCCCAACTGTCAAGCATTTGACACAATGTGTTGCTGCTGTGCTTGTATCCATGTCAAATTAATGAATTAGTCAATATTTGACACATTAACAGCCGGTACACAGCCGCCCCTATGGGGCGGCGGATATATCAAGGGCAAGCGAGTGGGGTATGTTAGTGGTGAGTATGTCAGAAGACGATGAAGGTACGATTACCCCCGAAGTTCGCCTCCGCCAACTAGAGGAGGAATTGTTGCAACAAACAGAACGCGTCACCAAGGTGTTTAGCGCCTTTGAGCAGGCAGAGAAAGAGATTGTTCAACTCAAAGCCGAGATTGAAGTCCTTGAAAAAGAAGTCATTGACAAGGAAATCGAACGTGAAGGATATGAGCAATTACTCGGTGAAAAAGACCACCGAATCCGCGATTTAGAGTTAACCGGAGCCAAGAGAGGTAAGCAGGTCGACCATCTTGAGCCAGAACTTGAGATGATGGAAGAGAAATTCACTCGGGAAAAAGAACGTTTGACCCGTGTTTTCGAAATCGCAGAAGAGTTGGATAACGACCTTCGTTTAGCAGTTGCAGAACTCAAAGCACGTGACGATTGGTATGTTGCCCACATGCGTGTATTTGAAGACCTCAACAAGGCAATCAAGAACCGCTACGAGATGATTGAAAACGCTGTAGAAGCAGAACGTAAGAGTCAGCATATGCAGAGGGCCATCAACGAAAAGTTGCAGGAAGCCATGGATGCTCGTAGCGAAGAGGCAGCAGAAGATGCAGCAGCAGAAGTTGAAACAGCTGTTGAAGTCAGCGAAGAAGAATGAAACTTCTTTGATTTTTGAAGGGCTTAGGCTATTCGAAGTGAATTATTTTTCACCGCGATTTCACTCTGAATTAATTTTCACCACGATTTCACTCTACCGGCACTTCTATCATAGCGCGTGCGTCTTCTTCTTCAGCAACGCGTATTCCTTCCTCAAGGTCAACCCTGCTAGTTAGATAAGTACCCATGAGAATCACGACGGTAACTGTCAAAATTGCCACACGGCTTCCGGCAGCAGTGCTAGCAATTCCGTAGAGGAAGGTCCCAATCATCGCAGCTGATTTCCCAAGGAATCCAAAGAAACCAAAGAATTCAGATGTCCGAGTTTTCGGGGTGAGTTGTGAGAACATTGAACGGGCTTGGGCACCGGCTGAACCCATAGCACAACCGACAAACATTCCGAGGATTATCCATTGCATGGCAACACCTAGACCTAATGGAGCCCAGACATTATTGCGCATTGCAGTGGCCCACCAATCAACAGGCCCACCTTGTTCTATGACAGAAGGATGTGTATCTCCTACCTCTGAAGAACCAGCAATACTCTCATTCCCACCAATGATGATGATTGAAAATCGGTGGTCATCTGTGTCATCAAAAGCGGCGACCAATGCAACCGCATCTTCTTCTGTAATTGTCTTGACATCTTTTTGTGATACCGTGGCCAGATCTGCAAGGAAGGATGCTCCAAAAATACCGGCTCCGACGAGTAAAATTGCGGCAATAACTCCCATCCACCCCATGTTTCTATCTTGTAACCACATGATGCCACCACCCAGTAATACAATCATCACCAAGATGAACAAACAAACCATCAGTCCAGCACCTAGAGTACTTTCTCCGGCCTCTTCTACACTGTAATCAGGTGTTGGGAAGTGTTGTTGGAAAGCATTACGGAAGGCATCATCTCCCTTTGATTTTTCGCCAATCCAATTTTCATACCCTCTATCATATAGTGTGGTCATTTCGTAAAGTTCAGTCTCTTCGTTCCACTCAAATTGGAAATCGTATCTCTTTGCGTGTTGTTCTCCTTCTAACTCTAATGGGGCAAATCCGGCTGCGGTAACTGCGACACCACAATAAATGAGTAGTGCGACCATCAGGGCAAATTTTGTGCCCTTTGCATTGGCTAGTTTACCGAACACAAAAGTCATGGGAATAGCGACAATATTGACAGTGAGAAGTAACATGATATTCATGCTTTGGTCAATACGTAATACTGATTCTCCAAAAGCACTCGCCATGCTTGCGATTGTGTTAACACCATCATAGAATAACAGGTAAGCGATTAAGAACATAGCAAGAACCTTGAATTTCTTGATTTCTCTTGCAGTTTGCCATACCTGTCCATAAGCAACCTTCCCAGCCCCGATAAATCGTGAGATGTTGTTGCTACCCAAACTACCCCATTCTAAATCAGAGACGATTTCCGGCTCTGGAGTCCACTTGAACATCAATGCACCAAAGCCCCACCACCACAATGATGAGGTCACAAAAACAACTGCAAGTTTGAAGTTCGTATCCCAATTCAGTTGAGGCAACATCAGAATGGCAAGATGGAATATGAGTAGCATTGAACCCCCCATGAATCCGTACATGTATCCCCAAGTTGACACTTCATCTTGGTTATCCCTAGAACTAAGGTAGGGCATGAATGAATAATAGATGACGTTACCACCAGTGAATCCGATAGTTCCGATAGTGTACATCAAGGCTAGAACGATGTATCCTTGTGAACCAAAGTAGGGGGCTGCCCCCATCAATGCAGTGAAGCCAATTCCAGCAACAGTATACCATTTCAGCAATTTCTTTTTGATTGGTATTCGATCAGCAATCACGCCCAAAGCGGGAGCGGTAAGGACTACAAAAATCATCGAAAATGTCAGTACAAATGCATAGAAAGAATCTCCAGATTGAGTCCCCGTAGCCAAGTTGTACAATCTAGCCATCAATGCTGGAGCAATGACGGTCATTACGGTAAGTGCATAGGCTTGATTTGCCCAGTCAAAGAAATACCATCCTTTCAGAGCCTTCTTATCATCGTCACTCATATCCGCTAGATTTTGCTTACTGAGAACAGTTTCAGTATCAATTTCAGATGCAGATGCATTCTCACTCATGCTACCGCACATGCGAGTCTCCCTCTTAGCCTTACACCCTGCATTTGTTCCTGTATCTATGTAATAAGGCCAATCCGCTACTATAGGGCAGATTGATGAGGGGGTGGTGTTCCCCCAAGTTTGAGCACTATGGCTGAACAATCCTCACCTTGCTCGGCTGGAATCATGCCGAATTCTACTGAGGCAGTTAAAATCCATCATCTTGTTAAGGCTCCAGAAAACACACCAGGTTCAATTCGCAAGAGAGAATCTTGGGATGCTGACGAATTAGCGACGGTTTACACAACTCCTGAATGCTTACCAGACGGAACAATATGTCAAGCGACAACAGTCATTTTCCGCACCCGCGGCTGCGTCTGGTGGTGGAATTCAGGTTGTACATTTTGTGGCTATTTCAACGATGTAAGAGACGATGTTACCTATGACAATTTGATGGCACAATGGCAGTCAGCCAAAGACCAAACTAACGATTTTGAAGGCTCGGAAGTAATCAAAGTCTACACATCGGGGACATTTTTTGAGGACCGTGAAAATCCTCCTGAGTGGCAAGAGGCAATACTTCGAGAGACCAGTGAGAGGGGTCTGCGTCTGATAGTCGAAGCACGAGCTGAGATGTGTACACCAGGAAAAATGGCGTGGGTAGCGAACTTACACCCCGGGTGTGTCGTCGCTATTGGGCTAGAAGCGATGGATGATGAAGTCCTAAAATTCCATTGTAACAAGGGATTTTCAACAAAACAATGGCGTAAAGCCGTTGATACTCTTCGGGCTAATAAATTAGAAGTCAAGACATATTTGCTATTCAAACCACCATTCATGTCAGAGGGAGATTCATTGAAACATTGTATTGAATGGATACGTGAAGTAGGTCCACTTTCTGATGAAGTCAGCGTCAATCCAATGAATATCCAACGCGGTACAATAGTTGAGAGACTTTACCGTCACCGTGAATACCGCCCTCCTTGGCTATGGTCATTAGTTGAGATGATTCGCCAAGTCGATTCTGTTCCCGGCCGCTTGATAGTACATCCAACCGCGGCCGGCCGCGTCCGAGGTTCACATAATTGCGGCAAATGCGACAAGCATGTTGCCGCGGCAATTGAACGCTATTCGGTTTCAGGAGACTTGCAAGAGTTTGCTGGCCTGACTTGCGAGTGTGAGAAAATTTGGGCTACTGAAATCGAGTTAGATGGTACAATCCCATCTCCGTTTGGAGTCGGTTTTGACCGTCGAATTCCTGCAGAAGAATCTCTAATGTCACCCTAATTTTATTGCCTCTTCTCTCCTAATGCTTAAGGACAACTTTCGTTTCGCAGAGATTGCCTATAGGCAATCTGTGGTGAAGTGATGAGTGAACTACCCGAAATGACGCAAGGGCAAGAAGAGCCTGTTGCATCTACTGCTGTTTGGACATTGAGTTTAGTTGGTGCTTTTGCGTTTATGATATTGTACGGTGTACTTTACCCAAATCACCCATTCCCAGGGCTTGGAGATATACTTCCCTTATTCAGTGAATTAGGCAGTAGCGTTGTTTGGTTCTTCATCGCAGGAATTATCCTCGGTTTGTCTATGTTACTCGCGATGTTAGTTGGGGAGTCTATTGCAGAATGAGGTGATATCATGGAAATAAGAACATTATTCATTTCATACGTTATTTGGCTGTTTTTTGTGAGGTATCTGACAATCACAGGTCTTGGACCATTTGGTTCATTCGCCCGTGATATCTCTAGTTTCATGCTTGGAAAGGGACTTGGCCCCGCCGCTGACTTGATGGAAGATCAAGCAGGAGGTGCAGCAAAAACTTGGTTCGCTCACGGAATCTTTTGGTTTATCATCGCCGCAACCCTATCATTTTTGCAGATGTGGACAACATACGAACCAAATGCTCTACACTCACTTGGAGCAATAGGATATTCTCCAAGCGCCGCTGAGACTACTGCCGCGATTCATGTTGTAACTGCATTCGGCGCATTATCAATGATGTTGATGGCTGCAGGATTTGCGACTCAAGGCCGCCTTACAAATGGTCGCATGGCGAATGAAGCAACAACTGCATTGATTGCATTTGCTTGGAGCGCAGTTGTTGCAGCAGGCCTGATTCTTGCACATACCGATTTAATCGGCACAAGCAGTTGGTTTGAATTACCACCCGTTTACTACATTTTACTGACATTCTTGGCTTTACCGCTATTTGTTAATCATCTGTTAACGATGGCAAACTCAGGAACACCAGTAATGATTCCACAGTGGTTTATTGTCATGGGTTACGCTGCCTTCATCTGGCTAGGTGTTGTTTCTATGTTCTTGCTTACAGGAGAAAACCACACTCTTTCGTGGTTATTGGTCAAGGTTATGTTTGGTGGTTGGTTACTCTCACAAGCACTGGGCATTGCTCATCATGTGATTCCATCTGCTCTAGGGGTCCCACTTTGGAGCCGCTCACTTGCAACTCTTACTTTGTTTGGTACATTCCTAACTTTCTCCCCACTTGGAGCGGTTGCTTCTGTTCCTTCAATGGGGGCCTTTATGCAAGCGATGGTAGCAATTCTCTTGTCACTTTCATTAGTGCCACTAATCGCCACCGTAGTCAATTTGACTAAGACTGCAAGTGGTAGGGTAATGGAATCCTATGGAGTCAAATTCACAATTTTAGGAGTCATTCTTTTGATTCCAATTTCATTTGGTAGTTTATTTGCATCTGTTTCTGCATTTGGCGGAGCCAATGAATTATCTCACATTGCTTCAACTCTCGACACGCTCGCATTATGGGGTGTTATTGGCATGATTGCATTAGGAAGTGCACACTCACTATTCCCACAAGTAACTGGCCGTGATTTGTTCAGTTGTGCTAAAACAAAGATGACCTTCTGGTTCGCAACCATTGGAGTTGTAGGATTCGGCACTTCACAATTCATCGCTGATTATGTGAATCATTCACTCAGCGCTACTGATGTATCTTTGGCACTAGAAGAAGCAGGTGTTAGCGCTGCTGGAGCTGGTGAGGTGCAGGCATTCGCAGCCATCATGTTCTATGGCGTTGCTTTAGCAGGAATCTTTGCTGCTCAAAATATGTTACAGGGTTCATTCCGTGGTACATTACTCTCAGACAATGCTCCGGCAGCAAATGTCACCACTGCACAGATGGCAATAGGTGGTACAACATCAATCCGCAGTCTACTTGCCGCGGGTGCAGGTGTTGACACCGTTCTTACAGTAGATGGAGGCTCAACCGAAGGGCGAATCTCATTAGCAGATATATCTCCAGCAGATGAAGTCGCTGAAGAAGAAGATGCACAGCCCGAAGAGGAAGATGAAGAACCAGCAGCTGAGATCCCCGCTAACCTCTCAAAGATGTTGAAGGGGGAATTGGTTGAATTGGCTAAGGCAGCAGGTGTTTCCACTTCAGGAACCAAGTCTGACTTGATTGAGCGCCTTAGCGCTTGATTCAAAGATTGGGAAACCGCCATTAGCGAATACCCCTACTCCGTAAATAAGAGGGTTTGAGATGCGTATTGGCTTAGTCGGCAAACCAAACGTGGGGAAATCCACTACTTTTGCGGCACTAACAGAGACTACGGTTGAAATCGCAAATTATCCATTCACAACAATTGAAGCAAATGTCGGTGTGACTTACATCGCAGCAACCTCACCTTGTGCCTGCAAAGAACTGTCAGCCAAGATAGCAGAAAGTGGTAGGCCTGTTGAATCTGATGAGACGAGAGATGGCAGTATCTGTCAGCCAAGAACCGGTGCTTGTAATGGCTACACAAGATTAGTGCCCGTTACTCTAGTGGATGTAGCAGGGTTAGTTCCAGGTGCACACGAAGGGCGTGGCAGGGGTAACCAATTTCTTTCCGATTTGGCTAGTTGTGATGCTTTGATCCAAGTTGTTGATGCCTCAGGGGGTACGGATATTGAAGGTAATCCTACAGGCCCTGGTGGTTGCTCACCAAGTGAAGAGCATGATTTTTTGATTGAAGAATTAGCGGCGTGGATTGATGGTATTATCTCCAGTGGTTGGGCCAAGGCGGTTCGCCGTATTCAATCAGAGGGTGAAGCAGGATTGACAAATTTCCTCACAGACCAATTAACTGGTATTGGTG
>JAERSV010000073.1 GCA_016845345.1 Methanobacteriota archaeon
TATCTCTTGATTCTAGTGATGACAGTGAAGAAGCAGGAGGAGATGCTGATGCTTTACTTGATTCAGCAGCAGCAAGCCTTGACCTGCTGGAAATTTCAGAAGAGGAATCGGATGATGAGGAAGCGGCTGAAGAAACACCCGCTATTGACCTCTTAATGACTCCTGATTCCTTAGGTGAAGATACCGAAGCAGTAGAAGAGTCTACAGAAACCGAAGAAGCAGAAGAGCCTGAAGTAGAAGAAGAACCTGAAGAAGAGGAAGAATCAATACATGCTGGAGCAGAAATTCGAACCCTAGATGTTGTCGACCAAATCCCTGGCGACAAACTCGAAGGCGCGCTCCACGAAGTGGAATCATCTACTCAAACCGTTGATGGAGATGTTGTAGAACAAAATGTCAGCGGATTACTAACAATAAACAATCCAAGCGAGAAAGACCGTCTCTGGGATATTGATATCTTCTTGAATAAATTGAAGGCAACCGATGTTGATAATGGACACATGCCATTACAAGAATTAGATGCTGGAAATGACCACACTATGGATTACTCAGTCTCGGGTCCTGTAATGCTCAGCGTCCGTGAACGTTTTGACACAAAACCAGACCGTAATCAAGAGATGAGTACCTCTGCTGTTTGTACCGACGAAGCCCAAGGCATTACTCTTGAATTAGAAGTAGAAAATGTTGGCCCTGTTGACCTGAACGATGTAGTCGTAACTCGAGAAATCCCATCCCAAATGACAATCACAAGTGAGGGAGACAACTACTCTGTCTCAAAGAAAAGCCTCACATGGACAGTATCTACACTATCGCCTGGCGGAAAAAGAACCCTGCCACTAACCGCAGACTTAGTTACAGATGTAATCGATGAAGTTTCTGCAGGTAAGACAAGTGCAACATATACCGCAGATGCAACTCTTTCGGGAATGTCAATTGTTGAATTAGATGCTTTCTGCCGCGGATTCAGCTACATGGATGTAGATGAAGATGAGCGGCCTGACAACTGGCGTTGTCAAGCGGTTTTCGAAAACCGCTCATCATTCGCTGTAGATCTTGTTAAATTACAAGTAAAGCAAGCCGGTTCAGATAACCTACTGTTTGATATTACCGATGTTGAAAAAGATGTACACCCCGACGGACGCTGGGAAAGCGAAGTTGTAGTAGTACCAGCAACTGAAGAACCAAATTTCAATCAAGAACTTGGTTTTACTGTGATACCTCGTGTAACTCACTCAACTGAAGGTTCGATTGACCTAGAAGAATATGTGATTAAAGTGCTGGAGGCTGATGTCAATAAGACTTACTCAACTGAAATCCTCCGAACCTACAGAGAAGCAAGTGTCGAGGCTGAGATTTCAATCAAGAACACTGGAACTGCAACGATAAATCTAATGCGCCTAACCGATGATGTCCCAGGGATTTTCAACAGCCCAGATACTGAACAAGTTACTTGTGCAATAGATGGAAACGAATTGGTTAGTGACCAATTAAGAATAGAAGTTAGAGAGGGCGTAACTCTGGAGGAAACAGCATTGAGTCCTGATGGAAGTGGACATACAATGCTCTTGACCATCGGAACGAAAGGACCAATTGGTCTTGAGCCGGGTCAAGAGATGACTATTTCTTACCCACTTGTTGCCCCTGACCCATCCCCAGACAATGATACAGTTGCCGCCCCAATGAGATCTGACTTCAGTGCAGAACGATACGGCCCTGTTGCAACTCGATTGTTAGGCGATGTACCTTCAATTAGAGTTATTCACAAGCGAAGAAAATTCAGCACAGGAAAGGAAGTATTCCCTGCTGGAGGGTCTGGAAGGTATGAGGTACTCATTATGTTCCAAAACCGTTCAGATTCGGCATTACAAGATTTGATGATTCACGATATCGTCCCTAGCGACTTTGAAATCAAGGGATACAACATCCGAAGTGATTCAGGAGTTAGAGAGGCTGAGATGGAAAAGGCTGACGATGAGAATGGTATCAAGGTAAGTTGGCACATCCCAGTAATTGAGAAGGATGAGCGAATTGAAGTGATCTACGAACTCGTGGGTGACGCTGGAGCAGAATACAAAGTAAGTGACGCCCAAGAATTCCATGGAGCAACTTTTGGAGATGAATTAGATGTCGACCTACCTCCTTCTGAGCCTGAAGCAGAACCTGAAGAAGAAACTGAAGAAGATGTTGTGGAAGAGGCTGCTGAAGAAGAGGAATCTGTTGAAGAAGACTCTGCAGAAGTATCCGATGACGGGGAATCTGAAGATGATGGTGACGCTGAAGATGACACTGACTCTGAAGATGATGCTGAACCAGAAGACGACTCAACCGATGACGATTCAGAAGAAAGTGATGCAACAATGGATGCTGCTCTCGCCCAAATCACTGGTGATGATTCAGACGAAGGTGGCGAGTCAGAAGAGGCCGAGGAATCGGCAGCAGAAGAATCGGAAGAATCTGACTCTGGCGATGCAGGCTCCCAAGTTTGCCCAATCTGCAGTTCAGAGAATGCACCTGGAGCAAATGTTTGCTCAACATGTTCATTCGATTTCGAATAATCTTAGACTGATCTAAAGAGCATCGCTCTGATGATACCCTGCATAGTGGATACTTTACCCATCCATTATAGAGAATTAGATATCAGGCCAATCATCAAACAGGTCGTCAGATTCAGATTTATCTGGACCTGTGCTAATATCAATATCCGGACCTGTGCTAAGATCAATATCGACAACACCTTCCGCATCGGAATTTTGAATTTCAGATGTGGCTTCTGCCACATCAAGTGTTGGAGTTTCAGTTGCTTCTTGAAGGGCAGATAGGTCAATTCCAAGAGATGTTCCCCCACTCGACCTTACAGCCAATAAATCGTCAGAAAGCAAATCTCCAGTTTCCACTAATGTGGCTCGGTCAACACCTGCCATTGCCTCCAATGAACCTGCAGTAAACGTATTTTCTGCAAGTCTTGGATCTACAGTGTCTCTCCGTATCCCCTCAATATTGTCATCAATAATGGCTGTATCAAACTGATCTAGAGTAGGAACACTGATTCCCGTCTGCGGTGAGATTTCTTTGAGCAATTCGTGTAATCCCCTCGATTTATTGCCCGAGGATTTGAATTGGACAATTGCCTTCTCCCACGCAAGATGATGCTGTGAGCGTATTACTAATGAGCGAGCTATCCCCAAAGTTGCATCATCTAAACTTAATCCAAGGCCAATTCCTCGTGAATACAACTTCTCTGCAAGTCTACCTTTTCCTGTTTGAATAGCACATTCTGCAGCCCCAATACAAGCGTCTAATCGCTCTGGGGCTTTCTTCATCACTTTTCTATAGACTTTGAGTGCTTGAGCATGTTTTCCTTGTTTGACTAACACATTTGCATGCCGCACCGCAAACTCAGGTTCTCTCTTCCACCTCTTTCTTGCATCCTTTAATGTGACTTCAGCGGTTTCTAAGTCTCCTGATGACATAGCTTGACGCACTGTTGCGAGTACCTCCTCAGGGCTAGACATGATATTCAATCCGCCAGTAGAGGCATCTCACTCAAAACTACCGCACACGTGACAGGTTGATTTTTACTATTATTGTGCTCGAAGTTGAGATAATTCAAACGAAGGGTTCATGCGATTCGGGCATGGCCGACGAATCATGGCAGATGGGGACCAGGGTGAGGAGTTGCCCGGCTTAGGCTCAATGATGACTCCACTATTGCTCCTAGTCCTCATGTCTGTACTAATCATCAACCCAACTATCAGAACATATCTTGCGAGTAGTGCTGATTCAGTTCTGACACCTATGATTCCATTTTCTGACCGCTGGTTTGTGATAACTGTGGCATTACTAGGATCATCAATTATGGTTGTGAATACTGTATTTCGGTCCTTTTTCATGGACCCAATGAAACAAGCTCACCTTGCACACCGGAACAAACAAATCCGTAAATTATTGAATGAAGCAAGAATGGACCGAGACAAAGTTAGAATGGATAAAATCCAGAAACTTCAACAAAGGTTGATGCCAGAACAAATGAAATTACAAAATTCAATGATGAAACCAATGATGTTTACATTCGTATTCATTATCGCAATCTTCTCATGGATGGCATTGAATGTTGAATCATTCAGAGTTGGTTACGTTAGTTTACCTTGGCGCACAGAATGGCACTTAATGGATGATAAAGTCCTTATTTTCCCTGCTTGGATAGCGACTTACATCACAACTTCAGCACCACTAGGTCGGGTTGTTGATAGACACATCAAATTACTACGTTATCGAAATCATCCAATTGTTTTGAGTGGTGAAACTTTACCTGAACCGTTTCTCAATGAACTAGAAGATGCAAGTGGGTCAGATTCACCAAATAAGAAAAAGAGAAGTCGAGATGGACCACGCAAAAGAGCTAACGCTGGAAAAAGCAAAGAGACGAGTCAATCGTCAGTTGCAGCACCTATGGCTGGCTCCGTCTGTCCTGACTGTGACTCTTTTGAGGTTGAAAGAGCACCTGATGGTCGCTTACGATGTGTAGTCTGCAGAAATGTTTGGAGGCGATGATATGGTTCACCTAACGGTGAGTGGGCATCCAGGAAGTGGGACTAGCACTTTAGTTGCTAAACTTTGTGAGAACAGAGGTTGGTCACACCTGAACGGAGGCGCGGTTTTTCGTGCTATTTCGGAAGAACGAGGGATTTCCTTGGAAGAATTTTCTGAACTTTGTGATTCTGAACCAGAAGTTGACAAATCACTAGATGAAAGACTCATTTCTGCAATGTTAGATGTAAGTGGCCCGGAGATTGTTGAATCACGACTAAGCGGTTGGTGGGCTTATCGAGAGAATATTGATTGTCTTAGACTATGGATTTCCGTGACTCCAGAGGAGAGAGCGAAAAGAGTTGTCAAAAGAGAAGGTGGGAGCCACGAAGATGCGCTGGCAAGAATTCACAGTAGAATGGAGGCAGACCAAATCAGGTACAACAATCTTTATGGAATATCGTTAGAAGACAAAACTCCTTACAATCTCATTATCAATTCTGATGCTCTAACAGCAGAGGAAGTGGCTATTCTTGTTGAGACTGAATTAACAAAAAGAGGTGTTGAATGATTATGCAAAAAATGACCATCCTTGACTCAGAAGCAACTACTGACTCAAAATATGGATGCCCACCGAAGCGGAGAACTGTCGATGAACTATTGACTAGTGGTTGGGTTCTCTTGGATAAACCCGCGGGACCTAGTAGTCACCAACTTGCCGCTTGGATTAGGGACATGTTAGGTGTGGAAAAATTAGGCCATGGTGGCACCCTAGACCCATTTGCAACAGGTGGATTGGTCCTTCTCTCAGGAAACGCAACTCGTTTAACTGGACGTATCCTAAAAGGGGACAAGACATATGTTTGCATTTTCAAACTACCTAAAGGGATAAGTGATGAAGAACTTGGAAACGCAATCTCTTCCTTAACTGGTCGCATTCATAATGTTCCGCCAAAAGAATCAGCAGTGAAAGTGCAAGTGAGGCAGAGAACAATCTCAAATTTTGATTTAATTGAGAGAGATGAAAGAATTATTCTTACTTCAATTCACTGTGAGGCTGGGACCTATATCCGAACAATTAGCAGAGATATGGGGCTATTACTCGGTGGTGAAGTCGAATTGCTTGAATTGAGACGGAGTAAAAGTGGTGCTTTTTCAGAAGATGATGCTGTCAGTATGCACCAGTTGAGTGATGCTATCCACCTGTGGAAAGAACATGACCAACCAGCAGGAATGAAAAAAATTCTACTACCAGTTGAATCTCTACTCTCCGGAATACCACAAATCACTCTAAAGGATGGGGCCGTTGCCGCTGTTGCTCACGGTGCACCACTTGCTTCAGTAGGAGTCGTTGGGCTACATACTGATTTACAGAGGGGAGATGAAGTGCTGATGGTCTCACTAAAGGGTGAAGCCGTGGCATTGGCTACAATGACTGTAAACGGTGAAGATGTCGCTAATATGAAGGGCGGTGAAGTCGCAAGACCCAATCTAGTCTTGATGGCTACGGATGTATATCCAAAACGCTGGTAACCCAGCAAAAAAGAACGATTCCATCAAAGGAATTTGATTCCAACCAATTAGATTGATTAAGACTTCAATTCAAATCGTATTCTTCGTATATCCACTCTTCTGTTTCAAGGCGAATCTTCAGTTTTCCCATCGCAAGTACCCCCGCTTCCGCCCCCTGTCAGACGCTGCTGACATTGCGAAAGCAGTTTTTTCACTCACGGGCTACCTATAACCATTTTCCGAAAATCAAGGATTATCCGTCTTGAAGTACATCTTAGATGTCTAAAATCAATTGATTCGAAAACGGTGGAATTAGTGTTTTACTAACTCAAAGTTCTCGCCTAATTTTCCCTGGACCCAATTGCAAAGCAATAATTGCGCCTAAAATAATGGTCACGGCTAAAATCCAAATTGCAGATGGAGGCAAACTAGCAACCCACGCATCGTTTGTGGCGTCTGTGGTACTAGAGTTATTCAATGGCAATACATTAACAGAAGATGAATATTCATTATTTGTTTCTGATATTTCAAAGATGTCATGTGTCGGGTCTACATATACTCTCAACGGAGTGTTGCCGGCATCCATTGGCAACTGCCAATAACAAGATGCTGATTCTAAACCTTCAGCAGAAATATGAGTTATATTCGCAGTTCCTATCAGCGTTTGACCGTTGAAACATCGAATGCTTACTAGAGAAGCCGGACTAAATCCATCGTTACGAACCCACACTTTGATTTCGTTAACCGAACCAACAATCATTTTTTCTGAGTCAAACTCAACACTTTCTATCAACAAATCAGGATCTGATGTAGCAAGCACAGTTATTGATTCAGTAAATGTGGTCGTAGAATCCGAAATTGAGATTGAAATATCAAAAGTCCCGGGCGACAGAGGTGCAAGGTTTAGATTACGATATTGGTCAATAGTTGCCCATGAGGTGTCAGTAAGAATTGAAACCTGCCCTATCCCTGTATCAATGTCCTGAACATTTAGCGTAATGGTCACTGGTTCACCAACTGGAACAAGAACCTCTTGAGGTAGATTGTCATAGGTAGGCGGGTCATCAATAGGTGCAACCACGACATCAATAGTGGTAGACCACAAATTACCCCTCTCATCTGATACGCTAATATCAACTGGAGCAATTCCAGATTGTTCTAGTTGTTGATTGAATACTAACCTACCATCTTCAACACTGACTTCTACAAGGGATTCATTCTGACTTTGAGCTGTAACAACAAGATTGTCAACAGGTGTAATATCATCGCTACAGGTATTTCTGAACGAAACCACATCACCAATCCCATCTTCATTCAGATAAACATCAGCCGGTCTTTTACATACAGGGTCATAATCCCACTCAACAACGAACCCACCTGAGAGGGTAATATCCTCAATTTGAGCAACAACTGTTTCTGGAACTCCGTTTGATGACCAGTAAAATCTTGCTCCAACTCCAATATCCAATGTTTCACCACTTGCTGGGAGATAACGACCTACTGGGAAGGATAATGAGAATGAACCAACAGCCATTGGTTGGGTGGAAATTAAATTAGTTCCGACTGCAAAACTTAGGTAACTATACTCAGCCTGTAAACCAGCAGTCATGCCAGTAATTTCACCGTTAATATAAATTGTAGGGTCGTTGAAGTCAATTCTCAATCCAGAAATACAGCCATCAAAAATGACGATGTCGGCTCGAACATAGTTAGCCGCAGATATTAGTGAACCATCAGTGATTCCAACTCCTGAATCCCAACTAATTCCATCAGCACTGCTCTGAATTTCAATTGAAACACTGGCATTTCCAAACACATGGATTCGCCCCCATGTCTGGTCATGAGGTAACTGAACGGCAGGCGTAACCCAACCACCAGGGTTGCCACCAGTAACAACCTCAAGTCCACAACTAGTTGTGATGAGATTATTTTGGCTACCAGATGACAATGCAATATCTTCGAATGGTGACATTGTTAGTAGTTCAGAATAAACTGCTTTGCCAGAATCAAGGCCTGACCATTGAGTCTGATGCAATACCTTGATTCCAACTGCATCAACTCTTACTTCGCTATCATCAATACCACCAACTGAAACGTAATCAACCGTTACGAGTAAATTCTCTAATTGATTCCAAGTCCAGTTTGTGATTCCATCAAGAGATAATTCTAACGGGTTTCCTTGCATATTATCAATCGCAGAAGGTGTGTGAGCAAAATTCGTTAACAATTCTATGTTACCATCCCACTCAAGTTCAATTCGAACTTGATCATCCTGTAGCGTATCAGGTATAGCAAAGGCAACCAACAATGTTGCATTCAGCAAAGGGTCATTTGACCACCCTGTCATATCAAAATTTGTAAGTTCAATTTCTGGGCCCTTGCTCCAACTATACCCACCATCAGGAACGCCAAGTGAAAGATTGCTACTGGTTGGCGAATATAATGCCCAACTGGTATCCTCGGCAACATTTTGAGGGCGCTCATGAGTAAAAGATAGATGACTATCAGTGACCATCGCCTCGGTCCAGTGTGCTTGAACACCAGGGGTAAAACCGTATTGTGTACTCAGGTCCCACTCACTAGAATTATCAAAAGTCCCAGACGGAAAAAGGTCAACAACTTCTGAACGTATCACTACATCGCCAGCCACAGGAAGAGGTATACTCACGAGCATCAGGAGAAC
>JAERSV010000074.1 GCA_016845345.1 Methanobacteriota archaeon
GCCAGATTCCGCAAGAATTGAAATGGAGAAAGCAATTGACTCTGCCATGGAAATTTTGTTGGAAGGAATTGAAAGAATGAAGAATACTTCTTCCAATTAATCAGAGGGCTCCCCTCTGATTGAATGGGTAGGCAGAGGGTACCCTCTGTATTGCCCGCATTACAAAGGGTACCCCATTGTATTTTCAATGTTTAAGGGCGAGTTTCTTGTTGGCCGATTGAACAAGATTCGGTAGTAAAAACGCATCGGCCATCCACCCAATTCCAAATATCCCGAGTGTAAACAGATATACGACTCCGAGGCCAATATCTCCAACATAAAATCGGTGCCCTCCAAGTAGACCCAAGAAGAACCACAAGAGATATGCTTCAGTCAATTCCCTCTTTTCTATTTGACCGGATGAACCACAACCTTCCGGTTGGGTCTGGACTTCATGGGGTTGCTGTCCCTGGGCTAAATGGTAGTGATTGTGAACAACATTACCCGTATGGTGATTGCCACCAATGACACTATCTTGCATCAGTTGCGCCGGTGATTGAGGTTGCATGAGAATCAATGATTCATGATGATATGTTGAATCTCATCTCTGAGTTTGTTGGACCTACTCTTTTTCATGCCTTTGAGTTCTATGACATTGGATCCTCCAGTGGTATCAACAGAAACTGTATCCCAAAAGATTCCTTTCTTAACTCGAACAGAAGAAATCTGTTTTCCTGACATTCTCTCTTCATCAACCAACCAAAAGAGGAGGACTCCTCGGCGTTTGAAATACTCAACAGTATTTGCCGATGCTGACATCTTGCTTGGGAAGATGATTGCGGGCCACCAATGTAGTGTGAAAAATGCCCAGAATCTGCTTTGTGTATAGGTCGCCATGCGAGTGCGAGGGGGGGGGGGGTATAGCCTTTATCCCGACAAAGAAAGAAAGTGAGTTTAATGGGAATAATGAAAATCATCTTCTATGCCAAGGCCGACTTCCCCATTCCTTCGGATGAGGAAACTGCAATCTCGTTCTGTGGAAGTTGTTCGTGTAGGTTCTGCCGACACTGCTGCCTTGCCATTTTCCACCTCTCTTCCCCTTGATATTTCTCTTGTTGAGAGACCGAGCGACTTGGGTCAGTGACATTCCGTTGATTTCGACCTGCCACCACATGTAGTCAATGACATCTTGTTCAATCCAATTTGGCTTGAGCGCACCACTCGCATCGACATCCCATCCGAAGATGGATTGTGTGAACTTCTTGTGTGCCTTCTTGAGTTGGTCCATTCCCATCTGTGTTCGTTCCGAGATGAGCCCTCGTTCCATCTCCGCCAAAGCCGCCATGATGGTCAGAAAGAATCGCCCCATGGCTGAACTCGTATCTACGGGTTCGCCCTGGAGATCCACGATGTGGAGTGCGAGGCCAGCGTCGGCCAATTCATCGACTGTTTCGAGGGTGTCGTGAGTCAGTCTGAACATTCGGTCGAGTTTGAAGATGATGATGTGGACATACTTGCCTGTCACCAGCATTCTTCGCAGTTTTCTACCCACTGGTCTGGCCCATAACGGAATGCCACCACTCACCCCTTCTTCGATGAGGATGTCATGTTCATCCAATAGCATTCGTTTGAACTTGGCATACTCCTTGACACCTGTTTTCTGTGCGTCTATGCTCACGCCTTCATCGGCTTGTCTCTGTGATGAAACTCGAATGTAGGCGATGGCTCTTTTTCCATTTTGTCTGTTTTTCTTTAACGACATTATCGAAGCATTTTGCTACGACCTATCTATAAGTTGACTTTTTCACAAACAGAGCACATACGAATTGACTTCGGATGCACACGAAGGGTGTGTCCGAAGACCCTCTGTATCGGCAAACCCGATTTCATGGGCTTTGCATGGGCCCTTTCATTGCCTACCCTATGCTTCATCCCCAAGTACCCTGAGCAAGCATTGCATCAGCGACCTTCTCGAACCCAGCAATATTAGCCCCGAACACATAGTTGTCTTCTTGGCCATATTTCTTAGCAGTGTCATACGCCTTTTGATGAATCCCTACCATAATTGCATCAAGTCGTGCATCAACCTCTTCACGAACCCAAGGAACTCTCTGGCTGTTCTGGCTCATCTCAAGCCCAGATGTTGCCACACCTCCAGCATTGGAAGCTTTGCCAGGAGCGAACTTCACATTGTTTGAGTGAAACACTTCTACTGCCTCAGGAGTACAAGGCATATTTGCACCCTCACCAACAAACCTGACCCCATTATCAACTAAATGCTGTGCATCTTTACCATTCAACTCATTTTGAGTAGCGCATGGAAGTGCGATGTCAACAGGTATTTGCCAAATAGGATTGTAATCTAATGATTTATCGCGCGGAGTGTAATCGTATCCACGGTGAGCAGCATAATCCTTGATTCTGCCTCTCTGAACATTCTTGAGATCCATAATCCAAGCAAGTTCATCAGCATCAATTCCATCAGGATCATGGATGAATCCACTACTATCCGAAAGGGTGACGACTTTTCCACCAAGTTGTGTAACCTTTTCACAAGCGTATTGCGCAACATTTCCAGAACCTGAAATTGCCACGGATTTGCCTTCAAAGGATTCCCCTGTTACTGCTAACATTTCACGAGTGAAATAAACCAGACCGTAACCTGTCGCTTCAGGACGGATTAATGAACCACCGTAAGATAATCCCTTTCCTGTCAAAACTCCTGTGAACTCATTGCGCAGTTTCTTGTACATTCCGAATAGGAATCCGATTTCTCGACCTCCAACTCCGATATCACCCGCAGGTACATCAGTATCCGCACCGATGTGACGTGCCAACTCAGTCATGAATGATTGACAGAAACTCATCACTTCATTGTCAGACTTCCCCTTAGGATTGAAGTCAGAACCACCTTTTCCTCCACCCATTGGCAGACCTGTCAAACTATTCTTGAATATTTGCTCGAAGGCCAAGAACTTGAGAATTGATAGATTCACTGTAGGATGAAATCTTAGGCCACCCTTGTAGGGCCCAATCGCACCGTTGAATTGAATTCGGAATCCCCGGTTAACCTGTATATTTCCTTCATCATCAGCCCATGGAACACGGAACTGGACTAACCGTTCTGGCTCACAAACGCGCTGGAAAATATTTGCCTCAACTAACTCAGGTCGTGCTTCCACTACTGGGCTCAAACTATCCAAAACTTCCAGCACAGCCTGATGGAACTCAGGTTGGTCTGGGTCTCTTTGCAATACCTTATCATAAACATCTTTCAAATGTTGGTGCATTTTTTCCACCTAGGAACTAGAACAGAGTCATCTTCTGTTCTTGGCGGGCGACTTGAGTCCCCCTTTTCACTATTGCCTATGCAATGTTTTGAAATTTAAGCGAATTGGGACATATGGTAAATCATCGCTCATGGTTGAACAATCAAAAACTGGGAAAAAATGATTCCATTCACAATGAATTAATTGAGATGGTTTCAAATGTGATTAGAAGTTGGCGAATTCGGGAATGATAAATGAGCGAAGCGCAGACATACTATGATGGACTAATTACACAGGGGCACACACCAGATAGTGCCTTACAATATACACAGCAATACTACCCGGGTTTCGCCCCTACTGCGGCAGCTCCAGCACCTGCTCCTGCTCCAGCGCCCGCGCCTGCTCCAGCCCCCGCACCAGCACCAGCAATGGGTGCTCCAGCAATGGGTGCGCCAGCGATGGGCGCTCCAGCAATGGCCGCTCAAGCAGCGGCACCGATGGCAGTAAACTTGGGAACCGTTGGAGTAGGGGTTGCCCCCGCAATGCAGCAAGGAATGAATTCTGACAAAGATTGGACTACTACTCTGCTCCTCAGTCTAGTAGGATTTTTGGGTATATGTGGGATTGACCGATTTTACACAGGAAGTATCGGACTTGGGATTCTCAAGTTGTTGACATTGGGTGGTTGTGGAATTTGGTGGCTAGTTGACCTTATTATGCTCGTGACAGGTTCTTACAAAGATGTCAATGGAATGACAGTTGGAAAATAATTAATTTACAATAGATTGCTTAACCAGCGGCTCCAAAAGAGCCAAGCAAAAATCGGGATTGTAGCACATAACCAGGCTAAATAAAGCCATCTTGGGACTGAGGGAATTGAATTATACTGTTTCAACCTTAAATCTCTAATTGATGCAAAAAACATCCAGATAAATGCAGCATAAATTAAGAGAGAGCCGGGATTGTAATCCAATGCTTCGGAAAAACGTGCATGAGTAATCGAGACAAATGAACGAGTCATACCACAAAAAGGACATTGAATTCCAGTTAGATGAAAGACTGGACAAAGACTCAATCCAGTAACCCGATTGGGCTGTAAAATCGCTGAGATTCCCAATGCTCCGCCTGTGATAGTAGCCACCATCGCCGCTGGTGAAGTCAGGATTTCAAATGTGGATGCATCCACCTCAGCCCCTTCAGCCATACATGCCCGAGGTTGTTAGATTATTGAAAAATGATTCGCTCAGCGATCTCTGCAACTGCTTCTGTTGCATTTGGTAATGTCATAATGAACATCGCGGCCTGTGACACTTGTCTTTTTCGAAGTGCATCTGCAATTGGTGTGTGTTCTTGGAACCACCTCGTCTTCCCATCTCTACCGATTATTCTCACATCTACTTGTGACATCCTTGGTTCTGAAAGCAATAATTTCACACTTGGCACATCAATCGCAACATACCCCTCCGGTACCTTTGCTCGGCGGCAGATTTCATCCTCAATTTCTCGTCGAATTGCACTATTCTCTGCTAATTCTATTAATCTCTTGATTTGTGCATCACTGAACTCTTCGGCTCTTCTAGTTACACACACTTTCAACAATTGTCGATATTTTAGTCTCCTCAGCATATCTTTGGCGATTCCGCCTGCTTCGGATAACGCTTGCCATATTTCAGCATCAACCATGCGTTGCATATCTACAGCATCTGGAAGATTGTCCTCGCTACGCTCAACCGCTCTTGAAAGCATCATTTCAGTTACCCGCGTAACCTTGTGGAAATAAACTGCTGAATACATCAATCCTCGTGCCATCAACATGCCTTCAAGTGCTGGAACACCACCCTCAGTAACAGCAACATCACCACTATGTCTTTCTAGGCACTCTACTAATCTAAGATGGTCAACTACCCCATGCCTGACTCCAGTGAAATGGGCATCACGTAGCAGATAGTCAAGTTGGTCACAATCTACTGGCCCATGAATTAAGTGTGCCAATGTGTTGTCTTGTGTTTCAAAATTATTGCCACCCTCAGACCAATTGAACAGATTTCGCTCAGTCCCCGCAGCATCTGCTCCATGGATTAAGCCTGCAACCTGCCCAGGGTCAATTCCATACTTTTCAAGAATATCAGGAACTTTTTCACGGTTATCAAAAAGTGAGTTTTCATCATCTCTCAAAATATCGTAATCACCCGTGATTATTCCTTCTGTGATATGCATATGGTCAGCCCCACCCCTCTCGTGTAAAATGTGCTCAAGTGTGTGCGAGTAAGGTCCATGCCCTACATCGTGAAGCATCCCCGCAACTTCTACTATGGATTTTTCATGGTCATCTAACCCAACTGAATCTGCCATTAATCCACCAATGTGAGACACCCCTAAAGAATGCTCAAACCTCGTGTGATGGGCGCCGGGAAATACCAAATGAGCCAAACCAAGTTGCTTAATATGACTAAGTTTGTTGAATTCTGGGGTCGCTAAGAGTTCCTCACGCACCCCTTTTATGCGGAACATTCCATGGATGGAATCGTTAATCACTTTGCCAGCCATGTGTCTCCCTCACTATATCCCCTGATTGCAACCCCTCTTTCAACTTGAGGGAACGCTTTCCATGAGGCCTACTCATTGTTGTCCGTGTCCTTGTTGCTGGTCGTAGGCTTGTTGGTCATATTGACCAGCATACCACTGGGCTTGTCCTTCTGTTGGATACCAACCGCCTTGCTGCTGTTGTTGTTGCCCCATCTGGGCCCACCATTCAGCTTGTTGTGAGATTCGCAGTTCTTCCTCAAGTTCAGCCCGCCTCTCATCTATATTGTGTCGTAACAACATGCCCTGTGAGCCGGCAATTGAACCTGCGCGTAGAGCCTCATCAAGTTCATCCTCTAAGTCTGCAAGACCTTGGAAACCTTCGGAAGTTCGTAATTCTCCTTCCATCTTTTCAAACAACTTACGTGACCGAGAAGTTGAGGTCATCGAAATACCAATCATTCCTATTGAAAATATAACCAATAGTAGAACTGCTCCTGTTATCACCTTACCAACGCTATCTTGTAACAACGCACTTTGAGCAAGTTCTGACTCTGCTACATCATCTGCCCTTCCATCATTGTCAGCATCAACTGGTACACTGTTTGGGTCAAGTGGGTTACTTACTGGGTCAGAACGAACCTCATCGGAATTTGAGTAACCATCGCCATCAATATCCCAATCCCAGGAATCTGGGATTCCATCCCCATCCATATCAGGACAACCAAACATGAATACCGAGGAGTTACCTACTTTGTTCGGACAATCATCAGACATGTTTGTATTGGGTTGGTCAGCGTATCCATCGCCATCCAAGTCAGACCACATTGAGCCATTTTGAGGGAAAGGGTCTACACTGTCAGAGTAACCGTCGCCATCCCAGTCTTCACAACCAAGCAAACCACCTAGTGAAGAGTTACCCCAGCGCGCTGGACAATCGTCAGGGTTCAGGCCCGCGGGATTATCCCCATAACCATCCTCGTCACTATCTTCCCATTGAGTTTCATCATTAGGGAATGGGTCGCCCCCATCCGAATAGCCATCCCCATCCGAATCAACACAACCGTACCGGTCCTCAAAAGAAGTTCCAAAGGTATCTGGACAATCGTCAACAGGCTCATTGCTTTCTTCAGCCTCATCGACATATCCATCTCCATCGCGGTCTGGACAACCATTCGACGGTAATCCTGCTACAGTTGGGCAATCATCATTGTCGTTGGAAAGACCATCTCCATCATTATCAGGACAGCCGAATCTATCTATTGTGCTGTTTCCGGCTCTATTTGGACAAGCATCTACTTCTGTTCCGTTTGAGTTGTCACCAAAGCCGTCGCCATCAGAATCACCATTCTGGCTGGGGTTATTAGGCACTGCATCTTCAATATCTGCCCAACCATCACCATCTGAATCCGGGCAACCAATTAGGTTCTGCCAAGAATCACCAACCTCATATTCGCAATCATCATATGGTGGAATACTCAAATCTATGCCTTCATCTTCAAAAGCGTCGTTATCCCAATCTAATGGTGACGGGTCGGGTGAATATGCTCCTGCTACCCACATCCCTGGCCAATGTTCTTTTCGGGTTGAATTCCATGAACCGTCAGCCCAATTATCACCCATGCTGTCGCCGTCTGAATCATTCCATTGAGTTGGCTGACTTGGGAATCTATCATTTAACACAGATTGTCCATCACCATCCAAATCCAAACAACCAAACTGGTCTCGCCATGAATTCCCCCACATCATAGGGCAGCCATCAGGAGTTGTGCCATTCGGATTATTTCCAAATCCATCGCCATCAGTATCCTCCCATTGGGTTGGGTCTGAGGGTAAATGGTCTATGGTATCGGGCCAACCATCGCCATCATTATCAATACAACCAAAATATCCTGCACCGGTTGAATTTCCGAAGATATCTGGACAGTCGTCACCCTGGAATCCAGTTAAATTATCTCCAAATCCGTCGCCATCGCGGTCAGACCATTGGCTACTATCAAGAGGGAAAACATCGGTTCCATCACCAACACCATCTCCATCGGTGTCAGTGCCATAAACCACAACCCAACCATCAGCACCTCCAATACTGCTCATTGTAATTGTACTAGCGTCATCGTATGCGTTACTATGGAAATATCCACCATAAGCAATTGTGCCGTTACGCACCGCGACGGCCCGACCATAATCAGAACTGCTTCCACCAAAGTGGTGGATTGTGTCCCAAGTCCAAGAACCTCCTTGATTCACAAGAGTGGCATAAAACGCGTCTGGAGAACCAACGCTCGTAATGTATGTATTACCAAACCACGCAGTGGAGGAATGATAATCGCCGACAATTGTGAGATTGCCAGATGATTCATCTAAATCGATAGCCCAGCAATAATCTGTACTACTCCCCCCAACATTTTGAGCCCATAATGCAGTTCCTGAAGTACTATATTGAGCCACGAAACAATCCCAGTTAGAACTCTGTTGATATGCGTAAATCCATGTTCCACTAAATTGCATTCTGTAGTTAAATCTCCCTGTCAGTGAAATTTCACCTGAGTTATCTATGACCACATCTTCTCCATAAGATTGGTACGAACTTTCATATCCAGCCCAATTTGCCCAAACACAGTTTCCGCTTGAGGTATATTTAGCGACGAATACACGATAATAACTCGAGGATTGATAACTCGGTGACAACTGACCACAACTGCCACCAGTTCCTTCAGGAGTCATCCAATAACTGAACTCTCCGACTACGGCAATTTCACCATTATCATTGACATCAATTCCTCGACCTCTCTGGTAATAACTTCCATACATTCTGTGTGCCCAATCAACATTACCATTAGAGTCAATCTTGGCGATATATGCATCATCATATGTGTATCCTGGAATTGTTGTTGAGCCAAAGTAAATTGTCCCAGAGGTATAGAAATAGCCTGTAGCGTAAACATTTCCATTGTTATCAAGAGCAACTCCGTGGCC
Organism: Methanobacteriota archaeon; assembly: GCA_016845345.1. Classification (GTDB taxonomy): domain Archaea; phylum Thermoplasmatota; class Poseidoniia; order Poseidoniales; family Thalassarchaeaceae; genus MGIIb-Q1. The sequence goes on from JAERSV010000074.1 coordinate 8,748, forward strand.
GTAGTCAGAACTACTACCACCTCCTTTAAGTGACCATAGCCAAGTACCATTGGTGTCTAATTTTGCAACGAAAATATCGTAGTTACCTTGGCTTGATAAGGTATTAGTTCCAAATGTACCTTGGTTGTAAAATGAGCCTGTAATTGAGATATTTCCGCCATCATCTACATCGATATCGTAACAATAGTCTGAACTGCTTCCACCCATCCTTTCAACCCACAACCATTGGCCAGAAGGTGAGATTTTACCAACGAAACCATCAGTTGAACCCATACCATTGAGATTTATATTCCCGAATCTAGCATTGTTGTAAAAGTATCCACAGACGTATGTGTTACCAAACCCATCGATTTCTATTGATTCTACAGAATCAGTACTTGAACTTCCTGAGATTGAAGTACCCCAAAGCAAGGTCTCCTGCGGCGAAGTGAAATTCATTGTACTTTCATCGGTTAATTCCACATTTGGAATCATAGTTGATAGCACCGAAAATATGAATATTGCGGCTAAAATCACTGATTTAAAAAACATCTTTCGCCGAGCAGGTCGTCCGTCACGCATGGTTATCCCTCACGCGCACGCGGGGTGTGGAGAATAGAACCTTTCGCTAATGTTCTCTAGGCCCTCAAGCACCTGGAAAGGATGTCAGGTAAGATTCAAGTCGTGCCATCAACCGCTCATCACCTTGATTTTCTATCATTTCTCTAACTGATTCTTCTACCAACGCGTGTTCATTTGGTTGGAGTCCCATTGCTCGTCGCAAACAGTCAAGCATTGCCATTTCATCATCACTAATCACATCGTCATCAAGAGCAGCTATCAAAGCAGATTGGTAACAAGTTGCATCACCTATGTGACGGTGGGACCATTCATCTTCTTGAGAACTTGTAATAGGGGATTTCTCGACTTTATTGAGGATAGAGCGGGCATACTTCGCTGTATCATCTTCTAAACCCAATGATCTGGTTAAAATATTGAGAATAGCCATTTCATCATCCGTGACAATATTATCTTCCATCGCTACCCTCAAGGTTCTGAGATACACCATCAAACCACGACTCGCAGTGTGCGCCATGGTAGGCGCCAATCGCCACCGCTATTTGACGGTGACCTTAACCCACTTTCATTTACCAAAGGTGGTTAAAATTAGCATTTCATCTGAAATCATATATTGGCACCCCCTTTTCCGCATATATGGGGAGAGGTAGTGAATGAAGGGAAACATCCCCCCCGAAGTTCTTTTTGCCGCCGGTCATCCACAAAGCGTAGCCAAAGTTGTTGCATCATTATCAGAAAATGATAATCTTACAATCAAACAACTATCAGAAGACTCAGGCCTATCTATCAGCCAGGTTTCAAGTGGCCTGAAACAATGTCGCTTTCGAGGTTGGGTGATGTCAACCCAAGGTGCTGTTCAAGGAAAAGGCAGACCACGACATTTGTGGGAATTAAAGGTCTCACCACTTGAGTTAATTAGAGAATTAGAAACCGAGGCTAAGACAAAACATATGATCTTAGCCAAAGCAGTAAAACGATTACGAGCCGAATTAGAGAAATGACCGAATTTGTGGGTTTGAAATGATGGCCCGGTTTGTGTGTATTACAAAAAGTCAGATTTTCTCACTTTTTTGTCTTTTTAATAACCAAAACGTTGTACTACTTTGCATTACACTTCAACTAAAACTGTAAGACATTGTATTAACTTCGTAAGACAGGATAATATACTCTACCCCCCGTGGATAGGTCGGAGAGGAACAGATGAGCAACCCAAGTCAGATGATTTCAGTGCGCCTCACCGAGGAGGAAATCCTCGAAATTGAGCGCCGGGTTGGATTCGATGGGATGCGTAATCGAAGTGACGTATTGCGCCGTGGACTTCACAAGTTGTTAGATGAGACGGCTGCTGGCAATGTTGGCCGCAGGCAAACCATCAGAATTAGTGAAGGCGTGTCACAACAATTGAAAATAATAGAGCAAATGCTTGAAGTTGACGCGAGTTCAGCAATGGCACTTGGAATTGGACTACTTCTTGAACAAGAAACAGGAAAAATGCGAACTAGAGTCGCAGATGGCTTGGATGTTCTAAAGGAAATTGATCTTCGAGGTTCTCATGAGGACCACACTGAGTAAAAAGGGTGAGAGAAAGTGAGCAATGGGATGCACACCAAGAAGAACCAGGGGGGGTGTAAAAACCCCCCCGCCCCCACACTTGGAATCTTCAATCTACGTCTTCGTGCCCGTCATTCAGTAATTTCAGTAGCAGTTTCACAG
>JAERSV010000075.1 GCA_016845345.1 Methanobacteriota archaeon
TCCCTTCTGCAGGGCCACGAGTATCTTTCCCTCTTGTTTTGTAAACCTCCCCGCCTTTCCAATTAACCTCTTTTGCCAATTCTCCATCTTCAGTAGTAGCAAATAATGCCTTCAGAGAGGCACTAGCATTAGTCAGTTTGAAGAAAAATCCATTCAGATTAATTGATTCATTTTCTGTTAACCCATCAAAATCTGTTACTATGCCACGGGCCAGAATTAACTCATCAATATTTTTCATTATGTTGTTGGTTTGACGGTTTGCATTAATTGTGAATAATAGGAATAAACATATTACAAAAATTTCGAATACGTACTGTTGTTGAAGTGGTTGATGAGGCCAAAAAATCAAAGATAGTAGACTGATGGCAATGAATTGGAAAAAATTGGCACTAAATTTTGCGCGTAGCACATTGTTACGGAATTCCTTTCGCAAGTCTTTTGCCATCCCTTCACCTCAAGTCAAATCCTTGGGTAAAGACTTCATCCACTCTACCTCGGTAGTGCGCTGAGGTTTGCCAATAGGTATAGCCTGTATTGTCGGGATGTTTGATTTGCTTGGCGATTCTTGCTGGCTGATATCTGGTCCGCTTTTCATAACTACTGAATCTTGAACATTGACATTTGAAGTCCTAGGTTCCATTGCTAACTGCTGAACTAAATCAGTCAGCGTTTTTTGTAATTCTCTATTTCCATGAGTAACTTGGTCCAGTAATTGTTGTTCAGTTGAACTATTGTGATTGGCTTGGTTTGAGAGCATTCTTTCTAGAGTAGCAAGTGTTTCTTCCCAGCGTTCGTGACCGGCATTGGTTTGATTTTCCAGTTTGTTAAGCATCCTTTGTTGAGAGCGAATAAGTTGTTGCGCCTCTGCCATTGATTTTTTCTGAACTTTCAACGCTTTACGTTGGCTTTCAATCAATTTCCTCGCTTCGGGGGCCCCAACCGAATCCCTTCTCTCTAATTCCGTTAGAGCAGTCCGAAGTTGCTCATCCCGGCTGTGAACCATGATTTGTAATTGGTCACATTGATTTACAAAAGCCAATAATTGCTGTTCCCCATAACTTATTCGAAGTGCTTGCTCGGATGCAATTTTGGATAGTCGCTTTCGCTCTTGAGAATTATGTGGAGCATCGTACAATATTGTCGCAATTATTCCACCTGCAACAGAAAACTCAGCAGCAATTCCAAAACTGTTGAATAACCACACACCCAAAAGCGCTCCACCAAACATTGCTCTTAAGCGAGGCATCCCGATACTAATTCTCGGTACGCGTAGTAATTTACAGTTTCCGGTGTTGGATTGGTTGAAAACATCAGTTAATGGTGAATTTATCTTCATCAACTTCGGATATTTCGCCTTGTTGTAGCAACCACTCAAGTGCTTCAATCACCTCATCAGGGTTTACGCCTTGGGATTCTAGAGAATCCCCTAATTCATCGAGGCTAACAGGTAAATTTCCTTCAGCAAACAATTCATCCATTTCCAATAGGATATGTTGAGCCACAATTGCAAGTAATGGGTCATCACCAGTTTCACCAGGCAAGTAATCTAGAAGAATTGCTGCTGGGTGTTCTTCATCAACTGGTTCAGCACTCTCTTGTTTTATTTCCTCACTTTCGGTTTCTGATTCATGAGGAAAGATATCAAAGAGGTTTCGCTGATGCGGGTCATTCCACTTTATTTCATCAATTTGAATGCCTCTCTTCCTCATCCGCTCAGCCAATGCACTCACTCTACTCAATCGCTGTTCAAGCCGCATTTTTTCCTTGGCAAGATTTGACTCAACTAATTTTAATTCCTCAGTGGCTCGTTTTGCCAACCATTTCTCAATATTCCAATGTGGATCTAATCTCAACATCACTTCCCACAGTTCACGAAGTTCCACTGGAAGTGTACCTGCGTCAATCTTGGTGCTCTCATCGGGTTCTGACGGGCCTCGGGTTGTCACGACAAGGTTGCCTATTGTGACGGTTGATGAAGTATGCCCTTGTTGATGGGTTAAAAGTGGTAATGGTTGTGTTCATGTAGGTTGAGCCGGTCGGTTCCACGATGACGACTTACCGCCTCACCATTCTGCCCGGCGACGGGACTGGTCCTGAGGTCATCAAAGAAGCGGAAAAATTGCTAAATTGCATTGAAAATCACACTGAATTAGTATTTGATAGAACAATAATCCCGTGTGGAGGGCAGTATTGGCTTGAGACCGGCGAAGAATGGCCAGCGGGTTCGTTCGAACACTGCCGTGATAATTCAGACGCAATCCTACTCGGCGCTATTGGTTGGCCGGGGGCCAATCTTCCAAACGGCGACCTTGCTGGTGGTCAAGTAATACTTGGATTACGAAGCGGTTTGAACTTGTATGCCAATGTGCGTCCAATCAAATTATATGAAGGCGTAAAACACAAAATTCACGATAACTTTACTCAAGTATGGTCACCAACAAATGTTGATTTGTTAGTCCTGCGTGAAAACACAGAAGGGCTCTATCATAGTCTGTTGCGTCGTTCTTCCCTTCGCGCACAGGGAATAGAACCAGAAGAAGTTGAAGAAATGGAGTTTGGCGGCATTGAAGGAGAAGTAGCTTGGGACGCGCGCCCAATCTCAGTAAATGGTTCAAAAAAACTAATCCGCCTTGGCTTTGAATATGCGAGGAGAAGAAATGGCTCACCTAGCACAGGGGAGTCAAGTGTAACTTGTGTTGACAAGAGTAATGTTACTCGAGGTTGCCAACTTTTCAGACGTGTATTCAATGAAGTTGGTGAAGAATATTCTGAAATCGGAAAAGATGCCGCTTACATCGATGCGTTCACTATGTGGATGGTACGAAATCCGGAATGGTTTGATGTTGTAGTCACTAGCAACATGTTTGGGGATATCGTAACAGATTTAGGAAGTGTTCTCCAAGGTGGAATGGGAATGGCGGCAAGCGCCAACATCGGCGATGAGCATGGTCTATTTGAGCCGGTACACGGCTCCTCTCCAAAATATGCTGGAAAGGGAAAGGTCAATCCGATTGCGACAATTAATTCAGTTCAAATGATGATTGAATGGCTTGGAATGAGACATAATGACGAAGAAGCAATGCAAGTTTCCGAATTAATTGAAAGGGCTGTTTCAGAACACTTGCAAGACGGTTCAACATTGACTTATGATTTAGGGGGCACAGCATCAACTTCTGATGTTGGTAGTTCTATCGTAGAACGCCTTTCTAAATTATTAGAATCACAACAGGCTCACTCTGTTTGAGTATTCCTGTCACGGTTAATTTGCTCGAATTGTTCCCACATTTCAACTTCAACCTCCTTGCGTATGGTCTGCTCAACTTCTTGTCGAATATGCTCATAAAATTCCCCAACAAGCTCACGTCGCAAATCTTGTTCTAAACCGCGCCGAATTTCATCTCGCTGAGCATCTGTGGATCTACGAATTTGCGCTTCAATTCTAGCACAAATTTCCAACAACCAGTCTTGTTGCGGTTCAGGCATGTCTAACGCTTTTGCTTGTTGCCTCAGACTGTGTACAGTTTGTGTTCTTACAGGATTCCCTTCAAGGTAGTCAAAGGCACCAGTGACAAAAGATATGATAACATCAACGAAATCACCTTCTTCAACATCAGAACCACACCCCGGGCAATTGGTGATTTGGTTGTTCTGTCGAGGAATTCTCTTATGGTTAAGTTTGGTTTTCTTTGGTGATGGTTTTTGAAAATCATCATCCCTTAAACGGATTGGTTTTGAGCGTCTTTCGCCCCCTCTACTCCGCCGTTTTCGTCTCTTCGCCTTTTTCTTCTCTTCAAGATCAAAGTTCATCTGTGAGGAAAAAAAATCATCCGTCCCCTCAGAATTGCTCTTTCTCTCAACCATTTCAAGTCAATTGTGCTTGGACATACCCCTGCAAAAAGGTTACGACGGATGCTTTTCAAACAATATCATTCGTCAAGGCGTCTCAACATTACAGCAAGTGAATTATCTAAATTGGCTCTGTTGTCCCATTTAGGCGTTTCATTAGATACTTCATTTACCAAGTCGAAAAGGAGAATTGGCGCCATTCTCATCAGTTCGTCAACTATTGTAACAGTTGCACGCCGAGCGGTGCGAGAGAGTGGATTCAAATCCACAACAATCATTTTTTTCCCCATTTCCATAAGTGCTTCACACCTATCTCCATCTTCTAATGGCACAAAGATCACATCTGCATTTAAGATTCCATCAGCACAGCAATTTGCACGTGGCCCCTCAAGATTTGGAATCCGTGAATCCGGATTCATCCCAAGGATTACCACATCAGAAACCGCAGTTTGCCAATTTCCTTTCCAACCAGTTGGTGCCTCTTCGTTGCTAACCTCAATTCTCACTTTTTTAAGTCGAGAATTAAGAGCGGTCATTCGCTCTGGTGTACGATAGTAAATGTTGATTTCAATCGGGCATTGTAATACCGCCGCGCAACGAATTAAGTCAGCAGCAGCAAGTGCCACTGCATTCCCATTTACTGAAATCACACATCTTTTTGCTTGTTTCATCAGAATTGCAGATTGTGTTATCGCCGTCCGAGCACTTTCACATGTTGCTTCACCGAGTAGGTAGTCATACGCCTCTCCTCGGCCATGAGCAATCAAAGCGGAATCTGCCAACATGCCATCTGCCGCCGCTTCGGTCAACAATTTACGTCCCATCAGAGAGTTGTAACGCGGGTGACTTAGGGGTACCTCACCCATTGATATCACCTATGCCCCATCAAACAGCATTGATACATCGAGGGCATTTGTTCCACAGTGCAATCCACTTGAAGAGATTACATCCACACCCAAATCGCTCCACAATGGTAGGTCCTCAAATGAGATTCCACCACTTGCTTCAATGATTACCAGTTCACGGAATTGGCGGGTTTCCAAGTCAAGAATTACCTCTTTCGCTTTTTCAGGTTCCATATTATCAAGCATCACAGTAAGTCGGGCTTTTCCACCTTCACTCTCCATTCGTTGAGCCCATGTTTCAGCGGCTGCAATCGCTTCATCAATAGTTCGCACTTCTAAAACGATGAATGCACCCAATGTTTCTAAATCCAATTCACTGACAACCCTAGCAATCCCGCGAGGTCGTTTTTCATCTTTACGAATCATCGTTGCGAGGTCATTTTCTTTGATCATTCTCGCATCTTTCCTTGTGAGGCGGTGTGTCAACCCCCCCCCGAGATGAACTGCCCATTTGTCTAACAAACCCCAGTGGGATTTCCTCGTTGAAGCCACGCCAACAGGGGCGGCCTTTTCCTTCCAATGTGAGGCATTAGTAGCGATTCCTGAGAGTCTGCCGATAATATTGAGAATGATTCTTTCTGCCGCCAAAACCTGTTCTCGTCCACCTTCAATATCTAGAATAACTTTTCCAGCATTTACTTTTGCACCATCCCCAACTGCCCAATGCCATGTAGCACCTGGCATCCATTCTCTTAGAAGGTGGTCAGCGGCGTTAAGACCGGCTAAAGTTCCCTCCTGCTTAGTCCACACCTTTGCCTTCACAGTTTCTTCATCACGGGCAAGTGGATTTGTGATGCCTTCATCATGCATCAAGGTGGTTACCCACCTTCTGATACTAGCAGTCAGTTTTTCCGTCGCTTTGTGGTCAACCCATATCTCCGCGCTGCGGTCATGAGGGAGAGCCTGACGGTTGGGGCCGGTTTCCATCACCTTGTGGAAATCGCCACCATGTTTCAAGGGTGCGATAGAGTAATCTGTTGAGAAAAAATCTCAGAATCTGCTTTATGCTTCACTAATTGCAGATTCTGCCGCTGAAAGACATGCTAAAATGTCATCAATAGTTGTTCTCAAGGTGCGTACGGATTCTTCACTGACTTCGATAGTTACAGTGGCAGAATCACCCATGATATCCAAACCAATGACAAAGGATTCCGAATCATCAGGTGTAATGGCTTGTACCAATGCTTGAGCATCCTCTTTTGAGCCGCTCCATGTCACTACCACATTGTTACTCATAACAACTCAAGAGAGCCCCTCCCACTTGTTACCTTTGGTTGTAAAGTTGGATAAGTAACCCCCCTTTCCGATAAACTATGGAGGGAGAGGAAGAGTCGGTTGGACTAGAAGATCAGAGTGCGAAAGAAACCTCTGAGCCAATTCTCACAGGTCTTCCTGATGTTGAAGATTCAGTATTCTCATCTTCTGGCGCGCGTATCATGCTTCCTTCAGAGCGTCGCCAACATCCGATGGTATTCTGGCTCAGTGGATTGTTGCTTGTAACAGCAATGCTTGGTTTCATTAACGGCTTAGATTACATTGACGGCGATTCTGGATTAATCAATCACCGCCGTTTCATCAATATGGATACAAAGGGCGCAGAACCAGGTAGTGCAATTTTACTTGGCACTGTTGTCTATGAGGATGGTTCACCCGCCCCAAACCACATAGTCCAAGTGACTGTTAAACGTGAGGATGGTACAATCATCGAGAAGGGTAACACCACTGATGAAAATGGAAATTATAGGATTGAGGGATTAGACCCCGGTGTACAGGTTTTGATGATAGCCAATGCCTCGCGAGGTACTGCCCAACTTGTGCAACACTTGGTTTTGCTCAACCCCCCTCCGAAAATGACCTTTGAACCAATTGGATTCACCACTATTCGCCTTACTTTCCCGAGTGATGCAACATTCGAAAAAGAGAGTGAAGACGGGTCATTCATTAATTATGTACCATATGAGGCTGCCAACGAGCTGGAGTTGTACGATTCTTCAGCCGCTGGATTGTACGTGATGATTGGTGTTGGGTTTTCGGGCATCGCACTTATTGGAATTGTAGCGACAGTCCTTGGATACCGAGATGGCGGCAGAGGGATGTTGCGAATGGCAGCCGTTTTTGTTTTCCTTTCACAAGGGCCGTATGGCAGTGCTTGTTGCTTAGGCGCCCTTGCATTTGGTTTGACTTTTGCACTTCCCAAAGTGCATAATGATTAGTCCTTGAATTGGGTTAGATGCCTGTAGTCGTTTGCATTCTAGCAAACCATGGCCCTGCTTTAGAGTGTGACTCAACGATATCCCAGCCCCGCAATCCCTGCATTGAGCGTAGGATGCCGTAGTTGGCAAAGTCAGCCCCATTCGGTTTTGTACCACCGAAAAAATCACCATTGAATCCGGCCGATAAAACTGTCAATTGATGTTCTAAGTTCTCTTCAGGTGGTAAATCAAACATTTTCCCACGGCTTTTCCCGACCATGCGCATAATGATTCCACCAAGCCAAATTGACTTCCACTTCTGAAAAGTGGTAAAACTCTCTACATCAGCAACATATCTGAGTGCTTGTCGAGATGAACCGTATGAATTGTAGATTACAGGAAGAATGCTTTTGCCCAAAATGTCATTTGAAAAGTTCATCCACTTATCTTGTTGTGAATCTTCACCCTCTCTTGGGAATTCATTGCCATGTTTAGCATCGATATAGTGTAAGATATCATTCGAATCGTTGATTTGAGTCCCATCAGTATCGATAAAAATCGGTACTTTTCTCCATTCTGACCATTTCAATTCGTTTTTCTTCATAGGGTCAACTTCAACATTTGAGAACTCAATTCCTCTAAATTTTAGCAATGATTTAACCTTCAATGAAAACGGACATGTTGCATAAGTGTAAATTGTTGGCTTATTATCAACCGTTCTTTCAGGAACTTTTGTTGGCTGAACACCGCTCTCTCCTTCGCTCATGATTTGGGCGCTGAAACCCCTATTTACAACACTTCGCCTTTGGTGAATAAACAGATGAAATGCGCCATCAATCAATTCTTAGCCGTCATCAACATAGCATTGAGGCTGCTCGGTCTGCTTGCGATAGAAGTTTAGGGTGGTGAATGAGTGGTAAAACTAAGGCAAATTGCTGAAGATTTTATTGTAACAGAATTAGGTGGGCCAGAGCCTGTAGTCGGCTCAGATTTCTCTGATTGCGAACACCGACTCTACCGTTTAGAAAAGCGTAATCACGACACAATTGCACTGTTGGCACGACTCTCTAGACACTTTCATCTCTCAAGGCGGTCTTTTGGTATTTCAGGATTCAAAGATAGGCATGCAGTGACCTCACAAATGGTTTCACTGCCTGTGGGAAAGGGCGAAGGATTACCAACAGAAATAGGCCAACAAGTTGGCGATTTGAGTGATGACTTAACAGGTGAAGGTTGGCGACTCACATTACTTGGGGGCAGTGATAAAAAATTGCGTAGCGGCAGCCACAGCGCTAACCAATTCGAAATTACAGTTCGTGATATCAATCAACAACAACTCGAGGGTTTACCACGTCGACTCGAGCAAGCAAGAATACATGGCTGGCCTAATTGGTTTGACACTCAACGCTTCGGTTCTGCTGTTGGCAACAGACTTCCAGGAACCCACATAGTTGCTGGTGAATACGAAGCGGCGATGAAACTGCATCTCACAGAACGCAACAAATCAGACCGTTCTGATAAGCGTCGAGATAAGAAAAAGTTTGCAGCCAATTGGCCAGATATTTCTCATATCAAACCCGAACACAAACCATTCTCTAAACTTTTGAAAGCCCGAGCGAGAGCATTGGAAGAGGGTGTGGATGATGAAGAATTATGGCGGCGAGTTTACATGGCTTTGCCTTATGATATTCGAGGCATTTGGATTTCAGCATGGCAATCACGAGAGTGGAATTCTGACTTGGCTGGTCTGTTCGAATCACTCTTTCCACATCACTTGTTATATTTGGTGAAAATAGGCGTAGGTGGCCCTTTTTTATTCCCCGAAGCACCATCCGGAAAACGAGGCGCACCCAAACGTCACCTTATTGCAGATATCAAAGAAACATTAGAAAAACTGCCAGAAACGATGGAAATGCCACATTCTGACCTTGACCTTTCGGCGATTGATCAGTATCTTTCCAACCATCCACGTCCCCTCATGATAAATTCTGAAATAGGTTCTACCGAGGAAATTCGTGATGAGATGAATAGTCGTTCAAAGGGTAAGAGGTGGGCAATCACCTTTGATTTTGAATTACCACCCGGTGCATACGCTACGGTGTTAATCAAACGATTATTCCATTGAGTCTATTCCATTCCATTATTCGAAATGAAAAGTGGAATTGCTAAAAGAACACCACAGAAAGCCGCTCCAAACAATCCACAAACCGCGGATGAGCCAATACCCATCATGCGAGCAACTTCTGCTTCATCACCATACACGTCTGATGGATACGGTGTGGCGGCGGCAACAACAATACTCATGAGATAGGTCAGTCCAAGGGCAGCCCAAGCAATCCAGAATCCCTTTTTCTTGAAAGATTGTATTAACCAACCAGAATACAAGTAGGCAGCTCCAGCAATACTTCCAACTAATCCTTGCACAACATAAATCCAAGTTGGAGGCATATATTCAGTAAGGTCTTCACCACCCAAATCAGACATGTAGGAGTTCAAGTAAGACATGCCCGCCGCAGTCAAAAGCCCTGAAATAATAGAAAAACCGCCATAAACCATCAGAAGAATCCCAATTACTTTGGCGGCTTGTGATGGCTGTCCAGTATAGACTACTGGCTGACCATACGGTGTTTGTGCGACACCGCCTTGTGCGACTTGGCCACCAATCATCTGTTGTGGTGGTGGTGCGCCTTGTTGTGGGGGGAT
>JAERSV010000076.1 GCA_016845345.1 Methanobacteriota archaeon
CGAAGTTCCATATTGTCATGATTGCCGACTGTAATTTCTAGTTCATTTAAATTGATAAATTCAATTGATGTGTGGCGCAATTCCTCAATTAATTCGTAGAGTCTCTGTTCTTTATCTGGCTCGCATGGAATCTCAATTCCAACATTCATGTTGGATTTTGCACATGCCGCGATGGTCGGTATGTAGCGCTCCAATTCCAAATCTAAAAGATGAAATCGGATTTCATCTAAGCCGGACTTTGCTAAACTTTCAGCATGTTTAGGAGGGAATGGAATGCTCGTGTAAAGATGGATGTGGTGGGACTCTCCGAGTTCGCTTTTCAGCGTTTTACAAGCCTCTTCAACTCGCTCTCTGACCATCATGGGGTCGCCACCTGTAATTCCTGTCCCAGTGGCATCCATTGCTCTTGCTTCTTCTATCACGGCGTCCCAATCAGCAACTTCGCAACGCCGCTCATTTGCATACATGTGGTCGATTTCGCGGCGGTTTTCAGAGAGCGGGCAGTAATCACATTGCCAGTGGCATTCACCAGTGATGAATAATACCATTTTACTGCCAATTTGGCATTGAATACAACCTTCTGCTTCATCTCTAGTCGGCGGTTCAACCGGTTCAGGCATATTTGGTTGGTGAATTTCAAGTTTCATACATCTTCACCTTGAGCGAGTTTTAGTAACCAAGTGTGGAATCGCAGGTCTCCTGACAGTTCTGGATGAAAGGTAACCGCCAAACGATTTTCTTGCCTTACCCCAACAATTTCTTGTTTGTGAATAGCAATTGCTTGTGCATCCTCGCCAATCGAATCAAATCGCGGCGCCCGTATGAATACGCCAGGATAGGGTTCTCCAAGTGTTGGCACTTCTAACATTGCTTGGAAGGAATCTGCTTGACTTCCGTAGCCATTTCTGTTTACGGTTGCATTAACCAATGGTGTCCCTTTATCATTAGGTTGGGCTAGTAGAATAGCGCCTGCGCAAGTTGCTAAAACTGGAGTTTTTTCATTTTGACGCAACCATTCAAACAATGATGGAAGGAGATTGTTCAGGTCATTTGCTCCGGTGAGTCGCATGGTTGTCGATTCCCCTCCGGGGAATATAATCGCATCTAACTCAGTTGTTTGAAGGTCAAGAGGGGTTCTCAATTCGATAGTTTTGAGGTCAACCCCAAGTTGCTCAGATGCGGATTCTAAAGTGGCAATATGGGCATGTCGTGCGCCTTGTAACATCACCACCCCGACCCTTACCATGGCTTGGCGTCGGTGCCACTCAAACATGAACCCATCACTCAATGATGTCTAAATTGAGTTGAGTGTATGGGTTTTGGCTCAATAGTATTTGTTTGTAAAATAGGTTCATTTTTTTAAATCCGTGAATGCATTTATATCTAAGATGTAAGTGTCTGAGAATAGGTTTAGAACCTGAGAGGTATGAAATATGGATATAGATGTAAAAGGACACATGTTGTTTGATGCAGGCATGAGTTATGGGGTAAAGGATTGGTGGATAGGATCAATTGTCCTAGCGGTGATAAATGTAGCATTGGGTATGGTTGCTGGAATGATTGGTGTTGCAATTGTTGGAACACTTTTCTCAGTAATAGTAGGCTGGGCTAGTTTAGGGCTATGGGTTGGCCGTCTTCGAAACCGCGGTCATTCTGATGCAGTGGCATTTGTTCTGAGAATCATTATCTTCCCATGGGGCCTCATTGAGTGCGCTTTCATGGGCACTGCTGAATAATTCAGAGAACTTAGAACTCAGTTGCGAGACATAGGGCGTAGCCTTTTGCCGACAAAGAGTCGCAAATCTCCTAGCGATTGTTAGGATATTTGGCCGATGAAATGAAAGACCATCACGGCCCGCCTTAGATTAATGACGCAGGGGCGTATTCACAACTTTGGTGCCGGCCCCGCAGTTCTGCCATTATCTGTAGTTGAGGAGTGCCGCGCAGCACTACCAAACCTGAATGGCAGTGGATTTGGTTTACTTGAGATTTCACATCGCTCTCAAGTGTTTCAAGACGTGGTTGATTCAGCAATGGCTGGGCTGAGACGAGTTCTCGGGGTGCCAGATGATTACACTGTTCTTTTCCTGCAAGGTGGCGCATCGCTACAATTCTACATGACTGCCCTAAATCTTCTTGGTGAAGGTGAGAAGGCAGACTATCTTCTCACCGGGGGTTGGTCGAAAAAGGCATTAGCTGAAGCACAGCGAGTTGGTGATGCTCAATCAGCCTGGAGTCCTGATGATAGCGGATTCAAGAGAGTTCCAAAAAATGGCGAATACCAAATTAGAGAAGATGCTGTTTTCGTGCATTACACATCAAACAATACTCTCTATGGGACTCAGTTTCATCATATCCCTGAAAGTGGAGGAAAACCACTAATTTTGGATGCAAGTTCAGATATTGCCGGGGTGCCAATTGACATTTCAGCACATGATTTGGTCTACGCTGGGGCGCAGAAAAACCTCGGTCCAAGTGGTGTGACGGTTGTGATTCTCTCTCCATGGGCACTTTCCAAGGTAGGAGATGGGATTCCCACAATGCTCGACTATTCGGTACACGCTTCCAAAGGTTCTTTGTTCAACACTCCCAATACATTCGGTATTTTTGTGCTCGATAGGGTGTTTAACTGGCTTGAGGAAAATGGGGGGTTAGAGGCTTCTATCGCCAGAAATCAAGCTAAATCCGAATTGCTTTACAATGAACTTGATCGTTCAGATTTCTGGGTTCCACACGCTGAAAGGGATTCACGCTCAGTGATGAATGTGACATGGCGTTTGGCTGATGAGTCACTAGAACCAGTGTTCTTGGCTGAGGCTGAAAATGCCGGACTTGGTGGATTGAAAGGCCACCGTTCGGTTGGAGGAATACGTGCATCAATGTACAATGGCTGCCCAATTGAAAGTGTCGAGGCACTTGTGTCATTCATGCGTGATTTTGAGTCACGGAAATCGTGATTGTCACTTACAGCAAGTTTGGCGCTAATACATTAGTTGGTACTGGGCCGTAGGTATTCGGCATTGACTCTCCTTCTGTTGCGAACAGGACAATGTTGTAAATTGGAATCAGAATAAACCACCCAGATTTACCATGGTCGTGCATTCGTCTAACTCCTGCTGATAAGTATGCTGGATAGAGAAGATAAATGAGATATCCTAGATACACAAATCCTGTAACCTCTGTCATTAATGCTAAAGTGACACCAACAAAAGTCAAAGCAATATTGGCTATTTGAAATGCCAATAAGAACCACCAAAATTCAGATCTAGAGGCTCTTCCGTCAAAAGTGACCGTGTGCTTCAAACAACTCACGACGGCATCCACCGGATTCATCATTTTAGCGGGTCGTCCGGCCGCCATTCCGGGGGCGGTCATTGCGGGTTGTGGACTTCCAATCAACATCGGTTCAGGTGCTGGCTGAGTGGCTGGCTGAGGGGCTTGCTGAGCGGCTGGCTGAACTGGCTGACCCCACTGGTCGGTATTCGGTTGCATGATAGTTGAAAGGGAATATGGCCTTTAATCCTTATCAAACGCCATGTGGAAGCCAGATATTCTTCACATGAGTTGACTGACGCAAGAATTCTTCTCCGCTTGCATCCATGTTTACTTTCCAGACTCTCTTCATGTTGCTAACGCTGGCGATTTGTACTTCGTCAACATCTCCCGCACCAACCCACATTGAGTCAACACCGTCGTGGGCAGAAAGCGCGGGCACAAATTCTGAATGAATCCCGGTTACAATGTTGAGCACACCATCAGGTAAGTCAGAGGTTTCGAGTACTTGGTAAAGGTCAGTGGCCGCTAAAGGATTGCTTTGTGATGGTACAGCGATTACAGAATTCCCCATGGCGATAAGTGGGGCAACTAACCTTGTGAATCCACAAAGCGGTCTTTCATCTCCGCAGATTACCCCTACCACTCCCAATGGTTCATTCAATGCCAAGACCAAACCGTGCATTGTTGTCTCATGTACAGCCCCGTCATACTTGTCAGCCCATGCGGCCCAGCGGAACCATTCTGAAACTGCATCTGCAACTTCCGATTCTGCATCATCGGTGTTTAATCCAGTCATAGCGCTTATTCGGCGTGCAAATTCAGCACTTCTCTGTTCTAGATTTTCAGCGATGTAGTATAGGATTTGAGAGCGGGTGTGGGCATTGGTTGTAGCCCATTTCGTTGCTCCGCTAGCAGCCTCAACAGCATCGCGGATATCTTTGCGATTTCCTCTGCCAACCTGTCCGACAGTTCCTGACGGACCGGTAACATCCATTGTGTAACCACCATCTGGTCGCTTTTGTTTTCCACCGATGTACATTTTAGCGGTACGGTCAACTGTTTCCGCGTCATTTGTAGGAGGGTTAGAGATGGATTTTTGTTCTCCGCTGTCAACCATTTTTTCGGTGTTTGTTTCGTTTGATAGTGGTCGCATGTAAGCATACATTCCTTCGCGACCACCTTCTCTACCAAAGCCAGATTCACGATAGCCACCAAAGCCTGCATTTGCATCAAATTGGTTGGTGCAATTTACCCAAATAGCACCGGCTCGGATAGACCTTGCAACCTCAAGAGCAGTGTCAATATCTTGGCTCCAAACGCTACCTGCAAGCCCATATCGTGTGTTATTGGCTAATGAGATTGCCTCCTTATGATTGCGGAAGGTGAGTGAAACTAGGACTGGCCCGAACACTTCTTCTTGAACAATAGTTGAGGATGGTGAAACGTTTGTGAAAAGCGTAGGTGGGAAGAAACACCCCTGTTCAGGGAGTTCAGTTGAGGGTTGCCACATATCTCCTCCTTCATCGCAACCCAATTTGCACAAATCTTCAATCGTTTCTCGCTGACTTTCATCAACAATTGCACCCATGTCAATTGCCTTATTCATCGGGTTTCCAACACGCAGTTTAGCCATCCTTGAGCGTAGTTTTTCGTGGAATCTTTCGGAAATTGATTCTTGGACCAGTAAGCGAGAACCAGCACAGCAAACCTGTCCTTGATTGAACCATATTGCATTGACTAATCCTTCGATGGCTGAATCAATATCTGCATCTTCAAAGACGATGAATGGGCTTTTACCACCTAATTCTAAGGTTAATCCCTTGCCACTGCCAGCGGTTGCTTTACGAATAATTCTGCCAACTTCTGTGGAACCGGTAAAAGCAACCTTGTCAATATCACTATGTTCGGTAATTAATGCACCAGTTTTTCCATCCCCTGTTACAATGTTGACGACACCTGGTGGTAGTCCAACTGAATTGCAGATTTCAGCAAAAACGAGTGCTGAAATTGATGTGAATTCCGCCGGCTTTAGAACTACTGTATTGCCGGCGGCTAAAGCGGGTGCAATCTTCCATGCTAACATCAGCAAGGGGAAATTCCAAGGAATTACTTGACCACAAACACCTACTGGACCGAACCCTGGAAAAGTCTCGTCAAACAATTGTGCCCAACCAGCGTGGTGATAGAAGTGGCGAGCGACCAGTGGCACGTCTGCGTCTCTTGTTTCGCGAATTGGTTTACCATTATCTAGGGTTTCAATTACGGCTAGTAATCTGTGATGTTTTTGCACTTGGCGGGCAATCGCGTAGAGATACCGTGCGCGCACATGTCCGGGCGAGGATGACCAACTGGGAAGGGCATCTCTTGCGGCGGCTACCGCGGAATTAACCTCACTTTCACCGGCTTGTGAAATTGTGCCAAGAAGTTCTCCTGTTGCCGGGTTAAAAGACTCAAAATTTTCACCAGATTCAGGGGTTACCCATTTTCCGTTGATGTACATCCCGAAGGAGGGCCCGTGTTGGTCTAACCATTCACGCGCGAATTTGTCTGATTCAGGGGCTGGGCCCCAGTCTAAGGATTCTAGAATCTCTTTTACTGCCATTTCTTCACCTCATGCCATTGGATGCCTATTTGCTGCGGAATAATGTCCAGAAAGATGGAATTCTAACTGCCTCTCTATATCTCCTAGAAGGGACGAAGCGCCAATTCTGAAAAGGTTTGGCCGCATCCATTCCTCACCTAATTCCTCTTTCATCATGGCTAGCCAAGTGACAGCATCTTTCGCCTTTGCGATTCCACCGGCTGGCTTGAATCCGACTTTATTGCCGGTTCTTTCATAGAAATCTCTGATTGCTCTCGCCATCACTAAACCAACTGGCAAGGTTGCATTTACACTCTCCTTTCCGGTTGAAGTCTTGATGAAATCTGCACCAGCCATCATGCAAACCTGACTGGCTTGAGCAACTTGTTTTAGGCTAGCCAATTCTCCTGTTGCAAGAATGGTTTTGAGGTGCGCATCACCGCATGATTGGCGGAAATCTTTGACTTCATCATACAGTGCTTGCCAATCGTTTCGTAACACATTAGATCGGCTGACAACAATATCAATTTCAGTAGCACCATCAGCCACTGATGCCTCAATTTGTTCTAATTTTTGATGATGTGGAATATGACCGGCGGGAAAGCCAGTTGAGACTGCGCAAGTTCCAACAGGGCTTCCTTGCACTGATTTTGCAACCGTCTCAACCATGTTGTGGTAAACGCAAACGCTAGCACAATGGATGGTATCCACATCTAAATCAAGAGCGGACAAAAGGTCACTTCGAATTGGACGAATTGCCTTTTGTGATATTCTCAAAACACGGCCGGGTGTATCATCTCCAGCAAGAGTGGTCAAGTCAATACAGCGAATTGCATGTAACATCCATGCAACCTGCCAATCACTCTTCACTGCTCGACGTTTTGGTAGACTCCCTGCCCGGCGTTCAAGGGCAGAACGATTGATGTGAATTGAGTTAATCAACTCCAAATCTAGAGTTGTGCCGCGGTTGCGAGATTCAGCAGCCATTCTTCCTCCCTCGTTTTATCCTCTATATTCGCCGCTTTAGATGAATCGGCGGTAGTTGAAATCACTCCGGACGGCTATCTAGTAGTTTTGGAACCACGCTTGGGTCTGCTAAAGTGCTGGTATCACCCATGTCTGAAATATCTCCGGATGCGATTTTTCTGAGAATCCTTCTCATAATTTTTCCAGACCTCGTTTTTGGCAAGACTTGGGTGAAATGTACTTTATCAGGCGTGGCAATTGGTCCAATTATTTGTCGAACACCTGTACGTAATTCTTGACGCAATTCCTCCGAAGGTAATTGCTCACCTTCTAGTGTAACGAAGCAGTAGATTCCTTGGCCTTTGATATCATGTGGAAATCCTACAACCGCAGCCTCACAAACTGCTTCATGTTCAACCAGTGCCGACTCAACTTCAGCAGTTCCCATTCGATGACCTGAGACATTGATAACATCATCAATTCGGCCCATTATCCAGAAGCAACCGTCCTCATCTTTACGAGCACCATCACCGGTGAAATATCGTCCCGGTTGTTGACTGAAGTAGGTCTTGACAAATCTGTCATGGTCTCCGTAAATTGTTCGCATCATTCCTGGCCATGCACCTTCGATAATGAGATATCCACCTTCGTTATCTTGGCATTCTTCCCCATCAGCATGAACAATTTTCGGTTCAATTCCAAAGAATGGATAAGTTGCTGAACCCGGTTTTGTAGTAGTCATTCCGGGTAAAGGTGTAATCATGATTCCACCTGTTTCAGTTTGCCACCAAGTGTCAACTATTGGTCGAGTCGTGTCTCCGACAACTTCGTGGTACCACATCCATGCTTCGGGGTTAATAGGTTCTCCAACGGTTCCTAAGACACGCATAGAACTACGTTTGTAACGAGAAACAGGCTCGTCTCCATAGACCATTAATGCACGAATTGCTGTGGGTGCCGTGTAAAATGTGGAAGGTTTGTGCTTGTCACAAATATCCCAGAATCTTCCCGCATCGGGGTAGGTTGGGATTCCTTCAAACATCAATGTATGAGTTCCAAGAGCAAGTGGGCCATAAACAATGTAAGAATGCCCAGTAATCCAGCCAATGTCTGCAGTGCAGAAGTGTAAATCTCTCTCTGGGTCAAGGTCAAACACATACTTGCTTGTAGTCGCAGTCCAAACCATGTAACCTGCTTGACTATGCACAACTCCCTTCGGCTTTCCAGTTGAGCCAGATGTGTAGAGAATGAATAATGGGTCTTCTGCATCCATGATTTCAGGTTCGCATTCGGTGTTGGCATTTGCCATCCCGGCATCCATGTCAAAATCCCTTCCTTCAACCCATCCCGGTAAGCCTGTACCGACTCCTTTCCCCGCTCGGTGATTGACTAAAACACATCGCACATCCACTCCTTTAGCGGCGGCTATTTCTATGGCATCATCTGCAATAGATTTCAATGGAATTGTGCGGCCGCCTCTGATTCCTGCATCAGTTGTAATCATCACATCAGATTCGCAATCAACGATTCTTTGGGCTAAAGAATCTGCTGAAAAGCCGCCAAAAACTACTGAATGGATGGCCCCGATTCTCGCACATGCTAGTAGAGCAAAGGCTAGTTCGGGAATCATTGGCATATAGATTGTAATTCTATCTCCTTTTACGACTCCATTTCCTCTCAATAGATTTCCTAATCGGCTTACTTTCTCAAGAACTTGGTTGAAAGTGTATGTGATGCTTTCACCATTATCTGCTTCAAAAGAAATAGCAGATGCATCGCCACGGCCAGCGGCAATATGTCTGTCTAGACAATTCACACTAACATTTAGTTGGGCACCATCAAACCATTTGATGTGCCCATTTACAAAATCCCATGAGGATACAGTATCCCATTTGCGATACCATTCAAACTCCTCAGCGATTCCACCCCAGAAGTCATCTGGGTCATCGATACTATGTTGCCACATCGATTTGTATTGCTCAAAATTGGTGATGTGCGCCTCACTTGCAATTGGTTCAGGCGGGGGAAATTGCCGCTGCTCATCCAGCAGATTCTCTATACTATCTTGTTCAGCCATCAAGTGGCGAGCCCTCGCCCGATATATCAAATCCACGCAAGAGAGATTTTGAGGATAAATGAGGCACTTGTCATCAGTTCAGATGCAGCAGTGTCTATATTTTCCCTTTCCCGTAGAATAGAAAGATAAAGGCAGTAGCGGGCACGCAGGATACCTATGGGATGGAAGGAGACCTTGCAGTGGAAGGTCGGAATTGACGTCAATGTCTTCTCTGAAAAGAAGACTTGGAAGGCGTTTGGCGTCTCAGTTCTACTCTTTGCAGTCATCGCATACGGAGGCTTGTCTGCTTTCGGCGTCACCTCAGCAATGTTTGGAGTTGGTGGCGAGGTACGAGAAGTTCCAGACTTCGAAATGGAAACTGTCAATCGCACTGGGATTGAAGACAATTTCACCAACGAAACCGGCTGGTTCAAACTATCCGAACACCGTGGTAATGTCATTATTTTAGACTTCATGGCACACAGTTGTGGAAGTTGTCATTATGCTCAAGAGCATATGGAATTGGAAATTTCTGGTTGGCAAAATTTGTCCGGCCCATATCCAGTAATGATTGTATCAATAGGCAGTTGGTATGACATTGAAAGTATGGAATATCTCAATGAATCAGAGCCTGAAGAAAATTATTTCGTTCCTCAGTGGATTTTGGGCATGGGTGCTCATGACTCGATTATTGTCAACGAAACTACAGGTGAAAGAGGTGACCTAATTGAATACTACTTTGCACACCAAATCCCTCTTTTGTTAGTGATTGACCATGAAGGATATATTGTTGGCAAACAAAACTCAGGAACTCCTGTAGAGGGCTGGGGTGAATTTGACGATTCAGTTGTTGCGGCAAATGCGGGTGAAGCAGAGGACTTACGGATGGGCCTCAAGGAGGTTGACCGGAGTTTTACTGGAATATTGGCATTGGGTCTTCTGTTGGGGATACTCGTGTACTTCTCGCCTTGTGCGTTTCCTGTTCTTCCAGGTTACATTGGTTACTACATCAGCCTAGGGCTTAGGGAGGATGAATTACGTGAATCGGGTAAACTCAAGGGTTCGATGCCAAATCACCTTACAGGAGGTGCACTTGCTGGGACTGGCATGCTAACCTTCTTTGCTATCTTAGGAATTGTAGTTCTAGGGCTAGCAGAAGTTGTGAATGTAGCGGGATATCTTCACAGATTCGCTATTTTCATTGCAATCTTATTATTTGTTCTTGGCTCATTTATGTTGATGGGTGGAACTGCTCATTTACTTGGTTGGATTGACAAATTGATTGTTCAGCGATTCTCAACCACGGAATCTGATGAGTTGTTTACGCCTCGGCGCAATATGTATTTATGGGGAATCGGTTATGCTGCTGCCTCTGTAGATTGTACTGCTGCAATTGTATTGCCATACTTGGGATACTTGCTAACAGGCGGTACTTCTGCTGTTATTGCTGGTCTTGGTGGAATAATGCTCAGCGTTTTCCTACTGATGATGTCTGTGACTGTGATTGTTGGTGTTGGAAGCAAGCAGGTAGAAGCCTTCCTTCGTAAGGCTACAGATATGATCAAAATGGTTGGTAGTTGGATGATGATGTTTGCTGGTATTGGATTGTTGATTTATCTCACTCAACCTGAATTGATTTCGTCACTAATTTGATTTTCATTTTCTTTTTGCCTTCTAACATGATATTATCATTTATCTTCGATAACATTTGAATGAGCCATCATATTGAGAATTATTTCTCCAAAGTCTCTTGAATATGAACATATTCTTCTTATCGATTCTGAAAATTTGAATTTGAAAAGAATCCTGCTAGGGCTTTCTTTCTGTGACCACAAATTTTCTTCATAATCCAACAATTCATTTTTAGATTTTTTTAAATTTGACCGCGCAATTTCAATCTCTTCGGCATCATGTGCGCGTAGGTTCAGCATCAGACTCCTCATTGCATCTTGCCAGATTGGAATTAGTGAGAGTGGTGCTTCGTCTGGATTCATGCTTGGTATTTTTTCTGTTGAAATGATCAGTTCGGATAATTGATTAGCATGGTCTGCCATTCTTTCCAAAGACCTTGATAGATTGGCAAATTCTACTGCTTCCCGTCTTCCTAAGTTCAAGGCCTCAGCAACTTTGTATGAGTCTAAAAGCGAAGATACCTGCCTTTCGACTAGAAGGCGCATTGAATCAATTTCTTGCTCTCTTTCTTCATGGTCCTCAATTAATTCGTAATCACCCCCAATCATCACATCACCAATATCTCTGATTAGAGAAGTGAGTTGCTGGTACATTCTGTTTATACTCACTCTGAGAGGCATCTCACTAGCACTCAATAAACTAACGAGAATAATTTTTTTATCCGTTTCACTAGATATTTCAAACCCTCTTGTTGTCCTTAAAAATTTACGAATTACACGTTTTGAGTTTCGGTCAATAACTTTTCTTGATATGAAATCAATTTGGTCTGCTCCTGAAAGATATGAACCGACAAGGTGGTCAAAAATAGCGCTATCTGGAATGTCTTCTTGAATTACTATACTCCTTTTTCTATTCTCATCAACAACGGTCACAGGTGTTAGTCTTAGTGCTCCAGATGGTCTCCAATCTACTTGGATTCCATCACTGGATTCTAATTTATTTGTTTCCACCCAAAATTTTGGTAAACTAAGGGTGTATGTAACTCCTCCAGTAAGTTGGAGTTTTCGAACATCCATTGAACCGATTCCCTTTGCCATAAATCTCCGGGATATATAGCCCTATATAGATTACCCGAAATCTCCGTAATATACCCCGCGCGCTCGGGCCGAACTATGGAACCAATCATGATGATAGTTCTCGGCTTGTCCATTGCCGTTTGTGCCTATATGGCATGGAACATTGGTGCTAATGATGTTGCAAATGCAATGGGAACCTCAGTTGGTAGCCGTGCTCTCACCCTAAAACAGGCAGTAATACTTGCAGCAATATTCGAATTCTGTGGTGCTTTCTTCGCTGGTGATGCCGTAACGGACACCGTCCGCAAAGGCATCCTTTCGGTAGATTTTGAGAATGCCGAAATGCTCACCGGCGCATTTGCTAACGACCTGATGTATGCCTTCATCGCCGCAATGATGGCGGCGGCTGTTTGGCTCACTATCGCAACACGATTCGGACTTCCGGTATCGACCACTCACTCCATCATCGGAGGTATTCTCGGTGTGGGACTCATCTTGGAAGTTCAACACAACATGAGTCTTATTGATTGGGGAGTCGTTCGCAAAGTGGTGATGTCATGGGTCGCTAGTCCGCTGATGGGTGGTATCATCGCTTTCCTCTCCTTCACTGTAGTTCGCATGACTATTTTGGAAGCAGACAACCCGATTGAAAGATCGAAGTGGCTCGCACCTATCTTGGCATTACCGACTTTCTTTGTCCTCGGACTAGCACTTCAATTCAAAGCCCTCAAAGGATTTTTTGGAAAGGCAGAATCAAATGGTTGGATTGCGAGTAAATATGACTGGTTACCTGTTAAAGAAAATGGTGTATTCAATCCATGGGCAGAAAACGCTTGGTTCCCGATTAACAGTTTGCTTCTAGCATTGGCCATTGGTGTAGTGGCTAGTATCATACTATTTGCAGTTCTACGAAAATATGATTTTTCAAGCGAAAAAGGAGGGTTTACTGGTGTAGAACGAATCTTTGTTTGGTTGCAGATTATCACCGCAGCATACGTGGCTTTTGCTCATGGTGCTAATGATCGTTCTAATGCAATCGGACCGATGGCTGCAGTCTATCAGATTTTAGCCAGTGGTGGTGAATTAACTGCCAAGGCAGATATCCCATTATGGTTGGTTTTGCTCGGTTCTGCCGGTATTGCCATAGGTGTGATGACCTGGGGTTATCGAGTCATGGAAACTATTGGAAGAAAGATAACAGATATCACACCCACACGTGGATTCGCGGCTGAGTTTGGTGCGGCAACTGTAATTCTGATGTTTTCTATGCCGTTTTTGGCTGTGCCAGTTTCGACCACTCACACATTGGTAGGTGCTGTTGTCGGTGTTGGGCTTGCAGGTGGTGCCAAGGCGGTTGATTTCCGTGTATTCGGAAAGATAGCTGCCTCCTGGGTCGCGAGTTTACCCGCTGCTGCATTTGGTGCAATCGTCATCTATGTTGCAAGCGGTTCAGACCCATTAAATCTGATTGTAATAATTCCAATTGCCTTCATGGCAGTTGTTTGGGTTATGTGGAAAACTAAGGATGATGAAATTCATGTTGAGGATGCTTTAGCAGATGCTGGTGTTGATTCATCGGGCAAAACTATCGCTCCCACAGTCTTTGAATTGTTTCACAAACACGCCGAGGCAGTCGAAGTCACGGTTGAACATATGCTTAATGCTGTAAATAAGGCAGTTTCGGGTGAAGACGCTTCTAAGGAAATCCAAGATACTATTGAGGCTGAACTGATTGCTGACAATATCAAAACCGCGCTCCGTGAAAAGGTGGGGAACCGTGAGTGGAAACTTCTTGTTGGCAGCGAAGCGTTTCTTCACATGCTGACCCGGCAAGATAGAATCGCAGATTATGCCCAAAATGTTGCAGAGCAACTATCTTTTAGAGAATTATATGATAACGATGAAGCTCGGCAACTTCTCAAGCAACTCGGTGAAGCAGTTTCAGCAACCGTCGCGGCTTACGAAGACACGGTTGAAGTTCTTCGAGATGTCACTTTGTCAGGGTACACCAAGCAAGGACGTAATCAACTATTAGAGATGATTCAAACCGTCAACCTCAGAGAGCACGAAGCCGATATTGCAGAGGCTACGGCTGCTGGATTTGTGTTCAGCCAAGGTGAGAATGATCCGCTAGCTGCAATGCACATGTACCGTGTTCTGCAAAGAATGGACGATGTTGCTAATGCTTGTGAATCCGCGGCAAATGCATTTTTACCTGTTGTATATAGTTAATTTTAATCATCAATGGTAAATTCTGCAGAGATTTCATCTTCTGTCATAGAATCTAGTCGATGTAATCCTGATTCTAGCATCCACCACCAAAAGAGTCCCATAAGTAGCCCAGTACCAAGGTCCCAAAGATAATGCTGCTTGGTGGTTAGTATACTGATGGCTAGTAAAGTCCAATCAATCCAAAGGACAGCAAGCGCTGGTTTAGACCACCACAATTCTCTCCAATCCCTCTTCAACCAGCGGGTTAGAGCGAGTACCAAAACAAGTGATTGTGAAATGTGTAAACTTGGCCAAGCATTCCATGGTTCATCAGAGAGATGTACATTTCTGAATGTGGAACCTAAAATTCCGCTACTTTCCATGATGTCAGATGGTAATTGGTCACGCATGTCAATTTCCGCAGGGAAAAATATGAAGAAGAAACAACTCATTATTGTCAATGTTGAAATCGCCTGTAAAGTTAACAGTAATTCCATTCTTCCTCTCTCATTACGTGGATGTGAAAAAATAGGAAGTGGGTTCAATATGTATAATGAAGCGTAAGGAATTATCATCCATGGAATTACTGGAATTAATCTGTCAAGTGGTAATTCCGGGTCCCATAATGTATGTCCAACGGCTGCTACAAGATGATTGACTGAGAAGTAAGGGATTGCAACAAGCAATAAACCAAGCATCAATATCTCAATGTAGTACCATTTTCCACCCAGAAGTCCTCTCCTATTCCATGTACTACCGAAGAATCGGAATGGTTTGAGTAAGAGGTTAGGAGGATTCACGTAATGTTTGGGAAACGAGAGGCTCTTTCATTATAGGGCCTTTCAAGTAGCCGAAAAACTCTATCCCAAAGTTTGAGAGCAGTTCGGGCAGGTTTTCATTTCTCTTTCAACTTCAAATCCGCAATTAGGGCAAAGTCCTGGAATAGCAATTACTCCAAAAGTGCATGTTGGCTTTTCTTCTGACTCCACGATGATATTCACCTGTGGTGAAGTTGACAAAGTATCCAGTTATCAACTTCTTCCTGCTAAAAATTTCTTGAAAGAAAAATACAAGATATAGGAACTATGAATAACGTTCAAAGAATACAAGGTTTGTTGATTACCATGGACCCTACTGCCTTAGCACTCACGGCTTCGGTCAATAGTGTTAGAATCTTGGTGACAGCATTTGATGGATATGAAAAAGCGAAATTCATCAAATCAGATAAGGCAGTGTGCGAAGAAATCCGTCGTCGGTCAGGAATGCTCCAAGATCATTTTGAACGAGTTCATGCTCATTCTCATAACAACGATTTGAAAGGATTAAGGGCGTCATGTGATGAAATATTTACCACGATACAGAGTATTGGAAATGATGCTCAGTATTCGATTACAGGTTCACCTAGAACGATTCACCTCGATGTTGGAAAACTTTCAAAGAAAGCCCAAAAGAAGTTAGTTAATCATGATTTGACGACTCTCAATTTATTGGTAGAAGCAACTAGGGACGCAAATGAATTACTACAATCGTTGCGAACTAATGAAAAGGAAGTAGAATTAACGAAAATGGCGCACATGGTCCATGACAGGATTGGCCGTGCACGTAACCACTTTCTAGAGAGAAATATGTACATAGATGGATTAGTAAAAAGGTGATAAGATGGTAGAAAATAGTTTTCGATGGCGCAACAGCCCTGCAGTAATTGCTAGATATGTACATGACCGCGATGTTCCTGATGGTTCAATGGTTACCTTGAAACCGAACGAAGCGTGTGTGGTGGTTGAAGATGGGAAAATTGCCGGTGTGGCAACCCAACAACACATGGAAGTCAATCCTAAAGCAGGTATTCTCTCGCGGATGTTTGGGAGGGGAAACCCCAAGCGAACCTTTCTCTTTGTTTTTCTAGGGCCTCACGATTTGTTACTCCGAATCAATACCCAGACCAGTGATGGGCAACCCGCTATTGGAATGCTTAACCTAAGATTGAGTATTAGTCGCGAGCAAGCACCTAAATTGCTTCAATTACCTGCAAAGGGGAATATGGAGATAACTTTCGGCACTTTAGTTGATGCATTAGAAAGAGAGATTCAAGCAACTTTGAATCCAATGATTCAAGGAAATACACTTGAATCACTCCGAACGCCTGAGGTAACAGATGAAATTCTAGCGGAATTGCGTGTATCATCGCGAGCAACCGTTTCATCATTTGGATTGACATTTGACAATGTATTTGTTAGTTGGAATCAAACAGAAGCAGAACGATTGTTGAAGATGCAAGCCGACCTTGAAAATTTCGTTTTGAGAAATTCAATCATTGATGAACAAGAAGCATCTGAAATGGAAAGGATTTTGTCTCACAATATGAGAAATGCAGAACTCCATGCCCGTCTGAATATGGCTGGTGTTGTTGCAGAAGAACGGGCAAAAATTGAGTTAGAATTAGCAAAAGTAAAATCTGCCGGTGAAATTGAGATGGCTCGTTGGAACCAATTGAATCAATTGCAATCAACTCAACAGGATACAAGGCGGAGTCAAGAGTTGACCGAAGCCCATCATGAAGCAGAATTAGCGAGGGTGAAACTTGAATCAGAGCGAGAATCCAGTGATTTTCAAGAGCGAAAAGCCGATTCGGAACTAGAACGAAAACTCGCTGAAAAGAAAGGTCAGGCAGAAATTGCTATGGATTTGTTTGCAGGAGTGCAAGAAAGGAAGAAGGAACGAATGGCACTTGAAGCAGAGCAAGAGCAGGCGCGGCTTGATTCATCTAGGGCAGGTTCAGATAAAATCGTTGATACCCTTTCTGAAATTGCGAAATCAAGTAAAGATAGTGAAGTCCACAAGGAGACAGTTCGACAACTGGGAGAATTGAGGAAATCAGATGTTGAAGGTGAAAACCAATCCTACATTAACAAAGACGATTGATTTTCTGAATTATTTTATTCACTTTCGCCTACTGATTCAGGCGGTGTTTCATCAGATAGGATAAATGATAGCCCGATAGTTACAATCCCTGACCCGATAAGTGCACTCAGGAATACATTGAGATTAGCCAATCCCCACTCATTAGTTGGTGAGGTCAAATAACCAATTCCAGTTGAGATATCGGCGGTGAAAGCACCGTATGCAACAACGGCAAGAAGTCCACTGATTGCACCAGCAAGAGATGCGCGAGAGTGTATCTTGTCCCAAAGAGTTAGCAGAACGGGCAATACAGTGGCGGCGGCTAGCAAATCTGCAAACAGGAAGATACCGAAAACGCTCAATGCATCCATTGTAGTGGCAAGATAGATTGCTATCGGAATCAAAGTGATAGTTGCAATTCTTGCATGTTTTAATTCCATTTTCCCATCAGAAAGGTCACGTGATATCGAGGCTATAACCGCGTTTTGTAGCGTATCAGCACTTGAGCAGACAAGCGCAATACCCAACACTATGAATGCAGCAATCAGCAATGTGCCAGCGTCTCCAATTAGATAGAAGAAGGCGGCTGAAGGGTCATTCACTGCTCCTTGTCCAGCAACTACAGTACCAAGTACTCCCATCACAAAGACAAGTGGTAGCACAATTCCCGCGGCGAGTAGTGAACCCTTCTTTAGAGCCTCATTATCTTCTGACGCCCAAGCCCGTTGCCAATTTCCTTGGGAGAACATTTCGGCTGCTGTAATGGCTATTACCAATGCTAATCCAGAGGCAAAAGAGTCCATGTAAGACATACTGCCGATGCTCCATGCATCTTCTGGATTGTACGCTTTTGCATCACTAATTAGTGAGCCAGCATCGGCGCCAAACAATATCAACAACAGCGCGACAATCAGCCAAATGATTACCCACGCCTGCCATCTATCTGTTTGCAAAGAAGCGGGAAGTCCGCCA
The DNA here is from genome assembly GCA_016845345.1 of Methanobacteriota archaeon. Classification (GTDB taxonomy): domain Archaea; phylum Thermoplasmatota; class Poseidoniia; order Poseidoniales; family Thalassarchaeaceae; genus MGIIb-Q1. Next base: position 17,672 of record JAERSV010000076.1, read on the forward strand.
TAAGCGGTGTATGCCGCAGTCACTCCAGCAACAGCGAGCATTGGGATAAGAGGGTCCATGCCAACAAGGGTATTCATTGCTTTACCTATTGCAGTAAACTCAGCGAATAAAAAGGTGAACATATAGGCGACTGAAATCAAACCAACATAGATTTGCATCGGTCTTCCAATTCTCATGCGAACATAGTCTGCTAGAGTCACACCATCGGGAAGTCTGTCCCTAATCATTGGTCCGACATAAGCGAGAAGCAAGAAAGGAGTTGAGGCTGATAGAGCATATCCTACAACATCCCAAAAACCGCCATAGTATCCAACCTCTGAGGGTCCGAAAAGTATCCAAATCCCCATGCCAGATGCGAACAGGCTCAGTCCAATCCTCACCCAATTTTGGGTACCACGTGCGGAAAGGTAAGTATCCGAGTCCATATCACGGTTGGCTGCATTATAGCCGACATATCCAAAAAAACCAAGCGTTACAATCATTAATCCATATGCGATATTTGTTTCCATTTTCCTCCCTCCGCTGGCATTACCCAGATCAGGTTCTTGGGTCGCCACAGATTGTGGCCTCTCAGCATTAATGCTCCCCAGTAATCTCGTTTAAGTGAATTAATCTATTCAACATTTCTAAAATTAATTTTGGTCAGGACCCATAAATGCATAATCCCATGTCTGTGGAATTTCTATTGTGTGTTTGACAGACCGTGGTGAAATCCAGCGAAGCAAATTCAGTGGACCACCAGCCTTGTCATTAGTACCACTTGCTCGAGCACCACCAAACGGTTGCTGAGCGACAGCGGCTCCTGTGGGTTTGTCATTGATGTAGAAGTTTCCAGCGGTGAAGCGAAGTGCGTTGAATGCGGTTTGCACGTCCTCATCATTACTCGCAAAAATAGAACCTGTAAGGGCGTATTGGCTAGAGGTATCGCATAGTGTGAGTGTTTCTTCAAACTGTTCATCATCGTACAGGTAAACGGTTAACACAGGCCCGAAAATTTCCTCCACCATTGTTTCTGAGTGTGGGTCACTAGAGATGATAATTGTTGGTTCAATAAACCATCCTACAGAACTGTCACTGCCGCCTCCAACAACGATTTCACAGGCGGGATTTGCTTTTGCTCTCTCAATGTAACCTGTAATTTTGTCAAATGAGCGCTGGTCAATGACTGCAGTCATGAAATTAGTGAAGTCTCTAGTATCGCCCATGGTGATTTTTCCAACTTCATCGATGAGGCTTTGCCCCATTCTTGACCATACGGACTTTGGAATATAGGCTCGGCTAGCGGCAGAACATTTCTGTCCTTGATATTCAAAAGAGCCGCGTAATAGTGCAACCATTAATCCCTGCTCATCACATTCTGGATGCGCTACAACGAAATCTTTACCACCGGTTTCACCAACGATTCTTGGATATGATTTGAGGTTAGGTAGTTGTTCACCGATTTGTTGCCACAACCATTGGAAGGTTGCAGTTGAGCCGGTGAAGTGAACACCAGCAAAGTCAGGATTTGGTAGGCACACTGCTGAGATATCGGGGCCTGATGATGGTACGAAGTTGATGACACCTGCAGGTAATCCAGCCTCCATCATCAATTCCATTAAAACATAATTTGAATGGTATGAGTTGCGAGATGGCTTCCAAACCGCTGTATTGCCCAAAATCGCTGGGGCGCTTGGTAGATTTGCCGCAATACTTGAGAAATTGAACGGTGAAATCGCTAACACGAATCCTTCGAGTGGGCGTATTTCAGTACTATTTTTTACACCTTGAGGCGAAACAAGTGGTTGGTAAAGGTCGTGAAAACCACGTGCATAATGTGCATTGAAATTCCAAAAGTCAATCAGTTCACATGCGGAATCAATTTCTGCTTGGAAACAGGTTTTACTTTGGTTCAACATAGTGGCAGCATTGACTTTCATTCGCCATTCTCCCGCTAATAGTTCAGCACACTTCTCAAAAATATTACAGCGTGCTTCAAGACCAATGTCAATCCATGCTTTTTGGGCACTAACAGCCGCATCACACGCGGCAGCAATTTCTGTCTTACCCGCGAGGTGAACATTTGCTAATACATGACCATGGTTGTGAGGGATAACTTGAGTGGTTGTGTTTCCTGTAAACACCTTCTCTCCATTAATGATACATGGTATTTCTACAACTTCATTCATCTGGCGATCAAGTTCATTCTGTAGTTCTGTTCTCTCAGGGCTTCCCGGAGCATAACCGAGGACAGGTTCGTTCAATGGGTGGTCAGTCATATGCCGCCCCCGTCATGGGCACTCTTTGAGGGTTGTGAATGGGTATTTTTCTAAAACGAATCAAAGGTTGAACTGATTAGTTCAAATCTTTAGTTGATAATTCCCTTTACACTACTATTGAAAACCGGCAACGATTCCGCAGGTACGATGTCAGAGGGATTGGTACGAACAGCCCTTTACAAAGCACACAAGAGGTGGGGCGGGAATATCGTTGATTTCCATGGTTTTGAGTTACCAATTTGGTATTCATCAATGATGGAAGAGCATCTAAACACTCGTGAAAATGCAGGTCTCTTTGATGTTTCACACATGGGATTCTTTAGATTTTCAGGAGATGGCGTCAGAGAGTGGTTACAATCAATTGCGACTCAACGAGTAGAACATCTCCAACCCGGGCGCTGTGCATATACTCATTTTCTTGATGAAGATGGAGTCATTATTGACGACATGATTTTTGCTGTAACCGACCGTCAAACAATAATTGAAACAGGTTGTACTGATTGGCAACAGTCATCTGACATCGCAATTTTGGGTGTGCCAAATGCGAGCATGATTCCCGTGATGAAAGATTGGTTTAATTCGCATCTTCCAGAAGATGGGTCGGTTATCCTTGAAGACCTTTCTGATGAAACCTCTATTCTTGCTCTTCAAGGGCCAAAATCTCCGGCAATAATTGAAGCGGTTTTAGGCGCGGAAAATGCTGTCAAACATTTCAGCGGCAAGGCGATTTCTGAAAATCAATTTGGAATCACTGGCTGGATTCAAGGCACCGGATATACTGGTGAGAGAGGATTTGAGATTTTCATCAACAATAATCAAGCTGAAACACTTTGGGAAGCGCTCTTGGAGGGTGGAGAAGCATTTGGAATATGCCCGGTAGGATTAGGTGCCCGGGACACTTTGAGAATGGAGAAAGGATTTCTCTTGTCTGGTCAGGATTTTCACTGGCCGGGGCTCGGAGTTGATGAAGATTCAGCCGTAGAATCATCTTTCTTAGCACGCGACTCATTTGAAACAAATGTTCCCTTTGGTTTACATTTGGAGCATGATTTCATTGGAAAATTTAGGATTGAATCCAGCATTAAATCTAGGGGCCAGCGCTGGTGGGGAATCAAGTATACCGGGCGCGGGCCTTTCCCACGCACGGGCTCAAAAGTTCTGGATTCACAAGGCAATGAAATTGGAATAATCACATCTGGGGGCCCTTCACCAAGCCTTGGCAAAGTTGGCATTGGTTTAGGCTACATCACTGGAGTTGAACCTGGTGATGAAGTACTTATTGCCCCTAATGCACGAAAGCAGATTCCAGCAGTCGTCGTCAGGACTCCATTTGTCTGATATTGGATTGATTTTCCAAATTAAGTCATGATGACATCAAAGGGTGATGTTGAATAAAGGCCGCCCTTAGGGGCGGCCATGAAAGAGCGAACCTCAGGCGTCCCATTGATTTTATTTCTGAGTGCTTTGATGCTCCTGTCAACAATACCTCTGTCAGCAACGACGGAACCACAGCCGCCAATTGCAGAATTTGATTCCACTAACGAAGAGGTGGTTCTAAATCAAGCCCAAGAGATTGCAATTCAAAATGCAGCTGGCCGTGCCAGTACAACAAATTGGGTGCGAGATGCTGGCCCAGATTCAGGAGCTAACAATGGGCCTGGTAACATCAATTCAGTTCATATTGAGGCGATGGTCATGGACCACACTAATACCAATATCATTGTCGGTGGGACTCTACGAGGTGATGTCGCCTTTGGCTCAATTCAACCGGCTACACAATCTGGGCCACGGGCCTTTGTTGCCTCTCTAACACAGTGGGGGTCATGGGACTGGGTATCAATGACCGCAGTTGGCCCGGGTTCTTCAGGTGGTGCAATATTAGGTGATATTGCCGTCTCTTCAACAGGAGACATATGGGTGGCTGGAACATTCTGGTTAGATATTGAATGGGGCCAAGACTTGGAAGTATCAAATGGTGGTGGCGTTGATGGTTTCGTCGCTAAAATGGATTCCTCAGGGAATTGGTATTGGGGCACTGCTCAGGGAGGTACCTCAAACCTTGATTCAATGCATGGGGTTGTTCTTGATTCCAATGATGATGGATATGTAGTTGGCACATTCGAAGACCATACCTATTTTGGTAACACAAGTCGAAACATTCAGAAAAGTCTTGATGGTTTTATTGTAAAAATAAACAAGACCAATGGTGACTATGTCTGGGATGAGATTATTGGTGGCAATTACGAGGATAATATAACGGCAATTGCAATTGATTCAGCAGATAGAATATTCCTTACAGGATATTATCAGGGAGATGTGACATTTGGTACTACCACTTTACTCAATGTTGGTGCAGTGAGTACGTTCGTGGCTGAGATTGATAAACAACAAAACTGGTTGTGGGCTAACGAAGCCAAGGCTGTTTGGGGGGGTATTATCCCCTATGACATCGAAGTTAATTCTGATAGCATTTATTTGGGCGGGGATATAGTAGGATTAATTGAATTAGATGGACAAAATTGGTGGGCAAATGCCAGCGTTCAGAATGCTTTCGTGGCGCGTCTAAATAAAACTGGAACATGGCTTTGGGGGTTGAATAGTTCGGGGCATACTCAACATCTCCATGACATTACACTCAATCCCTTGGGTGGTGTTGTCGCAGTTGGTTGGTTTGATATGGACCATTCCGCAATAGCCTTCGCTTATTTTGGTCAGACCAACTTAACCGCTGCTCCTTTTGCGGCATTTTTCGCTGGTGTATCACCTACTGGTCAATGGATGTGGGCTGATTCTGGCGGCGGTCCACTTTTTGATTCCGGAAATGTAGCACTTTTCACCTCTCCAGGGAAACTCATTATGTCTGGAAGATTCTGTTTGAATCATGATGGTGCTGGCTGTTCTGCTCAAATTGGACCAGCAAACTATACCTCATCTGCATTTTATCACGGTAGTGGATTTGTATGGTCGCTAAATACAGATAGTGATTTGGATAATGTTTCAGATGTGAATGATAATTGTCCATTGGATTTTAATCCACTCCAAGATGATTTTGATGGTGACCAATTGGGGGATGCCTGTGATTCAGACATGGATGGGGATGGAAGAGAGGATATTGCTGACAATTGCATTGGGCCGGCAATAAATTGGGATTCAAATGACTGGTCTATTGACACTGATGGTGATGGTTGCCGAGACTCGGATGAAGATGATGATGATGATGGCGACGGAGTGATTGATTCTCAAGACCTTTGTTCAAACTCGGTATCTTACAAAAATTGGACAGCAAATGATGCTAATGATTACGATCGAGATGGCTGTCACGACATTATTGAGGATGATGATGATGATGGCGATGGAGTGCTCGATATTGACGATGATTGTGCATTCGCCCCATCACAAAGGAACTGGACATCGACACCTCAAACTGACTATGATGGCGATGGTTGTAAGGATTCAACGGATGAGGACATCGACAGCGACAACGATGGCGTTGTAGATGCAAATGAAACCTGCCCAACCGGCTTACTTGGTTGGACTAGTGATGCAACTAACGACCACGATGGAGATGGCTGTAATGATGCTCAAGAAGATGCTGATGATGATAATGACGGAATCAATGATTTTGACGATGATTGTACCCCAATGGCTACTAATTGGGATTCGAGTGGTGCCCAAGATTTAGACAAAGATGGTTGCCGTGATGTTGATGAAGATGATGACGATGATGGAGATGGTTTGGCTGATGACGTTGACTCATGCCCACGCGGTTCAGTCGGGTGGATATCTGGTAGTATAACTGACAAAGATGGTGACGGGTGTCGAGATACCACTGAAGACTTAGACGACGATAACGATCTTATTGTTGATGATGATGATGGCTGTCCACGTGGGGAAACCGGTTGGATTTCAACTCCTGCGCTTGATGCTGACCGTGATGGTTGCAGGGATTCAGATGAAGACCCTGATGATGACGGAGATACATATTGGGAATTTGATTCGCTTGGTAACGTAATTGACCAGTGTCCAAACACTCCGATTTCAGAATCGCATTTGGTTGATGCTGTTGGATGTAGTCCTTCGCAGGCTGATGACGACAACGACGGTGTAGCAAACAGTGATGATGAGTGTCCTGAGATTGCACCACCAGAAGGGTTAGACCGAGATGAAAACGGATGTACTGATGATATTGACCAAGATGGTGTAAATGACGATGTTGATGCTTTCCCCGATGACCCTACACAAACAGAAGATAGGGATGGTGATGGTTTCGGGGATAATCCTGCAGGTGATTCCCCAGATAGTTGCCTTGATACACCGTCTCAATGGATTGAAAATGTTTACTCAAATGGTTGCGCGGACGAAGAACTCGACGATGACGATGATGGAATTTTGAATGGTTATGATAATTGTTCAGGAACCCCTTCTAGTGAAGTTGGAGAAATTGATTCTGCGGGATGTAGCATTTCTCAGATAGATAGTGATGGCGATGGAACTTTCGATGATGTTGACCAATGTCCTGATACAAAACCAAATGCCGAAATGGACGAGGCTGGGTGTTCTAAAACACAACTCGCTTACATGTCTGATGAAGGCGGTTCAAAATCAAACTTTATGGCCATTGCTATTGCTGCTGGTTTACTGTTAATTGTTGTTGGTGGAGGGACCGCATTTTTCTTTTTGAATAGGAATGATGATGATGCAGATGCTGGTGACTTAAGGCCCGAGGCCGCAGAAGTTTTCGAATCCATGGCACAAGAGAAAATTACTGAGACAGATAACATAGAAACGGTTAGTTCTGGTAGTTCGGGGGACCAATCTGGAATTTCTGTTGACGATGATGGTGTTGAGTGGTGGCAGGACGAGGCTGGAGTTTGGTGGTATCGTTCTCTGAGCATGGATGATTGGGCAAAATTTGAGGAATAAAACAAATTTTCAAACAATTGTTTGACGTAATTATGACCCATTTGTTTGAACGGGTCCCTTAGGACCCGAAACGAGAGCCTTCAATAGGGGATGCTCACCGTCACAAGGCTATGAACTTGAACACTCGTAGCGATAGACCATACTCGACTTGGGTAATTCTCTTGGTTGTAACCTCACTTTTAGCTGGTAGTTTTTCAGGAATGAATGCAGCATTGGTGAACTCAGATATTGCAGATTTAGAATTAGAAAGTAGTAATTTTGCATCAGGCAAGGCGGCTGGAGACTGGGTAAAGATCGGGGAAAGTGATACATCAGGCCAGTTTGGTGGTTCACCGGTGACTTCTACATCCTACACCGATTCAAATGGAAACACATACTTAACCGGATTTTTAATCGGTGATGTCAAATTTGGTACTAATGCGATTTCAGCAGGTCAAGACGCTTTCATCGCCAAGATAGATTCATCCGGAAATTGGGGGATGGTCGAAACTGCTGGTCAATATGCTGGCGGAGGATTTTCTTGGGGTAATGACATCACAGTTGATTCAACTGGAAATATTTTCATAACTGGTTTCTATGCTGGTAACATTTCATTTGGTAATCATCAATTGAGGAGTACTGCTGATTCAAATGGTGATGATACGAATGATATTTTTGTCGCAAAAATGAGTAGTTCCGGCAATTGGCTTTGGGCTGAAACAGCCGGTGGATCTTATGAGTCTGACTCAGGAAATGCCATAGCACCTGACGGAACTGGCGGCGCATATGTGGCTGGGGCTTTCAATATCAGTGGAACTTGGGGGATTAATGGCTATGGTACAAACGGATTCACTGATGCCTTCGTTGCAAAAATTGACTCAAACGGTTCATGGGGTTGGGTTGCTACTGGTGGCGGACCGGGCGGTGATGATGCCTCTGGCGTAACTGTAGACAGTGCTGGAGACTTGAGAGTCATGGGTTCATTCCAAGGTGGAAGTACTCAAGGGGCACAATTTGGTTCACAAACTTTCAATGCAGTTGGCTCAAGTGATTTATTTGTCTCAAAGATGACTAACACGGGTGGGTGGTCATGGACTCAGACCGCGGGTGCTCCTAGTGGTTCAGTCGTCCCTTGGGGCTTTGATACAGAAGGCACAGATTCGTACGTGGGTGGTTTATTCCAAGGCACAGCATCTTTTGGCTCATACTCTGTTACCTCCGCTGCTTCTTCGAACAATGCGTTCATCGCTAAGATTGACGGTTCTGGTGCTTGGCAATGGGCAAATGCTTCTAGTGGAACAGGACTTCACTTCATTGGTTCAATCGATGCAAATCCAAATGGAATTGCCGTTTCTGGCGGATTTAGTAGTGGCGCATCAACCAGTGCTACTTTTGGCTCAACCACTCTGACTGGAACATATTTCGAAATGCTAGTTGGCGTATTGAATCCAAGCGGCAATTGGATGTGGGCAAAGAGTGGTGGTTCAAGCGGTGATGATGGTTACTACAACTTTGGTACTGGTGGAGTCGGTTGGACTCCTGCTGGTGATGTGGTTGCGGTTGGTCATTTCTGCCAGGGTATGGGCAGTGCATGTACTGCAACATATGATGGAACTGCAGTTTCAACTACTCCGGGTGCATATAGCACACAACTTGGATTACCTCCTGCTGTTGCCATTTGGAAGCAGGCTTCTGATGCAGATGGCGATGGTTACTCCGATAATTCTGATAATTGTCCGCTGATTGCCAATGCTGGTCAGGAAGACATGGATGGTGATAGCATTGGAGATGTTTGTGACCCTGATGCTGATGAGGATGGAATCCTAAACGATGACGATGCTTGTGACGGTCCTGCTGTAAACTGGGATGCTTCGGTTTGGACGGATGACATTGACATGGATGGATGCCGAGATATTGACGAAGATTTTGATGATGACGAAGACGGCGTTCTTGATACTAACGATCCTTGTACCGGGGCTTCTTTCAAATTGAACTGGACATCCAATGTTGTTAACGACAATGATATGGATGGATGCAACGATAACGAAGAAGACGATGATGATGATAATGATGGAATCGACGATACAGCCGGTGATGATTGTCCCCGCAATTATGCAAACTGGGGAATTTCAGATGGAAGTGGTGGATTCAATCACAATGTGTCAACTGACCACGATTCTGACGGATGTCATGATGAGGTAGAAGATGATGATGATGACAACGATGGTGTCAACGATTTAGATTCTCTAGGTGCAGTGCTCGATCGCTGTCCAACAGGAATGCTTGGTTGGTTAAGTGACCCTGTAGGGACTGACCACGATGAAGATGGTTGCCGGGATGCAGATGAGGATTGGGATGATGACAATGATGGTGTAGACGACGTTGATTCAACAGACAATATTCTTGATTTGTGTAGCCCTGGTGCAACAGGTTGGCTTTCTGATGAAACGACTGACCGTGACGGGGATGGTTGCCGTGACCTCGATGAAGATGATGATGACGATGGTGACGGAATAATTGACACTGCAGATGGCTGTTTTGTTCAGGCTGGATGGATTTCAACCCCGTTAACAGACCACGATGGTGACGGTTGTCGCGATATGGATGAAGATGATAACGATGATAATGACCCTGTTTATGATGCATCTGATGCTTGTTCAAAGGGTGAAATCGGTTGGACTGATACAGATTTTGACGGCGATGGTTGCCGAGACGAAACTGAGGACGATGATGATGACAACGATGGCATATGTGACACTATTTCTTCAACAGTAAATGTCTGCTCAAGTGGGCCAGATTTGTGTCCTGAAACACCACAAGGAGAGAACATCAATGGTGATGGCTGTGGAACATTCACTCAAGTTGACACAGATGGCGACGGTATCTTTGATGGAATGGACCTTTGTGATGAAATAGCCGCAGTAGAAGGTTTTGACACTGATTCTGATGGCTGCACCGATGACAGAGATGGTGATACATTTACTGATGATATTGATGTGTTCCCTGATGATTCCAGTCAATGGAGTGACCGTGATGGGGATGGGCGTGGGGATAATCCAGGTCAGTTAAACTCAGACGATTGTCCAGATACTCCTAGCCAATGGGTCTGGAATGTTTCTAATGGAACTCTTGGGTGTGCTTGGGAAGAGGAAGATGATGATGGTGATTTTGTCCAAAACGGGCTAGATAATTGTCCCGGTTCTGATGCTACAAAACCAGTCGACGAAAATGGTTGTACTGAGTGGCAGAAGGATGACGACTCTGATGGCGTAGTTAATGCTGATGACATATGTGCTGAAACAGCGAGTGGTGATACATTCATTGAAGCGACGGGTTGTTCTCATGAACAACGTCTCGCTGCAGGTGACACAAATGCGATGCTCAAAGAATATGGTCTGATTCTTGGTGCTGTTGGCGCAGTACTCATTCTCGCAATTGTGTCTATGTTAATCATGATTGGCCGCCGTAAGAAAAATTCAGGAAACATGGATGCTTGGGATCAAGATTCTGCCCAGATTGCAGCCGGCGGATATGTGGCGGGTCAACCTGCCGAACCTGCGGCCGCACCAGTGGTTCAGGCGGGCCCACAAAGTGTCCCCTCTTATGCAGAATTACCAGCCGGTGGCAGTTATGTCACCGATGCCGCGGGTGGCACTTGGTATAATGCTCCAGATGGTGGTCAATGGGCAATGCAAGGAGATGGCTCCTTCATCAAGAATTGATACTTAATTGTAACATTTCAGGCTCTGCCGAAGCAGTTTTGCTCATTGGTTGGAAAGTGCTTCCTCAATGATTTCTTGAATAGATACCTCGGGCTTGTGCTCAATTCGTTGACTCATTTCCCAGCCATCAACAATCCCCCAGACTTCTTCACCTGGCTGGCTGTTGTATTGAGGCGATGCACCGGTTGCTTGTGATACGATTTCAGCCAACTCACTCATTCGAATTCCTTGGCCTCGCCCAACTGCAACAGAACCACGAGTTGGTGGGGGATTATCTAAGACAGATTTTATCATAGAAGCTAGGTCCTTCACATGAATCACATCTTTTACTTCCTCACCAGTTCCTGGTACATTGAAGAACCCAAACATTGCTTCGCGGCACAAGTGGTGAACAACTCCATGCCCTTTGTTTTCTGATGGTGAAATCCCTTGGACATTGGCTGTTCTTATGATACTCACTGGATGTGTATCCATAGCATGTTCGAGTGCACTCTCCTCAACCCACAATTGCCCTTCGGCAGCAATATCACGTGGAGAAAGGGGTGAATCTGAAGAATAATACTCATCTTCTCTTCGAGGGTTTGGGTGGACCCTAAGTGAGCCAACTAATACAAGGTGAATTCCTTGGTGTGATTGCACATTTTTCAGAATGACTCGTGCTTCATCTCGCATTAATCTCAGTACTTCTTGGTCTGACCTTTCCAAACTTTGGTCGGGTGAATGACCGTTTAGATGAACAATGGCATTACAAGAGGCTAAAATGGCTGGTAGCATGTTTTCATCAGACAAAATGTCAGGAGTCAATAATTGGCAATCATCGCCAAGTTCCTGTTTGAGGTAATGGGCGATGAAACCCTCATCCCCACTTATTGCTACCCGCATATGTCTCCCGTGGTAATTACAATGCACACATCATCTATGACTGTGCCGGTATAATTCGTCGTAGTATTCATCACGCGCCCGCGTTTGGGATGTGTTATGGTAAGGGTTGTGGCTGTTGTTTCTAACGGCTGTAATCCTGACCCTCGGGTCTTACGAGAGGCAGGCTGGTTGGTGGAAGCAGGACATGATGTTACCATTCATGCATTTGATAGATTACAAGAACTCCCCGAGCAAGAAGTGGTTGATGGAATTACCATCATTCGTCATCGAGTAGGATATACTCCTTATGGTGGCACTTTGTCAACAGTACGAGGATTACGAAAATACCGTAACACAGTCATCAAGGATATCCGTGAATCTAATCGTAAAAATGATAGCAGCGTTGATTTAATTCATTGTCATGATGCTGACACTCTTTCGGTTGGGTTAGCAATTTCAGGAGCCAAGGTACTTTTTGATATGCACGATTTACACCATTCTTGGGTGTTGATGCCAAATCCTCGTTCTATTGTTCGGAAAATAGTTTCATCTCGGTATAGGAAGAATATGCTGAAAGATTCTGCTAAAGTAGATGCTGTTGTGACATCTTCTACCGGATTCCAGTCGTGGCTGAGCAATCATGGGATTGATTCAATCGTAGTTGAAAATAGACCTTTTATGAAAAAAATATTAGCCCCCGCTTCAGATTTCACCGTAGGTTATCTTGGACGCGTTAGGGAAATAGAATCGTTTGAATTATTGCTTCAAGCAGTAAAGTTGATTCCTGAGGAAAACCGTCCTCGCTTATTGATTGCAGGTGATGGTAACGCCGCAGTCCAAGTCGCTGAGATGGTGCGGGTTGGGCAGAGTGAAGGATGGTTAGAGGCAGAGGTGTTTGGTGCTTTTGACAGCAATCAAATGGCAGAAATGATGCAGGAGGTTTCGGTAATGTATGCTCTATATCCGCCGTTTAGAGGGAACATAATGGATGGCGCGATTCCAGTAAAAATGTTTGATGCGGCATCATTCGGGAGACCTAGTGTGGTGAATGCCGGATGCCATATGGCAGAGATTTGTGAATCAGAGGGTCTTGGACTCGCAACTGAATGGGCTGACGCGCAAGGGCTTGCAGATTCTTTGGTTAAGGTAAACGGTATGACCGTACAACTGTCTCGCGGGGAAGAAGAAGAGAAAAACAGGTTTATCGGTCTTGTAGAACGGCTGTTCTGAGTCTTGTCGCAATAATGTCAAAAGTAGAATTTTCTACTAAAAAATACGTCTTCGACTTAGGTACAGTAAGGCGCCTATGAACGAGATGACTATCAGAGGACTTGTGAATCCAGAAATTCCATCACTTTCTTCATTTTTCAAATCAGGCTCAGGTTCTGAAACAGGATTTTCGTCATCGGTATTATTTCCATATTCATATCCCGGTGGTGGTAAATTGTCGTTAATTTCATCGAGTGCATCACATATTCCATCCTCATCTGTATCGGATGGAACAGAATTCCAATCTGTGGAATTTGTGCCACAGTCTGTTTCTGCAATGTCACCCCACCCATCATTATCGTCATCAGAGTCAAGAACATCACAAATTCCATCGGAATCAGTGTCCAATGGTGTTGAATAGGCATTAGTTGAGTTTGTGCCACAGTTAATTTCGGCTGTGTCGTTCCAACCATCATTGTCGTCATCGACGTCAGAATTATCACCAATGCCATCATTGTCTGTGTCAATGTGCTCATTTTCATCTACAGGAAATGCATCGATATCATCTGTGAAACCATCTCCATCTGTATCAAGTTGTGAGGAGCCACATCCATCATCGTTTACATTGGCAGAAATGGGGGTTTCGGGGCAGAGGTCATCGGCATCATTGACTCCATCTTCATCTCCATCAAGTTGGGACGAAGCGCATCCATCTCCATCAACCGCTTCTCCAGCTGGGGTGTTTGCACATGAATCAGTTTCATCGGGAACCCCATCATCATCGGCATCTGGAGCATCTACTGCAACAACTGTAATTTCTTGACTAGATTGCGGTGATCCAATGTTTTCACCATCATTAGGAGTGGCAGTACAAGACACCACATCATCTGCGTTGAAAGGCCCCGATGATTCAGCCGTCTCTTGCTGGACTACACCATTGACTTTCCATTCGTATTGATAACTTTCAGCATCACCGTCATCATCATTCCAGCCAGATGCACTGCATAACGCAATAGTTTCATTATTCAGAGTAGGAGGTGTAATTGTGGCTGATGTAATGGTCGGAAGACTGTTTGAGATTGTGATGGTATTAGAAATCGTCGTATTTCCATTAACATTTCCATCATTTGGTGTGACTTCAACTTGGATTTGGTCCCCCTTATCAAACCAAGAAGAACCATCGAGTGTATTCCCTGTTTCACTCATGAAATTGCCATTTTTTATCCATGAATAACTGAGGGTTACAGGATCTCCATCAGCGTCTGAAGTAGTTGCTGATACTGATATGATGTCATTCGTCATCACTGGATTGGGCGAGAGCGTCACACCGGACACTTCAGGGGCATTATTGCTGTCTGGCCCAACCACGGTCAATGTAGCAGTCATTGAGGTGTGGAAATCACATTGATAATCGTAAGTCCCCATTGTGGTGAAGGTGAAGTCAAATGTGCCTCCTCCCGATATTGTCCCTGAATCAAAAGAGGCAGGCCCACTTGTGGAAGTCGCGGTATGTGCCGCGCCATCATTATTAGTCCAAGTTACGGTATCCCCCGAATGGACCGTGAGGTTTGAAGAAGGGTCGAAGGAGAATCCCTGTATGTTTACTGAGGGAGTATGTTTAGACTCACTTGCCTCTGTAATTGTAGTAAAAGCACTGAGACTTGAAAGAAAAAACAAAAACACAACTGACAACACACACACTCGAATACGAACCATTCAACTCTACCCGTTTTCTAAGACATATAGTATATCACATAACTATTTTCCATGCTCGTAATAATATGAAAATCTCGGCAGTTCTCTAAATTAATGGGGTCATTATTTGGCTATTCTGAACGATTGAAAAAGACAAATCCATGGCTTTTGTTTGAAGTTGTTCTTAGTAGGGTTCAAATGCTGTCTTCACAGGGGTTGAATTAATGGGGTGGGATTCATCTTTTCCACAGCGTCTTGAATCGAGAGATTTGACTATCGGGGTCATTGGCCTTGGATACGTTGGTTTGCCAACTGCCCTCGGCTTTTTAGACGCTGGATTTAGGGTTAGAGGAGTTGATGTCACTAGTCGCGTAATTGATGCTTTACTAGCGGGTCAAAACCCAGGTGATGACCCGCAACACGACGATTTGATTCCATCATCACAAAGTGATTTTTGGCGGATTTCAACAGATTCAAGTGAATTAGTACCAGATTGCGATGTAATTTTGGTCACAGTTCCAACCCCGGTAACTGAGAGTCGTCTTCCTGATTTGACCTATGTTTCTTCAGCAGGTTCAGCAGTATTTTCTTCCATTGCAAAAGGAAGTGGCACAATCGTAGTCTTGGAATCAACTGTTTATCCTGGAGTTACTCGTGAGGTGTGGGCTCCTCTTTTGGAGGCGTCAGGTCTTGTGGAAGGTGAGGATGTTCACCTTGCTTACTGCCCAGAAAGATTTGTCCCTGGTGATTCTGATCACGGGGTTCGCCAAGTGGCTCGAGTGGTGGGCTCGCCAGATGAGATTGTCGGGTCAAACCTTGCTGACTTGTATGATACACTTACCTCTGGAGGAGTGACTTATGTCGGAGCATTGGAAGTTGCCGAGGCTTCTAAGGTTGTAGAAAACGTACAACGCGACCTTAACATTGCTCTTGTCAACGAATTAGCAAGAATTTTCCCAGTGCTCGGTATTGATGTGGAGCAAGTATTGGATGCTGCTGCAACTAAGTGGAATTTCCACAGATACCGGCCTGGAGTCGGTGTTGGTGGACATTGTATTCCTGTTGACCCTTACTATCTGATTGAGAAAGCCAAGAAGTCAGGTGCTCCAGTTGAACTGATAACTTCTGCAAGGGAAGTCAACAGTTCAATGCCTAAGAATGTAGCCGGTGATGTTTCTGCTATACTTGAGCGTCAAGATATTCCAATGTCAACTGCTAATGTTTTGCTTCTTGGCTGGTCGTACAAGCCGGGGATTGGAGACCCTCGAGAGACGCCAGCTGAACCATTGGCAGAAGCACTTGTTGGCATGGGTTGTAATGTTCAAACCTTTGACCCATTAGTTGATGACCGTTTATTTCCAAAGGAGTTAGCAACTTTAGTTAGGAGCGAAAGCGAGATTTCTCCCTTTGACATTGCTATCCTTGTGACAGCCCACGATGAAGTAATGGAATTGGATTGGCAAGCCCTTACAGAAAAAGCAAATCATTCACTAATTTATGACGGTAGGCGTGTACTAGATGTTGACATGCTTGAATCTCATGGATGGAATGTGTACTTGCTTGGCGCGCCTGTTTAATTCGTTTTGCGAACTGTATCTTGCGTGGTGAAGGTTCATGTTCTGTATGGGTTCACGAACAGTTGCGGTGAGTTGCCATGGTTGACCATTTGCCGAATCTTGGGCGCGAAGCGATAATGCTCAAGGAAATGGGTTTATCCTCAATAGATGAACTATTTTCTGACATTCCTCAGGATGTTAGAAGAGATACGCCTCTGAATTTACCTGCTCCACAGACTGAGGAAGAAATCATCGCTGATGCGAATAGGTTACTTGGAGCAAATGTTGCGATAAATAGCCGACCAAATTTTCTCGGGGCTGGATTGTACGAGAATTACGTGCCTTCGATGGTTGCAGCAATGGCAACTCGTGGTGAATTTCTAACTGCTTACACGCCTTATCAACCAGAAGTCTCTCAAGGAATGTTACAGGCATTATGGGAATTCCAAACAATGGTTTCAGAATTAGTAGCACTGCCAGTTTCTAATGTTAGTATGTACGATGCTTCAACTGCTGCTGCTGAGGCGCTAAACTGTGCTGTAAGAGTGCACAACAAAAAAGCGACTCAAAAGAATGTGGTTTACGTAATTGAGTGGCTTCCTGAGCATCGATTATCAGTGATTGAGAATTATTCTTGTGGTGCTGATGTAGAAATCCGCACTCTCAAATTTGATGAAAACGGTAAGGTTGACTTGAAGTCGGCTGAGTCTGCTCATGGTTGTTGTGCAGTTTATGTGGAACAACCAAATCCGTTTGGGGTGATTGACGAAAATTTGGTAGAACTGAAACAAATAATTGGCGAAAATACAGCCTTGGTTGTGGGTGTGAATGCTACATCTTTAGGTGTATTAGAAGCACCTGGTAATTGGGGTGCTGATATTGTTGTTGCCGAGGGTCAACCATTTGGAATTGGTGCTACAGCGGGTGGGCCTATTTACGGGATTTACGCCTGTACTGAGAAGTATCTTCGACAGATGCCTGGCCGCATTGTTGGAAAGACTTTTGATGACAAAGGGAAAGATGCTTTCACCCTCACGCTTTCAACTCGAGAACAGCATATTAGGCGCCACAAAGCGACTAGTAACATCTGCTCAAATGAGACGCTAATTGCTCTGATGGGGGGGATTCACATGGCCCTCTTAGGTCCTAAGGGTTTACAGAAATTGGCTCTGAGAAACGCTGCCGCTTGCCAAGTTACAATGTCGGGTATTCTTGCTATCGAGGGGGTTAACTTACTATTCGAAAATGGTACTGCGTACAACGAATTCACAGTTGTTTTACCGGGCTCTGCTAAAAGTGCGTTAGACCAACTTGACAGGTTGGGCGTGACAGCAGGGCTTGCCCTTTGTGATGTTATGAAAGGAGCCGAGGAAACTTGGTTACACATCACGGCGACTGACCAAACGACTGGTGAAGATGTGAATGCAATTGTAAGCGGTTTGAAGTCTTGGGTTTCATCACTAAATGAGGTGGAATCATGAGTGATTTATTTGCCTTTGATGGGGCGCTCGATGCTGGATATGCACAGCCAGCCCCATTACTTTCTGAAGAGGAAGCAAGGGGTGGAATCCCTGAATCAATGAGGCGTCAATCATTGCCTCGCTGGCCCCGCGCTAGCGAGCCTGAATTAGTACGCCATTACACATGGCTTTCACACCGTAATTTCGGGATAGATACTGGATTTTATCCACTTGGGTCATGCACGATGAAACACAATCCGAGAGTTAATGAAAAAATTGTTCAAATGGCTGGTATGAATGACCTTCATCCACTTGCGCCCGAATCCCATTTACAGGGATTGATGGCGATATTTTATGAGATGCAAGAAATGCTTTCTCATTGCGCTGGAATGGATTCAGTAACCCTTCAACCCGTTGCAGGGGCGCAGGGTGAATTTGCAGCAATCCGATGCATTCAAGAATATCATAGAAGCAATGGCCAAGGAAACCGCGACAAAGTCATCGTCCCAGATTCGGCTCATGGCACGAATCCAGCATCAGCGGCCATGTGTGGATACCAAATTATAGAAATCCCTAGTAATGAAAATGGTCGGCTTGACCTTGATGCATTACGTGCTGTCGTAGGCGACGATACTGCGGCAATGATGGTGACAAATCCAAGCACTTTGGGAATTTTTGAGCCTGAAATTGCCGAAGCAGCCGAGATTGTCCACAGTTGTGGAGGACAGATGTATTATGATGGTGCAAACTTCAATGCAATCCTAGGAAAAACTTCACCGGGATTGATGGGATTCGACGCGGTGCACTACAATCTCCACAAGACATTCTCTCAACCACATGGGGGAGGAGGTCCGGGCTCTGGCCCAATAGGTGTGAAGAGTCACTTAGCACAATTTTTACCAAAACCTCTGGTTGTTCGAAAAGAGGATGAACAGGGAATAGACGGTTGGGCATATTCTTGGGAAGACCCAGTGAACAGCATAGGTAAGGTACAGCAGTGGCACGGAAACTCAGGAGCAGTAGTTCGCGCATGGGCCTTTTATCGTCGTTATGGCAGAGATCTTGAGAAGATGAGTGAGCACGCTGTTTTGAATGCAAATTATTTGCGGTACCGTCTATTAAATCCTAGTGCTGAGAAAGCGAGTAAAATTCCTGCGATGCCAATTGATGGTGCTCCAGCAAGGGTTGTAAAACATGAATTTACCCTAAGCATGACACCTGTGAAAGACGCCACAGGTGTTAGTGGCAAGGATGTTGCAAAGCGATTATTGGATTATGGATACATGGCCCCAACCCTGTATTTCCCAATGATTGTTCCAGAATGTTTGATGATTGAGCCAACAGAAACTGAAAGCAAAGAAGTCCTTGATAAATTCGCGGAAGATTTCTTGACGATATTGGCAGAAGACCCTGAAATCATCAAAACTGCACCGCACACAACCGATGTTGGCAGGGTCGATGAAGTGTGGGCGGCGAGAAATCTTGTGCTCAGATATCCGATGGATTAGGATTCCAGCAGAGATTTCATTGGATTTTACTTGGCCCACGTACCGTGGGCATAGTGAAGCCGGAACACATCGGCAGCAAAAGTTGACATCACATTGTTGTCCGAAACTTTCGCGCACTCGTGTTCCTAACTTTCGACGATGGTAAAGGTAGTATGGAACCCCGCCGCAATACAAGATTACAATGGCGGGGCTGAGATTTCATTGGATTTTACTTGGCCCACGTACCGTGGGCATAATGGGGCCGCATCGCTTCGGCTTCAATTCTGTCGACTACAACAAATTCCCTACACAATCGAGCACTTGCGATGCTACCGTTGTAGGATTGTGGAGGTAGTATGGAACCCCGCCGCAATACAAGATTACAATGGCGGGGCAGAGATTTCAGCACACAAGACTGAGGCTCATCAAGGGGTGTGTTTCAATTACTACCGGTTAAGGTGAGCCTAAAGGCTCACGAGGTAATCTGATGGCAAAACGACTGCAATTAGCACTATTTTTGTCGCTATTGATGGTAGTCATGCCTCTCACTCCCTTAACTAATCTCGATACAGTTCAAGCATCACCTGAGCAGAATGCAACTGCAAGCCCGCTAGACATTTCCCTACTGGGAATGGGAATTTTATCTGAGCCTGCAATTGCCGGTGATGCTGACAGCAACTTTCAGGTCTTATGGGTGGAAAATCAAACAAAATTGATGCTTGCGACGATTGATTCAGATGGTTTAATTTCGGCAGGTCCCCAACCAGTTTCAATCGCTGGAAATGGCATCAAATGGTCACCCCGAATAGAAATCGACGATGCTGGAACCCTGCACATGCTTTGGATTCGAGACACGTCCTCAAACGATTGCTTGGTATATTTTGCAAGTAATTTTTCTTCTGATGACCCCACAGACGGATTTTACAATCCAACAGAATATTCCCTCAACAACGTAGTCTGTAAAACCAATATCATAACCGAAAATATTGCAAACCCAAATCTTGCCATTGACTCACAAGGTGCCGCTCATGTCGTCTGGCAAGACAAGGATGACCCATTAGATACGCGATTTTTCTTGCCTGGAATTCGATATTCAATGATGGTTGCAAACTGGTCAACTAACACAGCAAATAGCCCCATCTTTGACACTCTCCTCACACCCCTTGCGAGCAAGTCAACCTTCCCCGAAGTAACGATAACCGACGCCGACGAAGTGGTAGTAACTTGGCAAGACAGCCGTGGCAGTATGGTAGAACTCTCAGTTTTGATAGGCTCGTCAACAGGTATGGTGAATGAATGGACAGATATTTGCACACTGATGTATGGTGGGACGGACAGACAAGGCTGGACCTCACCGGGCCTCAGGCCGATGGCAAATAGTGCTGGGGTTACCCTTCTTGAGACAATTTATGGATTGGGGGATTATATCCGCCCTCAAGCAAATACCGGAAATTGTGCGGGGCACAACACAAATTCACGCTCACAATCCAGTCCACTTACACCACAATTCCCAAGCGGGGGAATTCGTAAAGTTCACCGGACAATGTACAATGGCCAATCACAAAACTGGGGCGTACAATGGGAGGATTGGGGGCCAGCAACGACGTGGGCTTGTCTTTCATGGATGGATGCTAACGGTAACACTGGAAATGCTGCCAATCCGCCTACCCAATATGACCATCGATGGAATCTAGATGCAACGAAGATTGTGATACCAATTGGTGATGAAGGTCCGAAGGGGGGTAACCCTGCTCAGCAATCTGATGATATTCAATCAATCAATGAGGCACACGATGCTTGTGTAAACGGTGGAGTTGTGGTTATGCCGATTATCGGTGAAATTCAATCCTCTGAAACCAACAATATGTTTGACCACGCTTATGACATGGCTCAATGTGAAGCCTCAAGTCTGTCAACATCTGCTCGTACCTGTTCAGGTGCTAATACAAGAACTACCGATGCGGGTGGTTATGTTGGAGATTGGGTCACTGGCAATCAAGATTTATCAGACTCGTTTGACGGTTGGATGAACATACTTCACTCAGGTGCACCTGAAGTGTGGACAACAGTGTTAGACCCTTATGCAAAATTGAATGATCCCAATCACGTGAAGGGGACTCCAGCTCATGAAACGAGTTCAGGGGATTATGTTGAAGATATTGGCTGGGGTGGCAGTAATGGTAATCACTTCGTTGTCGTGAATGATACTCGAATAACTTCGGATTATTCCTTCACCTCAAAGCCAAAGATGGAAATCGCTTCTAATGGTATGTACCAATACATTTGGACCGATAGTTTAGGCGGCCGCGCACCATCAAATTCCCAGGAATTGCATTGGGTTCAAGTTGACCTTTCAAATTTTAATTTTGATGGTCAGGCTGATGGAATTAATCTGTTACTAAATCAAGCCGTGCCGCTTTCACCGATTGATAGTAATGGCGCAGTTGGCTCGCGAGACGCATCTGCACAAAGTGGTCAAGCCGCATTTGCAATTGATGATGATGACTTGATGCATGTGGTTTGGGTTGAAAGTGATTGGATCTTGGAGACAAACCTTACTTATCGACGCTCACGAGATGCTACGATTCCTCCCGGCCAAGTCGTAACAAATGCTTGGGAAGTTGGCTGTAGCGATGGTGACCAATCCAATAGTTGCCCGACTCCATCTTACAATCTGACTTCATGGGATAGCGAAAAGATGGGGACCGGTGGACAACCAGTAATTTTTGATGTCGAGGAGGATTTCGGCTCTCCACCAGCCTTAGCAGTGACTAGCGATAGCAGACGAACAGCGGCAGTTGTTTGGGTTGATAGCGAGCCATGCGACAATGGCCAGATCGGTTTAGGCGGAGTCGAGTATCTCTGCATCCGCAGAATCCAACGCAGTTTACTGCAAATGGACAGTAACGACCCGTCACTGCGAAGAACACTAGAACCAGGTGATGTTACAACTTACAACATTACCATTGAACATCTTGGAGAAACTAATGGGCTAGACATGACAGTCAATCTCAATTGGACAGGTTTACCTACGACTTGGGAGGTTTCAGCAATAGTTGGTGAGAGCCAAACATCAACACTGCTTTCACCCATTGATACAGACTGGCAGATTCAATCTGGCGGCTCAAAGTGGTTGACATTGACGATACGAGCACCAACAAAACTGGATGCCACTGCTAGCGAATCTCATTCACCTACGTTATCAATCATGTCTGATGATGGTGAACATGGTTCTTATCTTGACTTGGAACTAGATTTGCAAGTAATTCACGGCTTAGTAATCTCAGCACCTCAACAAGAAATTGAAATTGAGCAAGGTGGCTCAGGTATTCTTAGTGTGAATGTTTCAAATTACGGTAATCTTTGGGAGGAGGTCTCTTTCCCGAGCACAACAAGTGTGGATGGACGGACAATTTGGGGTCTCCCCTTTGGTTGGCAAGTCAGTTTCGTTGACCACATCAATATGCTTGCGGATGATAATACAAT
This sequence comes from Methanobacteriota archaeon, assembly GCA_016845345.1. GTDB lineage: Archaea > Thermoplasmatota > Poseidoniia > Poseidoniales > Thalassarchaeaceae > MGIIb-Q1. The sequence continues at coordinate 40,308 of JAERSV010000076.1, forward strand.
TTCGAAAACCCTGCAAATATCGGTGCCTGAGTTCCAAGAGCCGGGCCAAACTAACATTACAATAGTTGGTACTTCTGAAAAAGTTGCAAATCCTGCTTCTGTTCCTGGCTCGCAGGCTGCTTACGAACTTACAATCAATGTGGCTAGAAAGCGCGCTGGGAACATCGTTTTTGAGTTGTGGGACTCTCAAGAAGAAGTTGGACCGGGAGAATGTGGCTCATTCTCTGTCCATGTAACAAAACATTTCGGCAACGATGATGTGGTTCTCACCGTTGAAGATGGTCCAGTAGACCGACCAGATTCAGTTTCAGAAGAGGTATGGCGTGAAGACCACTGGATATTGAATATTGATTATTCAGGATTGCCCGGTGGAAACACTGTCGCACCGGATGCAAGGCGCTACTTTACCGATGGAATGGCTAGGACAATTGAGGTTGAATTGTGTGCTCCATTGCAGGCGCTTGCCGGCGAAATGGAGGAGGTGAAATTGCGCGGTGAATTATTTGTTGATTCAGCTGCCTTTGATGAAATTTCAATGCAAGTATCTGTATTACCGATGGAATCACTGTCCGCAGAATGGTTGAATGCACCTGCTAGAATTGAGCCTGGTCAAGCGTTTGAAGTCTCAATTAATGTTGAGAACGATGGTAATGTGCCTCAAACCTTTGACCCTAGGATGGTAGATGCTCTATCTGATTGGTCTATCGAATGGGTTGCAGGTACTGCCACAGGCCTACAAGTTGGAGATGAATTAGTTATGGTAGCAATCGTATATGTTCCTCTAAATGCGTTGGCTGGCGATACAAATGTTGTAATTGAATTGCATTCCATTTCCGACCAATCTAGTTATCGCGCCGAGGTAAGTGGGCAAATTGAAATTCTACCGAGGATTGATTTGAAACTATTAATTGAAGATGAACCAATCGACAATAGCTATGACTTACGGCCGGGTGATGTGATTGATATTTCATTTACAGTTGAAAATTCAGGCAATATTGCTGAATCCCCGTGGATTGAAAATCATTCAACTGGATCAGGTGGATTACTTTCTCAAAATCCAAGAATGGATGGCCTAGAAGGCATTGTATCAACTTGGTATGTTGTTGAAAATGCTGGTACCCCCTTGGCATTATTCACACAGATAAGTACCGAAGAAGATGGTCGATTGAAATTACCATTGTTGAATCCAGGAGATAGCGTCCCAGTAGTTTTACGATTATCCATGAAGGATTATCCTGATTGGTCGAGTGATTATTTTGGCATCAGAGTTCGTTCTGTTAGCGGGTATTCAAACCAAGGCGGAGACATCGACGCTGATGAGCAATGGTTGACTGCAGATTCGAATGAGCAGATAATCACTCTCAATGCATATGCTCCAGATGTTTACATCTTTTCAGTCTCAGAAGAGATGGATGGTGACGAAGTAAAGTTGACAATCCAGATTCAGAATTCAGGTAATGACAGGGTTGAAAACATACTATTGCGAGTTTGTGGCATTAGTTTGGAAGTGGCAGAATCATCAGGTTGTGACCACAATGATGCTGTTGCAGAATTAAGAATAATATTCATTGATTCCGCTGAACAAAATAAACCAAAGTCTCATGTTGTTACTGTAAACTTGAAAGAATCGATTAGCATCATTGTTGTTTCAATAGATGCAGATAATGAAGTGATAGAATCTGATGAATTGAATAATATGCAAGAACGTGAAATGTTATTGCAAGCAGGTTCTGATACAGGCGCAGATTCAATTCTCGACCTTGCTTCTAGTAACATCCTTTTAGCGCTCATGGGAACTCTTTGGATAGTAATTATTTTGTTAGGCATATCAGCAGTTCGTGGACGAAGGCAGTCACGAAGAAATATGCATTCGAGTATGCGAGATGAAGGTAACTGGGGCAATGATGGGGCCAAAAAGAAGAAGTCAAAAAGAAGGAAATCAAAACCTAGTACAGAATTAGCTTACGCTGAAGTTCATTCAATGGATATGTCTACAACCCCACAATCATCACTTGATGTCAGTGATTTAGATTTGGCACCCAGTGATCCTACTCCCGACTCAGCACCTAGTGGTGCACTTGAGCCATTAGGTGACATTGGTTACGACCCTACTGAAGAGGAAGCGAAGAGTGATGATTTCACTATTGGCGATTTACTTGATGGATTACTTTAGAATAATCCAACAATATCTGTTTTAGTGAGAGCCCCTCTGCCAACAACATGGAGGCGGCTCGTGATGAGTACTGGCTTTCGGGTGACCCTGCATGGCGGCCACTGAGTGAAGACGAACCGCCCTCAGAGTGGGTTAGTTCGGAACTTGAGCCAAATGAAGAGTGGTCATCATGGCAACGACAGAGACTTCAACCGATGGCCGCACGATTTGTTTTTGGCCCCGCTTGGTCCATTGCATTATTGATAGCCTCAACATTTCCCCTAATTTTTCCCGGAAATACTCCTGATGACCAGTCAGTTGCCTCCCTGCTTTTCTTCTCAGCCTTTATTTTGTTAATTGTCTCAGCCACGAGAATCGCTTCATCTATGCCAGATGGAGATGGAATTCAGTTGGTGAAATGGTTGTGGTTTGGTAGTGGTTCTGCAAATCTCACAAGAACTATTGGAATACCGATTCTTGGTGGCTTAGCATTTGTTGCTCATATTGTGATAGATGCTCGAATTGGATGGATTTCTTATGGGCTGTTTCTAGCCCTTTGGTACCACATTACTTTTCGTGTAGCAAATACACTAATGCCACCCTCAGGTCGTTGGTTAGTTCCCTTGAAAAATGAATTTGATGATTCAAGCATCGATGATTCTTGGCAGGTAGTTGCCCGTGGATTTAGGGGCGGCTGTCTTGCTTTCAAACAATTAAGCAGCGGAAGAAAATTAGAGTTACACGGAGTAAATCGTCGTGGTGAGAAATTTTTAGCGCTTCATTTCCGTCACCCCTCTAGCCTACTTTTTGACCCATTTGTTGAAGGGAGTAAAATTGCAAAAGTTCAGAACTTTGGCTTAGGATTTTGCGGGCCTCGTCTAGAGGGAATAGAAGAGGAATTAGTCAAGCCACCAATTGATTTAGTTGCAGGTAGTTGGTCAAGTAGATTCAATTATCCAGAAGAAGAGGAATAATTTAGAACTCTGAATCTAAGCACCTATCGTGCCGCAAAAATTTAGATTAGATTGCTCAGGACTTTTGAGATTCAAAATTGCCCAAATTGAAAATCCAAAACTGGAAGCAGAATGGATTTCGTGTGCTGACTATTTAGATAATCTACCAACCTTTAGTGATATCAGTCATCTCTCAATATCTTTACAGGGTAGGATTTTACGATTGAACTCCTACCTCTCGGCTACCCGGCCTAGTTCAGGACCTTGGTGTGCTAGAGGGATTCTCGCTGCCAGTTCTCAAGGATGTACAGGTCTCTCTCTTTCACTAATTGATTCGTGGCTTTCCAAACATTGGTCTAGTGTTCAAGAGGCTAGAGCAAGGGTGGTGACGCGTAGTTATTTACAACGATTGAAAAGTGGTATTCTGCAAAGTAGAGAAATTTCACCAGGAATCCTTGACTGCTCTGATATTTCTGCGCTTATGATTCCATCAATTATACGCCACAGAAACTGGTTGCGAAAACGCAAAGATTGGGTGGTATTAAGTGGTGGCGATCACCTTTCAAATGGTTATTGGGTTTGGCACTTTGATGTATCAGGGATAGGGACGGTATTGCAGAAAAAAATGAAGCGAAACCGCTTAACAGAATTGTACGACGAAATCGGTATCCATTTGAACCACCCGCGAGTCGAGGTGATTGATGGACATCTGTATAGTGCTCGGTAGCAAGTCGGATTTACCAATCTCAAACAAGTGTAGCGCAGTCCTTGAAGAGTTCAATATTGAGCATGAAGTAAGGGTTGCAAGCGCGCATCGTGCACCAAAATACCTTGAAGGGGTTGTTGAAAATGCAATTGCAGAAGACTGCAAGATTTTCATCGCAATGGCAGGCATGGCTGCGGCATTACCCGGAGTAGTCGCATCGATGACAACTCTACCCGTTATCGGAGTTCCAGTAGGTGGAAAGGTTCCACTAGATAGCCTGCTTTCAATTGTTCAAATGCCACCCGGTATGCCAGTAGCAACAGTCGGGGTTGACCGAGGTGATAACGCTGCGGTTCTAGCAGTTCAAATGTTGGCTTTATCAGACCAAGAATTAGCAGATCGTTTTGCAATTTGGCGTGAGGAAAAGACTGCCAAAGTCATTGCAGATGATGAATCATTAAGAGAGTGAATCTAATGATTAGCGCTGCTGATTTGATTGATGAAGCAATTACTAATCTCAAGGAATCAATTGATGATATCGCAATAATTGCTTGTTCGGGTGGAATCGACTCTTCTGTAGCAGCAACTCTTGCCAATCGCGCAGTCGGGGACCTTCTGCATTGCGTTTATGTTGATACTGGATTGATGCGCAAAAATGAGACAGAGGATGTTCAAAGAGTGCTCTCTGAATTAGGATTAAATCTGACAACAGTTCACGCCGCTGACCGCTATTTCGAGGCATTAAAAGGAGTTACAGACCCCGAAACAAAACGCAAAATAATTGGCGAATTATTCATCAGAATTTTTGAAGAAGAGCAGAAAAAAGTCGGGGCGAAATATCTTGTTCAAGGCACCATTGCTCCTGATTGGATAGAGTCTGGTGGTGGCGTTAGAGATGTCATAAAATCTCATCACAATGTTGGTGGATTACCGGACGATGTTGATCTGGATATCGTTGAACCACTTCGTGATTGCTACAAAGACGAAGTAAGAGAAATGGCGCGTGAATTAGGCATTCCTTCTTCTGAGCGACAACCATTCCCTGGACCTGGCCTAGCAGTTCGTGTGCTTGGCGAATTAACCCCTGAAAGAGTGGAGGTTTGTCGTGAAGCCTGTGCAATTGTTGAGGAAGAACTTGAGGCTGCTGCTTCAGAAGGTAAGATGGAACTTCCATGGCAGTACTTTGCAGCACTACTTCCGGTGCGCTCGGTGGGTGTACACGGTGATGTTAGGGTGCATGGCGAGACAGTGGTAATCCGTGCAGTGGCGAGTTTTGATGGGATGAGTGCACGCTACTCACTAGTTCCTCATGAGATTCTCGAGAAGATTAGCATACGAGTTACTAACACCCTAAAAGGGGATGTGAACAGAGTTGTTTACGATGTCACTCACAAGCCACCTGGGACTATTGAGTGGGAATGATTTGAGCTCACATTAAACGCTGAGTTAGTGTTTTGTCAGTTCTAGAACATGCTGGGGTTGTCTCGACAATGTTTTTCTTGATGCGATTCATTGATGAAGGGGTGGTCGGTGGGCCGCCTTGTTGCCGTGTTAGCTTAGCTGGTGGAGCGGCGGACTGTTAATCCGCAGGTCGCAGGTTCAAACCCTGCACACGGCGCCAATTTCTTACTGATGGAAATGCCGCGCCCAGCGTTCGAACCGATTTCACATCAAGTCCAAATTAAATCGGGTTTGTTAGTTGTTAGATTTGTTTCAATTCTATTAAATTGGTTCGGATGGGCAATACATCGCCACGGGGCGAGTTTCAGTTCTTGGCATGGGTTCAAGTATGCATGACACATCCCGAAAATCATGTACCACGCTAAGAATGAAGTGGATAAAAATAGAAATCGCAGTCTAATGTTGGCTTGCTTAATGTTAGTTGGGGCACTTTCTGCAGGAATTCCAAATGCTTCAGCACTTACTGGCAATGAGACAGTTGCTGTGTCAAACGTAACGAATAATTCAGCAACTATTTCTGTGAGTAATCTTGATAATAATGACTCTTATTATTGGTGGGCATTCATCTATTCACCTAATGGTACACTCTACGACTATGATTATGGCTATATTTCTGGTGTAGGTGGCCCAGGAACGATTAATTACACTGCTAGTTGGACTACACCAACCGTTACAGGTAATTACACAATTAATGGAGAATTATCCGATAGTGTGGGTAATTCATTGGTCAATGACACAAAATATTTCACGATTGGCGGAGGTGGTGGTACTGTTTTGTCAGAGACAATAATTGCAACAGGGGCAACAGCAACTTCAGCAAATATAACCGGTTCAAATCTGAACACATCTCAAACATATCAATGGTATGCTTATGTTTACTTTCCAAGTGGCTCTTTACAAACAAGTGATAGTGGAATATGGAATAGTCCAAACAGTTCTACGATGACTGATTCCGCTTCTTGGAGTCGTGGTAATCAGGCTGGAAATTACACTTTGTCAGTTCGATTGTACGAATATTGGTCATCTGTATTGTTAGATACTTACAACACATCATTCTATTCAAGTGGCCCGGGGAATTTAACTCAAGACGCGAATGAACCAAATGAAGCAACATCAAGTGCTACACCAATTACCCTTGGAAATGTCAATTCTGGGGTGAATATTCACAATAGTAGTGATGATGATTATTACACTCTCAACATTACATCTGGGTCTATGGTTTGGGTTAATGTGACTTTTTCTCATAGTGTTGGAGACCTTCAATTGAATGTTTACGAATGGAATGGTTTGAACAATTGGATGATTGATTATAGTCATTCAAATTCAAATAATGAACAGGTTATTTTCAATGTGACTACTTCAACAACTTACTATGTTCAAGTTTTCAGTTCGGGGGGCGCATCGAATTATTCATTCAGTGTACAGTCGATTCCAACACCGCCGCCACCAACCCCTACAGCGGATGTAAACGAACCAAATGATTCGTTTACGACTGCTACTGCTGTGGGAACTAGTTTACCATTTTCTCAAACAAACTTGAGCATTCATAATTCAACGGATGATGATTACTTCTCTTTCCCCGCAATATCTGGTAACACATATTGGGTAAACATTTCATTCACCGATGCAAATGGTGACCTTGACTTGGAATTATATGATGGTAATCAAACCTTAGTTGATGCCTCTCAGAGTACGACTGACGATGAATCTGTTTTCGATACGCCATCATCTAACATGACAATGTATGCTTATGTGTATGGTTGGGCTTCGGCTACCAACAATTATGACATTACAATTGAGAGTAGTGCCGGTGGCAGCACTATTACCAATGTAACCGGAAATATTGCATCTGTTTTCTTTTCAAATGCAACATATGGTGAGTTTAGGATGAGCAATCTCACAAATACAGCCGCATACGAAATTGATGCATATTTACTTGAATTCAATGGGACGAACTACACATCATTAGGTACATTCACTCAAGGTTGGACCTCTAATGGTTCAAACCACATGGAACCAGCCTTCGTAACTCTTGCCGAAGAGAGTACATTCTGTCTTTATGGTGAGTTGTATGACGTGACGACTTCACCAACTGGTTCCTATTTAGACGATGATTTAGATTGTTTATATCATGAAATGATGGAAGGTTTTGTCACATCGGATACTACAGGGACAATAGATGCTCAGAATCTATCTGCTGGAAATTCTTACTTCTACGAATGGTATCTTTACATTGGAGGTGGAACTACTTACTTGCAATCAGGTAGTGGAAATTTCACAGCAAGTAGCGCATCACAAGGTTTCAATGTCAATTGGAATCAGCCAGGAAGTGGGACATTACGTTGTTTTACTACCTTCTTATTCAATTCCACTTATAGTCAAATAGGCCAACATGAGGATTGTTTCAGCCCAACATGGCCCGGTATTAGTGCCACAGGAATAACAGCAAATTCCAATGCTACAACAAACACATTTTACTTTGATGCTATTGATTTGGATATCGGAGATAACTACATCCTTCAAGGCAGTTTAGAGAGGTATTCAAATGGCACAGTTGTAGATTACTCAACACCAACTAATTTCACAGCAACTGCGACTAATGAATCATTCAATTGGGTATTCAACACGCCCTCAGTAAGTGGATATTATTGTGCATATGCTGATCTTTGGAATGCAACTAGCGTTTGGATGGGTAATGATTCCATTTGCTTCTTAATTGTTCATGATGATGATAGCGATGGTGTTTGGAATGAGAATGACCTCTGTCCAAATACTCCATCAAATGCAACTGTTGACATTAATGGCTGTGCCGCAACCCAACGGGATTCTGATAATGATGGCGTAAATGATGCACAAGATGACTTCCCATTTGACCAAACTCAATGGCAAGATTCAGATGGAGATGGATACGGTGACAACGCTAGTGGCAACAATTCTGACGCATTCCCTAATGATTCAAGTCAATGGTCCGACACCGACGGAGATGGTTACGGAGACAACCCTAACGGAACAAATGCAGACGCTTTCCCCAATGACTCTACTGAGTGGGTTGACAGTGATGGAGACGGTGTAGGAGACAACGGGGACTTATTGCCTAACGATGCCAGCCAGTGGGTTGACAGCGATGGTGATGGGTATGGAGATAATCCAAGCGGCACCAACGGTGACGCTTTCCCTACTGACCCAAATCAGTGGTCAGATACTGATGGGGATGGTTATGGTGACAACTCAAACATAACAGGTGGCGACCTTTGGCCAACCGACCCTTCCCAGTGGTGGGATAGTGATGGTGATGGTTACGGCGACAATTCAAGCGGAACTAACGGAGACGCTTTCCCAACTGATGGAACTCAATGGTCTGACGGTGATGGCGATGGTTGGGGAGATAACCCATCCGGAAACAACCCAGACGCATTCCCGCAAGATGGTACACAATGGGCGGACGGGGATGGAGATGGCTATGGTGATAATGCCAACGGGAACAATGCTGATGCATTCCCCACAGATGGCACCCAATGGTCCGACGGAGATGGTGATGGCTATGGAGATAATCCACAAGGAAACAACCCTGATGCTTTCCCATCAGATGGAACTCAGTGGTCCGATGGAGATGGTGATGGCTATGGTGATAATCCTCAAGGAAATAATGCCGATGCCTTCCCTAGCGATCAGACTCAATGGGCTGACCGAGATGGCGATGGATACGGGGATAACCCTCAAGGAACTAATCCAGACGATTGTCCCGACACACCCCAAGGTGAATCTGTAGATTCTACTGGTTGTTCTGCTTCTGAACGAGACAGTGACGGCGACGGTGTGATGGATGCATCTGATGACTGCTTGTTTGAGAATGCCAGTGGTTGGGATAATGATGGCGATGGTTGTATTGATGACACCGATGGTGATGGATATGACGATCCAAATGACAACTGCATAAACGAAGACTCAACAGGCTGGGATAACGACCAAGATGGATGTATTGATGATACTGATGGTGACCTTGTCAAGGACAATGTTGACAGCTGCCCAACAACGGATGCAAGCGGCTTTGACAATGATTTAGATGGTTGTATTGACGATACAGATGGAGATATGGTTCCTGACGACCAAGATGCTTGCCGATATGTCGATGCTACTGGTTACGACAATGATGGTGATGGTTGTATTGATGACAGTGATGGTGACAATATCAAAGATAACCTAGATTCTTGTCCATATGAAAATGCTACTGGATTTGATGATGACCAAGATGGTTGCGTTGATGATAATGATGGTGATGGGGTAAAGGATAATGTTGATGATTGTGCGAATACCCAAGATATTTCAACAATTGACAATAATGGTTGCTCAGACCATCAACGAGATACCGATAGTGATACTGTCAAAGATTTCTATGATAATTGCCCTAACACAATGGTTGGTGAACAAGTAAACACCGATGGATGTTCTGCGACCCAAAGAGATAGTGATGGCGATTATGTTGTTGATGCAGATGATGCTTGCCCGGGAACTGACGAAGGTGTTTCAGTAAACAACGATGGGTGTGCTGATAATCAACTCGATACTGATAACGATGGCATCAATGATTCTATTGACCAATGTAGCAATACTCCAACAAACGAGACTGCTAACAACTTTGGTTGCTCAAAGACGCAATGGGATAGTGATGGAGACCAATACATGGATTCCGAAGATGATTGTCCAAATGACAGCGGTACATCCACAATTGACCGTCTGGGCTGTCTTGATTCAGATGGTGATGGGGTTTCAGATCTCAATGATGCATTCCCTCAAGATGTTACCAAGCAAGCCGCTTCTGATGGAGAAGAAGGTGGCATTTCACCGTTAGCAATTGCATTAGTAGGGATGTTCGTGTTATTCTCAATTGTTGCCGGTGCGATTTTAGTGCTTAGGATGCGCAGTGGCGAAGATGAGGAAGACCAATTCTCGGGTAGCCTAACGGCTCAACCTGCGGAATCATTGGGTGATATGGCAATGCCTACTGAAGTTGCATCTGACCTAGGAATAAACGAAGAGGCTCAAGTCGAAGTCGCATCATCAGAGCCAGAACAATGGGTTGATGAGAATGGTGTGACATGGCACCGTCAGCCAGATGGTGTTCTTCTGTTCTGGAATGGTGAGGCTTGGGAGCCTCAAAGTTAGAGTTTCATTGACTTCGTTGGCTGTTCGAAAGAGGGGTGAAGTTGAAGGGCGGCCTTGGCCGCCTTGCATCGCATGGCGGATGAGAATAACAGGCAGTTAGTGGAATCAGTACTCACTGCTGTTGACGCAAGTGGCCAACATTACGGCTTAGGTTTGCCTATGATAGCAAGTGAAAATATAATTTCACCAATGGTTCGAAAAGCGACAAATAGCGACCTTCATGGCCGCTATGCTGAGGGGCTTCCAGGCAAACGGTACTATCAAGGGTGTGACGATTTTGATGACATCGAATCTCTCGGGATTAAGTTGGCAAAACAGGTATTCAACGCTAATTTTGTTAATATCCAATCGACTTCAGGTACAGTTTCAAATATTGCTGCTCTGAAAGCATTGACCAAGCCCGGCGACACAATTTCCGCAGTTTCAACTGCAGATGGTGGTCATATTTCACACGCCCGTATGGGTGCAGTTGGCCTTCGAGGTCTAGACCTCCACACATATCCTTGGGATGAAGCGAGGATGGAGCCTGATGTAGATGCGGCGTGTGCAATGATTCGTGATTTAGAGCCCAAGTTGGCTTTGGTAGGTCAGTCGGTTTTTCTGTTTCCAACCCCTCTCCAAGAGATGGCGGATGCGGCTCACGAAGTTGGTGCCAAAGTGATGTACGACGGGGCCCACGTTCTAGGACTAATTGCTGGAGGACAATTCCAAGACCCACTACGAGAAGGTGCTGATGTGATGACCGGTTCATCCCACAAAACCTTCCCTGGTCCCCAAGGTGGTTTCATGATTTCAAATTCTGACGATGAAAAATTCCAGCGTAAACTCAACTCTGCAATATTCCCCGGCACCAATTCATCCTACCATTTACATCATGTTGCCGGAAAGGTGGTAGCATTAGCCGAATTTGCGGAATTCGGCGCTGACTACGCCGCTGATATCGTTACAAATGCCAAGGCGTTTGGAGAAGCAATGGCAGCAGAAGGATTTGATGTCTTAGCAGAAGAAAGGGGATACACCGCTAGCCATCAGATATTGACACGTCACGGAGAAAAGGATTCTGGGGCTGGTGCAAAAGCCGCACGATTATTGGAAGATGCTGGCATTATTACCAACATGAATATGCTCCCAGGTGATACAAAAGCACTGACTCCTTCGGGCTTAAGATTAGGGGTTCAGGAACTCACGCGGGTTGGTATGGGTGTAGATGAGATGGGTGTCGTCGCAAGTTTGTACGCACGTGTTCTTCTTGGGGGTGAGGAGCCTAGTTCAGTGAGAAGAGATGTTCAGGCCCTAAAGGGTGAGCACCAAACAGTGCACTATTGTTTTGACCAAGGGCCGGCGTATCCGTGATTACAAAATGTCAATTATTCTACTCTTAGGTTGAGTTGGTTGTTCTGAAAGAACGAAAGCCTGACGTAATTTTTCCTTCTGTTGGTTAGTTAACTCATCCCGATGATAGATTGTTACTAATGGTTCACCAGATTCTACTGGTGAACCGATGTGGGTATCAATTATCATGCCAACTTGCATGTCAAGTTCGTCATCAATATGTTTCCTTCCTGCACCTAAGTCTGAACTTATTTTGGCAAGTGTCAGAGCATCTATATCGCAAACATGGCCTGCTTCAGTAGCGCATACCTCAGTTGTTTTTAGGGTCGTATTGAGCAGGCCGAGGGCTTGTAGAATTGTGTTTTCACTCGCAAATATGTCTTTGTTAACTCCTTGATAAATGCACATATCAATGAATTTCTTCATTGCTGAACCGTCATGTAAGGAATCATGAATCATATGAGCGCCTTCATCGCGGTCATTGGATAATCCAGCCGCAGTCAACATAATTCCACCTTGGACACAAACTAACTCCTCAAGGTCGGCTGGACCATTTCCTCTAAGAGTCTCAATTGATTCTAAGACTTCTAATGAGTTTCCTATTGCAAAACCAATCGGTGTATTCATCTGCGTGAGGGTAACTGTTGTTTTCATCCCCAAGCCTTCACCAGTAGCAGTCATACTGCCTGCTAATTCCCTTGCGTCTGCTTCATTTTTCATGAAAGCGGCTTTGCCGACTTTGATGTCCATTACTAATGCTGACAGACCTGCCGCCGCTTTTTTTGACAGAATTGAGCCGGTTACTAGCGGAATAGAAGCAATTAATCCGGTCACATCTCGGATAGCATACATTCGCTTGTCAGCAGGAGCAATATCACTAGTCTGCCCGACAATTGCACATCCAATTTTCTCAATTTGAGCCCGCAATTCATCATTGCTACGAGATACTTTGTATCCAGGCATTGATTCTAGTTTGTCAAGAGTTCCTCCGGTGTGGCCCAATCCCCTTCCTGAAATCATTGGTACCTTAGCCCCGCATGCTGCTACCGCTGGTGCAAGTGGCAGTGAGACCTTGTCACCAACTCCCCCCGTACTGTGCTTATCCACTACCAAATGAGACCATTCCTTTGGCCAGTCAAGGATAGTCCCAGAGTGTACCATTGCATGAGTTAACTCAACAGTTTGAGAATCTGTTAGGCCATTTTCAAATACATTTCTAAGCCAATCTTCAACCTGTATATCGCTCAGAGAACCGTCAACGATGCCATCAACGGCTTGCTGGATTTCAGATGTCATATCCTATCTCCGATAAACCGGCTTTTGGTTAATTCACTGATTTCCTTTTTTGTAATGTTCACGAAGTTGGTCTACTGTCCATCCCTGATTTAGTGCGTCTTGAACTTGTTGTGGAGTCCAACCTGCAAACTCAAACCCATCGAGAAGTGGTGCCCCATGAACCCCATCATGTCGTCCTACAGCATCGTCACGGCTAGAGAGGATTTTCGGTTCTTCGGATAGACTACCGTCCAATACAGGCGATTCATCCCCATCCATAGTTTGGGTCTCAGATTGGCTTTCATCTTCTCCATATGCCGCTTCTTGAGCAACTGCAATCGCTAAGTCAAATGAATCATCCTTTACAACTCCACGGGCAGTTTCTCTTCCACCTAATAGGACTGCAACAAGGGCAATTACCAATGCTATCATTGCCACTCCGACTACTCCGAGCAATACTTTTGCTGATGGTGAATCAAAGGGGTTTTTTGCCTCGGGAATCGATGGGCCTGTGGTGTTATCGTTGTTGGTCCCATCAGTACCATTTCCACTATCAACCATATTTGCACCGCATTCAGTCTGCTCCCCATCAGCAACACTATCGTTATCAGCATCGGCGAATAAGATTGCATCAGATGCTGAGATTTGGTTCAATGTTGCAAATATCAACTCATCCGAATCACGGATACAATCGCCGTCAGTATCTGCATTATTCGGGTCGGCACCAACACCCATCTCCTGTAAATTATCAAGCCCATCACCATCAAAATCATGCGATTGTTCAGGCACTGAACTACCAGGGATAATAGATGATGTACGGTTCAATCCGTACTCAAGTTCCCAAGCATCTGGCATATTGTCACCATCTGTGTCAGTGGAGGTGTCTATTCGATTCCAATCTTCTTCAAAAGTGGATAGATACCAACCTGCTAATTGATCATTATGAATTACTATCCCCATCTCTCGATTACGCAAGATTGCATTAGAATTCCAGTTGATGGAAGAAATCAAAACAGATTCTCCATCAACGATTACTCCTTTGTTATGCAATTTGGTGATTCTTTCAGCAGGTGACATCAATATCGCGGTTGCGTCATAGCCATCTGTACGATTCCACTGATTGTTGAAATGGTTTACAGTCTCGCGAATATCGTCATCATAATTCACGTAATATCCATTTATCAGCAATCTTACGGCAACGCCTCTCGCGAGTGCTCTTTCAATCGCATCGACCATCGGATTGTCTCCAAAGCCCCAGTGCCATCCCATGTCAAAACCTTGCAAAGAAAGGTCAATACTAGTCTCTGCTGAGTCAAGGAGATTAATGATGCCCGATACACAATCATCAGGACAGGTGAAAACTTGTCCCGTAAAGTCGCCTGAAATCACAGGTGGTGTCGTAGTTGGCGGAACTGCCTCAAGCCCACTTGGTCCGTAAGATGTCCAGCCCGATGGTTTTCCAGTGGCGGGGTCCATCACACTGTAACTATTCAGATGAGGATGACTGAGGTTTTCATCCCATAACATTCTACTCATCACCAATTGAGCCACGTCTTGTGAGTTGATGACCAAACCCCAATCTCGGTTAGAAGCGTAATCGCCAGCAGGGAATGTTGATTCTTTGATATTTCCAGAGCCTATCCACACTGACTCCCCATCTCTGACCGCGATTTTACTGTGGATATATTGGTAAGGTGCTGGTGGTGCATTTTCACCCCGGGGATTCCCCATCCAATACACAGTTATTCCTCCAGCGTACAACTCGTACGCCATGCCTCTGACTTTGTAGAGATCTGCTTCATCTTCAAGTGGGTCTTCTTCGAGAATAATTGTAATATCCACGTTTGCTTGTGAAAGTTGAATTAGTTTTGCAACAATATCGTTACTCATCAATTCATAGACATGAATGTGTAATTCTGTAGTACTTCCATCAAGCCATTCGGTGAACTGGTAAAGCGCTCCATCAGGTGATGCCATGGGTTCTAAGGAACCAGTGGTCGAAAAGACTCCTGAATCACAAAACATGCTGGCTCCGAGTCGCATCCAGCGGAATTCCCAGTCAGCACTTGTGTTGGTGTCTGTAATATCGTTACAGCCATCACCACGCATGTAAATCAAACCTTGAGTGGTGGCTGGGGGAGTAGCAACAGCCGGGCCGCTCCAACCAGAAACTGTGGCAAGCCCGTTTCCATAAACGAAAGTATCAGCAGTTACTCCATCCGGTGAAATCAGTTGAAGGGAAGAACCGGAATCATACATCCAAGGTGAATAATCCATCACTTGATTCATATCAATAGCATCAATTCCCCCATCCTCTGAAAGGTTCGTAGGTGATTGAGTTAGGGTCACAGATTCACCAGGTTGGAGATTCAATCCATTGAAAGTTCCTGAATTAGCAGTGCCATCGGATTTGACTCTGTTAAGGTGCCATCCAGCAAGATTGAGCACACTATTTCCCATGTTAGTTATTTCAATGAATTCGTTGTCCCGATTGTAAATTTGCCCGGGCATTACTTTTGTGAACCAGACCGGGTCTTCAGGGTCCCACGGTGTCGGTTCAGGATTTACATCTCCAGGCGTGGGCCACATTGTATTGAGCCAATCCTCTGACCATGCTCCAGCATCACCTTCAATGCTTCGACAGTTCTCAGAAGTTGACCAAACAACTTCTTGCCGCACATCTCCATTAGGGTCCCTTAAGTCAATCATTTCATCAAAATTTGATAAAAACCCATTGTTTTCTGGAATTAATACAGCGTATTCTCCTGCATCTAGATTCCACCAATCACTTCTCTCATATGCAACTCCGGCAGAATAATGTTGTAAGTATAGAGATTGCATGACCATGGCATCTCCACTATCTGCAACCACTAACCAGCGTGATAGATTGATTGTAGCGGAATCAGGATTATGGATTTCCAACCAATCGCCATCAATACCAAGATTTCCACCAGTGCATTGAGGCATCACTTCATTCACTTCAAGAGTGGTTGCTCCGGTGTAAGGATTGTCGAACATTGGATTTGCATAGCCCGGCGTAGGCCAAGGTGAGTGTACCCATTCGTCAGCAATATCATTGCCCGAAACAAGGGTTGAGTTGAGGGGTGTAAGAGAGTAAACCAGAGTTTGAACAACCTCGCCCTGATTATCAATTAACGAAACCGCATCACCGCTATTTTGGAGGCTCATCGCACGTCCATTTCTCCACACAACTAGGTGCTCACCTGCATCTAATTCCCAATCAGAACTGATTGATTCGTTGAGACCGGGAATACTCTGTGAATCAAGGATAAGTGAGGTATTCCTACCATCCCGTATTTTCCAGCCTTGGAAAGATGCAGTATCGTTTCCGACATTTACTATCTCAACCCATTCCCCCTCTGGATAAAGGTTTGAATCCGAACCAACAGGGTTTGGCATTATTTCTGAAATTCTAAAATCAGCACTTTCGTTGACTGAACTACTCATCTGATTTGGATTTGCCATTGCAGGAGTTGCCCATCCCGAAACCATCATTGGTTGGGCTGGTAGATTTGGGTCAGTTGGGATTGCAGTTCTGTTTGAGCCGAAATCAGCACTCCAACTTACCGAATCTACGATGTTTCCGCTAGCATTAACCAAAGAAATGGTATCACCATTAATCAGCATTTGACCAGATGTTGGCGGGGTTGAAAGGACTACGTAAGAATCAGAGTCAATTAGTAATCCACTTCCTGAATCACGGTCTGAAAAACCTACATCTAAGGAAAATGTTTGGCCAGTTCCTGTGATAAGATTCCAACCACTAACATCAACAGCAGGGTCAGTATTTCGGTGTGATAATTCAATCCAATTTCCATTTGGATAGGATAACCAACCATTTGTTGCATTCGCCATCACTTCATTGATACGAACTGGGCTACTACTGTTGACATTTCGTGCATCAGCCCCAAAAGGTGTTGGGAGTAGAGAGATGACCCAGTTTCCAGTACCTGTTGTTGGAGCGATGAATGAATGCCCTGGTATACCGATACTGGTATAGTTAGCAGAGGAGACATATTCTCCCTCAGGGTTGATTAAGAAAGCAGAATCGCCACCATTGTTGAAAACACCATATTGGCTCAAACCGTTGGTTGCAACGATTCTGCGCTCATTTGGTTGAATCATGTGTGACACATTGTGGTCTACGAGATGAGAGTAATTCAGATTCATTTTGTTCCCGGTTAAATCTTTGATTGACCAACCGCTGAGATTCATGGCCGCGGTTCCTGTATTTTCAATTTCAACCCACTCACCACTGGGGTAAGTTCCGTTGTCGTTTGAAGGCCATGCATCAGCCAAAACCTCAGTAATTCGTAAATCACTGGTATTCCATGTAGGTCCACCGACTCCTCCTCCGGAGTTTATCGTTCCCGGTGTGATAGTAGTTACTTCATCCCAATCAGCAGTTGATGAAGTTCCTTCAACCAATGAGTTTCCTTGATTAGCATACACTGACCAAGTTGCTTGGTGTTGAATTACTGAATTTGAGTTGTACAAAGACACCACTCCTTGGGTATTTGTCATACAGTGTCCACAAGATTGCCCGTCACCATTTCGTGCAATCACCATATAATCTCCAGCAGGGATAATTAGGTTCTGAGCATTTTGTGGCCAAACTACAGTAACGGGTGAGGATGTTATTGAGATGTCCATTTGGCGTGAGGAGTGGTCTTGAAGATACCAGCCTGACAGGTCTACATCGGTACCTCCGCTGTTGTAGAGTTCAACCCATTCTCCAGTCGTCCAATCAGAAGGGCCAACCGCATCGGTTTCTTGACCAACTGCATTAACGAAAAGTTCGTTGAGACATACCGCCCCTGTACATCCGGTGCTTTTTGCTCCAGCCATTTCTGGTTCAAACGCGCTTTCAAGCATTACTGCCTGTGGGCTGAGAAGCATCAGAAGCAGAATTGAAATTATTGTTAGTTTTGGTTTTACCATCGGTCACACACCCATTGGGTCATCATTAGGCTAGGTGCCCTCACCATTAGAATTTGCCTCGCCCTAGGGCGAGTCAATTTCATGTAAATCCAAAAGAATCAACCTTTTGTGCAAATGTGTATATCATAATTGGAACTAGAATGATACCCATTCCATGGCTTCGCCGAATGCCAATTCTTGGTGGCATCAATCCAAGAATTGTACCCGCAATCAGCACACCAATTCCAATCCAACCAGTGGAAAACCAAACTAAGATTGTGACGAACAAAATCACACCCATAACAAGGGACCTAAGTGGAATTAGTTCATGCAATTTCAACATTCCTTTTCCAACTTTAATCATCAGAGGTACAGCGATTACGCCGGATGCCACAGTCACCGCTAACAATCTGATGAAATCTGGAGGCGGTTCAATTGCCGACCATGGATCGATTGGATACATCATATTTAGTGCAAGAGCCGCGCCCGAACGTGGCCTGCCAACCAAGTATAGGAAAGCAAGAACCATAACGGTTACCGCTGTGTTAGTAGCAGATAGGATTGCAATTACTTCCAAATCTTGTTGACTTGTTTGTGCTTCTAAATCTAAGTCTGGAGATACTTCTCTCTCCTCTCTCGCTGATTGAATAAGTGCTAAGTCTTCTTCTGATAATGGTGCTCCACCAACCATCATTACTGCTGATTCATCAGTCAATAAATCGCGTTGTTCTGGCTCAATTATTGCTGAACTTGGTGATGAGCCGTCATCAGGTATTACTGCAACTATGCTCGCCTCGGCTGCCGCCTCTGCTTCCTTGCGTCGGGCAATAGCCTGCATTGCTGGATGGTTGGTTTGCCCGGGTCCGAATTCAAAGTCAGCAGGGATGTAATCAGGGTCTTTCCATTTCCCAATAAAATTCCGCACGGTCATCACAACAACGGTTGCTTGAGCCGCAGTCATTCCGGGCAAAATAGCCATCACCGCAGCACAAATTGACGATAAAAAGCAAGGGATGATGAGTGGTCCTGGGGCAGGTAATTCCCAATCATCATCTTGAGGCGGCATTTCAGAAGTTGTAACATAGATATCAAGCAAGTTAGCTATGCCAAACAATCCAGCAAGACCCGGCATCAACATTGTAGCATTTGGCATCCCAACCGGGGAGCGACCAGGCAACTCGAAAACTGCCCAGCCATAAAACCCACTAAGAAGGAAAAAGGCTGTTGCAACAAGCATTCCTGCAATATTGGAATTACCTGTAAAACTGAAATCAAAATCTCTGCCAAATAATTTGACCTTCCAACGCTTACTAATCGCTTGCATCCACATAGGCCAAGGTAATCTAGTAGTTTCAGTCAAGATTAGAAACATCGAAATCGCCAATAATAAGTAAGGTAACATTTCACGGCTATCTTCATAAAATCCTAAACCTGGATTTTCACCGAACAGGAATCGAGCAAAAAGCAATAATGGGATTGACAATAATAATCCAAGTTGAGAACCGCGAGCAGAGTAGGCAACCCCTTGAGTTGCTTTACCTGCGAGCAACATTCTGTGCCCGGGAAGAAGAGCAAGCGCAGTGTCACCATCAGGAGCCCCAACAAGGGCGCTAGGAATGTAATTCAGGAAGGTGTGAACAGTGCCCATAGCTACAATAATTGCTGCAACGGCAGAAAGGGGGATTCCAAGACCGATTGCCAAAGGAGTTAGACTCAGGGCAATCAATGCAACATTGTTGACGTGAAATCCGGGGATTAAACCAGTCATACAGCCTAGAAACACGCCGATGAAAAACGAGCCCATGAGCCATAACCACTCAACCATCCAAATTTCCATTCAATCACCTCAGGTAACTTAGCGCCGGTCTAGACAAAGTTGAACATCACGTTCGATTACACTTTCTTCAGTTGATAATCTCCCATTCCAAAATAGAGGGGAAGAGCCACTCGCTGCTTGTGTTGCCAATTCCGTTCCATCGCCAATAAGACAGAGACGCTCCCCAACTTGTGTACCTTCGCGGTTAATCCACAGGGTGCCATTTTCTTCGGTTACAACACCATTAATTTTGACCAGAGTATTGATGTCCCATTGCCACTGGTCATACCCATCTGTCCAAGCAAGTGTTGTTACCGGGATTGGTTCGTTTTCCCAAATTGATATACTGTGAACTTGGAGAAGTAATCTTGCATCTACCGTGTCCCAGATTAAAGTCGCTGAGACATTGACTTTGGTGCCTGTTTCAATCCATTCAGATCGTGCACCTTCGATGATAATTCTCATCTTTGTAGAACGCGTGAAATAATCAGGTCCATCTGCCAAGTAGCCTTTGTCATAATCTGGTGAGATTGAACCGTCAATCCAACCGACTAGATTGAGGGTTTGATTGCGGTAGGCATTGGGGTCTCTTACTAAAGTTGAAAGTTGGGTGGTTGGGCCGCCAAAATCTCCAGTTGGGTTGATAGCATTAGTTACTTGACCATGGTCAAGGCATAATTGAATTCTAGATTCTTCCCATACTAATCGACCACTAAAGTCACTAATCTCTCCTGAGGTATCATTTTCATGGGGTAATAAACAAAGTTTGTTCGTTTCTCCCGGTCCCATAATCCACCAGACGCCACTATCATTGTACGCTTCTCCTTCAATGGTTACAAGGCTACCAATATCGTAAGACCAAGATGTTGAATCAGCACTCCACGAAAGTCGCTTTGCACCTGCTGCGTGCAACACTTCAATTTGAGTTGCGTGAGTTTGTAGTTGCCAACGGAAATCTCGCTCCGACCATCGGACCCAACCTGTAACTATGATTTTTGAGCCTGCTTCATAACTTTGGTCAAGCCGCCCTTCAATTGCTACTGAGATAACATGGTCGGCATTTCCATAAGATGGGTGGTCCATCAAACTAGATATTTGACGAGTCACATTTCCTTCTAAAACATCACCTGAATAACCAACAATTGTGATTAGGTCCCCGTCAAATTCTGTTGGGTCATGAGACACACCAGTCAAATTGACAGTGTGAACAGTTGGAACCCATGATTTATCCCATTGAATCGCACCAGCACCTTTGGCTGCAATCCATATTCTTCCATTCCATTCTGAAACTTCACCGACTACTTGGACTAGAGTTCCAATAGGTGGCAACAGTCCCGTTTCAGTCCACCTAACTTCGCTAACATTGTAACCATCTTCAACTAAGATATCAATTCGGTCCGAACCACTATCATACGGGTCGCGCACGTATGAAGTCAATTCACCTCTAATTTTCACCGATTCCCGTATATGCTCATGTAATTCAGCAATTTCAACAATATCTGGTTCACGAACAACTGCATAGAAATTCATTACGCTGACTAGCAGAATGCTAAGAAAGAACATCGCCCACATTTTAGCCATGCTTACGCTCAGGAGGGTTACAGGCTTGAAGGTTCGGCTACTTGATTTCCCTTGGTGACCTCAATTTTGAGGTGTATATTCATCTAATGTAACCTCGTGTCGTAACTATGGCGCCGGCAATTAGGAGTGTAACCTTTGCCGTCGTTTTAACATTTGTAATCATGTTTTCAACCATGTTTTCAGCATCTCTTTTCCTTGAAAATCCAACTACCTTTTCTGTAGAAGAAGATAATGAAATGATTGACAATTCCAGCACTAATTGGACCGCTCATTCTCCAGT
>JAERSV010000077.1 GCA_016845345.1 Methanobacteriota archaeon
GTAGCGCCAAACTCGTCTTGAGCGAGTTGGTATCCCCAATCTCTAAAACCACCTTCGGTGAATTTCATTATGTTCCCTTTGTGAACTAGGGTAACGCTTGGTAAATCTTGCTCAATGGCATACTGAATCGCTGCTCTAACAATTCTCGCAGTCCCTTCTTTACTGATTGGTTTGATACCAATCCCTGATGAATCTGGGAAACGAATTTTACTGACACCCATCTCATTTTGTAAAAAGTCAATCACCTTTTGAACCTCCCCGCTACCAGATTCCCATTCGATGCCCGCATAGACATCTTCGCTATTTTCTCTGAAAATAATCATATCAACTGCACCCGGGTCTTTGACTGGACTTGGAGTTCCTTGATACCATCTTACTGGACGAACACAAGCAAAGAGATCTAATTGCTGGCGCAAAGCAACATTGAGACTACGGATACCACCACCAACTGGTGTTGTAAGTGGTCCCTTGATTGAAACAAGTCCTGTTCTCATCGCAGATTTGGTTTCTTCTGGTAGCCATTCTCCGGTTTCATTGAATGCTTTTTGACCAGCTAAAACCTCTTGCCATTCTATTTCGCGCTTGCCACCATAAGCCTTTGAAATTGAAGAATCAACGACTTTGTGCATCACCGGAGTGATGTCAATACCTATTCCATCTCCTTCAATGAAATTGATTACTGGATTATCGGGCACATTCAAATTACCGTTTATCATTGTGATTGGGCTACCAGAGGTCATTATTTTGGCCGACCCGCCCCCCCTTCATCAATGCAATGGGTAGAGGTGAAATCCAATCACAAACATATTCCCTAAGACTCTCCTCCGAAAAACATGGATTCGTTAGTAGAATGGAACGGCGGAAAAAGTATGACGTGCACCGACAAACAAGGGATGACGATGGACCTGGCTTGGGGTGGAGAAGGTGTTACTCCTGTCACTGCAACCCTACACTCTTGTGGTGCTTGTAGTCTAATTGATGTGATTGTGGGTTTGAAAAACCGTGAAGTGGAAAGTGCGTCAGTGAGCCTAGACTTAGAACGTTCAGACACAAATCCCAAAGTATTCACTAAAATCCACATGGTTTACCGTGTTAGTGGAGATGACCTACCAGAAAAGTTAGTCAATCGTTTGGTACAACAAAGTCATGAAAAATACTGTACGATTTCGAATATGATAAAACATACCGCTGAAATAACATGGGAAGCAATTGTCGAATGATTACTCATCTTGGTCTATGAGGCCAATCGTTTTTGCAACTGGAACGAGTAGTGCTGGAACTCTAGCGATTTCTCCGGCTTCGTCGCCCTCAAGCCAGACACCCTCTGCATATGGCTGACCTAAACCAAGTTGGCTCATCCATGAATGACTTGCGAGCCATCTCTCTCGAGAGAGACCTGCCAGCATGGCTGCTTTACCCATTGCTTTGGAAACATCGTAACTCGCTGGGTCATCTAAGAAAGTAAGAGTCCCCACCCATGCGGCTAATGCTTGGTCCCCACAACCAAAACCTGCTCTTGTCAGGTCATAGACTACATTTTCCTCAAATTGTGATTCGATTTCGGCGCGGTCTGAATTTGATAATCCAATCATATTCTGCATGGCATCAAGAAGTCTGATGCTGTGTAGAGAAAGAGCACCGTCACTACACCATGCTAATTCTAAGGCGTGCCAAAACGGTGTGTTTTCTGCTTTCATGAAGAGCGCTCCAGCATACTTTGAAGCATCTCTAAGTGTTGTTCGAAAGTGATTCCTAATTCTTCACGCTTCCGTGCTAATAATTTTGCTTCAGCAGGGTCAAGGATGCCGTCAATCCAGCACGTTGACATCAACATTTCATAGGCTACATTGGGTGTGGTTGTTGGTTGTTCTTCCTCAGGTTCTTCCTCAGGTTCCTCCTCAACTTCTTCTACAACTGGTTGTTCTTCTGCTTCCGGCTCTGCAACATCATCTTCAACAACCTCACCATCCAAATTTAGAGTTGAATCTGAGGCAAGAAATCCATCTCCGTCGACTAAATCTTCTTCCTCTTCATCGTCATCATCCATGAATGCTGACAATGGGTCAGAACTATCCACGGCTTGGCCCCCAAACGAGCCTCCTGCTCCGCCACTAGCAACGCCAAGTTCAGCGAACGGGTCTATTTCCCCGCCATCATCTTGTTCACCTACTAATGTATTCAGTTCATCAGACAAAGGTCCGCTTGAAGGGAGGGAATCATTGTCCATTGCTTCGCGTACGCGCTCGCGAGAGCGATGAAGGACAGCATCTCTACGGCCACCCCAGTCGCCGCCATCTCGGTGATTTTCAATGTGGGACATTGCCGCCTCATGGTCTTCTGCATCACATTCAAGGGATTCTTGAACTTGTGAAATCAAGCCCTCATTTATTCCATCTTCTGACTCAACGCTGAGGATCATTGCAGCGTGGAGTATTTGTTCTGGTGCAAGCATTTGAATCAACCACATCTAACAGCCGGTTACCGACTAATTGCAACTGCTAGGGCGCCTCCTTCAAATGCGTTCCCGTTAATCGTCTATTACCACATTTTTGTATTTTTTTTATTTTAAAGAGAAATCAGGATAGTTTTTTATTCAACAAATTGAGAAAAATCATTGTTGGATGTCAAGTGTTTCAAACAAGATTATACTAAATGTTCAGTTTTGGAAGTAGATATATTTCGCCTTCAACTATGCTCTACAACTTCACATATTTGCTAACTATTAAGAACCCTCTCGTGGGGCAAAAGAATCCCGCTCGCACAATGTGGACACTAACCAAGTCTTGGCATAATTGAGAAAGGGCTATTTGGACCGGAGGACATGATATGCAAACGCCAACACGTGAATCTGTGAACGCCGGCGATACAGAAAGTGGGTTAGTTGTTGAACGGAGATTCACCTCACCAAACAAACCTGTTCAAAAACAATTTGAATGGACTGAAACAGATATTGATCTGAAAGATGCGAAAGGAAATACTGTTCGCAAAATTGAAAATATTGAATTCCCAAAAGGATTCGATGGAGTCCCTGGCAAAGTTGCCGCTGACAAATATCTACGCAAGGTTGTCCCTGGAATGGACTATCTCGTAAAAATACCTGAAGATGGTGTTCCTGAATGGTTGTGGCGTTCAAAACCAGATGAGAAGAAGAAAGCAAAGGCCAAGGATTGGACTGGCAAAGAAACTTCGGGCTGGCAACTTTTCCATCGATTGGCAGGCTGCTGGACCTATTGGGGATGGAAGCACGGATACTTTGCTAGCGAAACCGATGCTCGCGCTTATTATGATGAAATGTGTTTCCTATTGGCTAGCCAACGCTCAGCACCTAATAGCCCACAGTGGTTCAATACTGGATTACACTGGGCATATGGGATAGAAGGCCCACCTCAAGGACACTGGTATGTCGACCCATCAACCGCAGAGGACTGTAAATCGATAAACGCCTATGAAAGACCTCAACCTCATGCTTGTTTCATTCAAAGTATTCAGGACAGATTAGTAGGCGAAGGCGGGATTACAGATTTGGTAGCACGTGAAGCATTGTTATTCAAATTCGGTTCTGGCACTGGTAGTAACTTTAGCAACATCAGAGGAGATGGTGAACCACTTTCAGGTGGCGGACAATCAAGTGGCCTACTTTCATTCTTGATGATTTTAGATAAGGCCGCTGGAGCAATAAAGTCGGGTGGAACTACTCGCCGTGCAGCAAAAATGGTCACTCTAGATCTTGACCACCCAGATATTCAACAATACGTCAACTGGAAAATGAAGGAAGAAGAGAAAGTTTCAGCATTGATTGCTGGTGCAGCGGCTCTACAAAAAAATGCAAACAACATAATGAATGCAATCAATAATTTTTATGGTGATGCAAGTAACAGCACTGAAATTACTGAAAACATTGAGTTAGCAAAGGCAGTCAAGAAAGCAGTCAATGCAAGCATCGCTCAACCACATATCAAGCGAATCATTGACTTAGCAAAACAAGGCCACACTTCGATGAAGTTTGAGCAGTTTGATGCAGATTGGCAGGGCCAAGGTTATCTCACAGTTTCAGGACAAAACAGTAACAATTCGGTTCGTGTGCCTAACCAATTTATGGAAGCAGTTGAAACCGGAAAAGAGTGGAATCTTTATTGGCGCACCGAAAAGAATGCTGCTGAAGAAGAAGGGCGAGAACCTACACCATGCAAGACTATGCCTGCTCAAGAATTGTGGGATGATGTTTCTCACGCCGCATGGTCGTGCGCTGACCCGGGTGTTCAATTTGACACAACAATCAACGATTGGCATACCTGTCCCGAAAGTGGAAGAATCAATGGTTCTAATCCATGTAGTGAATACATGTTTTTGGATAACACCGCGTGTAATTTAGCGAGCATCAATTTGCTACACTTCTACGACAAAGAAAGAGGGGTGTTCAATGTAGAAGATTATGTTCACACTATTCGGCTTTGGACTGCCACTCTCGAAGTATCGGTTCTGATGGCTCAATTCCCTTCACAACAAATATCCCGGCTCTCCTATGATACACGAACACTAGGGCTTGGGTACTGTAATATTGGCTCACTTTTGATGCACATGGGTATTCCCTATGATGACCCACGGGGTTACGCAATTTGTGGTGCACTTACTTCAATTATGACTGGTGAGACATACAAAACATCTGCAGAGATGTCATCTTTCTTAGGGCCATTCAATCTCTATGATGAAAACCGCGACTCTATGCTTAGAGTGATGCGTAATCATCGCCGCGCAGCTTACAACGTTGCGCCGGAAGAATATGAAAATCTATCAGTTAATCCAATGGGAATTGATGCTAAACAATGTCCTAACGATTTGTTGGAGGCTGCTAGGTCTGCATGGGACCAAGCGGTAATGATGGGTGAGGAACACGGTTACAGAAATGCTCAAACAACGGTGATTGCACCGACTGGCACTATTGGATTAGTAATGGGCGCAGATACCACTGGTGTTGAACCAATGTTTTCGATTGTTCAATACAAAACACTCGCAGGCGGGGGTACACTCAGAATCCCTGCAACTGGACTTCAGTCTGGTCTTTCCAATTTAGGTTACAAAAAGCGGGAAATTGATGATATCATCAATTATGTAATGGGTACGGGGACATTTTCAGGATGCCCAACCATCAACACTGCTTCACTAGTTGAGAAAGGTTTCACAGAAGAAGAATTCGCTAAAATGGATGACTCATTCAAGGATGTCTTTGATGTGCGAAGTTTAGCATCACCAAATGTATTGGGTGAAGATTTCTGCAAGGATTCCCTTGGCCTAACTGAAGAGCAATTGGCTGATCCATTTGTTGACGTTCTTGGTCTACTTGGATATTCTAATGCAGACATCTCGACTGCGAATGATTACTTGTTTGGAAAGGCAACTATTGAAGGCGCTCCATACCTCAAAGATGAGCATTTACCGGTATTTGACTGTGCTCAACCTTGTGGTGCTTATGGAGAGCGATTTATTCGCTGGGAAGCTCATGTTGACATGATGGCTGCTGCCCAACCATTCATCTCAGGTGCAATTTCAAAGACAATCAATATGCCACCCGATGTTACTATTGATGATGTCCAAGAGGCATACATGCGGAGTTGGAAAACAGGCAACAAAGCGTGTGCATTGTACCGCGATGGAAGTAAGTTGTCTCAACCTTTGATGTCTTCTTTGATACCTCCTTCAATGGGAATTGAAGAAGAAGAGGATGAAGAAGAGGAAGTTTCTGTTGTCATCAAGAAGGTTGCAGAGAGGCTACCTATGCCAGCACCACAGGCTAAGATGGTTGCAGAAACCATCACACAAGGATATGTTGCAACTCGCCGACCACTACCTGATAGTCGAGGCTCTTACACTATGAAAGCAAGAGTTGGTGGACATACTGTCTACTTGACATCAAGCACTTATGAAGATGGAAAAGTTGGTGAAATAATGATTACTACTTCTAAGGAAGGGGCTGCCTGGCGCTCCATGCTCAATCAGTTTGCAATCGCTGTTTCAATCGGATTACAATATGGCGTTCCGCTGGACGCTTTTGTCAAGTCATTTACCTTCCAAAAATTCGAACCAAGTGGAATGGTTCAGGGTGGAAGTAACCGAGTTAAGATGGCAACAAGCATAGTCGACTATTTATTCCGTGAATTGGGAATACAATATCTTGGCCGGGATGACTTAGCACAAGTATCTGAGGAAGATTTGGATGCAATGTCAATCAGTAGACCTGAATCAACTCCTGATGGAATTGTCAGGCATGAAGGTGAGAAGCGAGACATCCAACTAACTCTAGATGTTGAATCAGAGGAACAAATGAAGATGAGAATTGCCAAAGAACGTGGCTTCACAGGCGATATTTGTGCCACATGTGGTGGCAGTAGAATGCAACGCAGTGGAACTTGTCTCAAGTGTGCTGAATGTGGCTCAACTACTGGATGTTCGTGAAGAACAATGCCTACGATTATCACTCAAGAACTTGAGGCACAAGAACTCTTGCGGGGTGGCAATTAATCCAGCGCAGTGTTAACTCGCGGAGTTGGTTTGATTTGAATGAATGCTGCCGGTGAAGTCCGTGGCCAGTCGCCTTGCTAAAGATTCCATCATCAAGACCAGCACTAATTGCCATTCTCGTAATTGCTATCTTAGCCGCTCTGACAACATTGGCAGCGTATAGCCGACTTGCTTCATCTTCAAATTTAATTCCTAAATTACGTGCTAAATCACCTTGAGTAACACCATCTTCTTCTTGAACAATCATTCCTATAATGATGAATTGGTCGCGTACATGACGATCCCATCTTCGGAAATCTCCAGAGTGTTCGTCTGAGCCTGCTGCAAATTTATCTGTAAGTGTTTCAAGCCAGGATTTGTTAGTTCCTTTGAAACGATTAATGTTGAATGTCTCGCATAATGATAAGTCTAATTTTTCCGTGGATTGAAATTCAAGAAGTCCTTCAAATCGTTCACTCTTCCATTCATCAAGAAGCCAGTATTCTAATCTTCGACTCGCTTTAGGGTCATGTCCTGTGGCTCTATTAACTCCTTGACGAAGTAAGTCGGGTGCGACCTGACGAAATGAGTCAGGGTCCTCCTTGGCCCAAGTTGAGAATGCTTCTGTGAGCCTTTGGATTCTCTTTTTTTCTAGTGAATCTTGTTTTGATATCTGCTCACTATTAGACATGCAATCACCATTAAGGGTATATTATGATATTACCCGGCACTATTTGAAAGATAGTGTATAATGTACATGAATGCTTCATGTTAGTTCTAATCCGATATTAAGCCATTTCTTTGCGCCATTTCCACAAAATCTCTATTTCAGACTCGATATCAAAAGACTCACCAACTGTTCCTGCTCGTTCAAGTCTTGATTTGATAACTTCAATGAATTCTTCGTCAACAGGTTCACCAACTATTCGTTCAGCAAATTGAGCAATACTGATGCCCGCCCCAGTAGCAATCGCATGCTCTACACGGCGTTTCTCATCATCATCTTCAGGAGGTCTTACGAAACGACTCAAGCGTTCACCTCCAAAGTCCAGGGTGAAACACCCTTCTCAACATGTTGAACTAACTCGTCACTCCAATGACTCAAAGGCCCACTATCTGCAAGTGGTTCAGCAACAGGTTGTTCGCTCCATACTGACACTTTCATCTGGTCTTGGCCAAGAACTATGGCCTTGCGAATAATTCTAGCCGCACTTGCTACAGCCAATGTTTGGCGGTCAGTCAAACTCCAGTATGAGTCGCCTCTTGGATGTGTATGTGTCCATATTTTGAATGGAATTGTTGCGCCTTTTGGTGGATTCAACCCCACTCGTGAAATTGTCCCCCAATCAATGTAGCAATTTCCAACAGCATCAATCAACATGCTGACTTCCATACCAACTGTTTCACTGATGGAATAGAACCGTGGCCACAAATTATTGATTCCCAAATAAGCCATCGTTTCTCTTACCTCATCACACCATACATCACCTCTCTCAAGGGCTGCTTGCACAGCGTCAAGTGGGTGTAATACTGGTGTTACGGGTGGCTTGGCCTCCGTCATTACTCATCACCCCCGGCAATCATTTCAGGAATTTCTGGGAATTCCAACTCTCCAAATGTTAGAGAATACATGCGAGATGGTGTTGGCCGGAAAGGCATACCACTGAGTTCTCGAAGATTCTGAACCAACCATTGAGCCCCATGAGCAGCAGCGAGTGCATAACCCATCTGTACATTTCCGGCCTTGATTGAACCTGGTATCTGACAAGAAGCTGGTGCTTGGTCAAGAGGAGTCATTGCCTCAACTAGGTTAGGGTTACTTTGGAAATCAAGAGCAATCATGCCGTCTCCACCACACCTCAAATCCAACCATCGCTCTGATTTATTGTGTACAAGTGCTCTCGCTGCTGGCCTGTCAACAGCAACCACAACCACATCATAACCATCAAGTTGTGACACCTTCTGTAATTTCTCACCAATCGGTTTCAGCGTCAGTGCAGAGGATTGGAATGGCGCTAAGCGCTCTGCAGATGAGTTGACTTTGAGGCGGCCAACCATCCTTGGGTCGTGTCTTTGGTGAGCAAGGTTGCCAACCTCGACTCTATCATCATCCATAAGATGGATTTGGACCCCACCCATTCTTCTCGCTAAGTCTCCTGCGGTTAATGCAGGAATAAGCAAATCAAGCAGTTGGCTCCCAATGCCTCCTGCGCCTACAACTAGTATTCCAATCATGATATCATCTCTCCACTATTCTTTTCAATTTCTTGAGGGTATATTAACGATGAAAACAAAATCATGATTCCAACATGAATTAGAGTAATCTATGAAAGGGAAATTGATTCTCGGAGATATATGCCAGATTCGGCACTTCAGACATTTGAAGAAATTGGCCGAATCCCAGCCAGAGTCCTTGGTTACTTGTTATCAGATAATGATGGCGAATTAGTTGATGGCGACACTCCGTTCAACGAAAGACTGCGCTTAATTAAGCGAGAGGAGAAGTTAATCTGCATACGAGCGGCAATGTATGGAATATTATGCGGGATTGCTATTGTATGGGTAACGTATCTAGCCAGATCTTTGGAGCCCAGTAACCTAACTGTAGACCTAAAAGCCACGGCACTCTACTTCACAATCACCATCGGTTCAGGAATTATTCTCACTATGATTGAATTATTTTTCATCTATGTTGATACGATTCAAACCGCTAGAAAAATTGCACTTATTTCTGGGCTTCGTCCCGCTATCATAGATGAAGATGATATCACTGATGAACTGATTCTTGCATTGATGTATGCGGGTCTTAAAGCACCAAATTCACATTCCCCCTTGTACGGAATTAACCCTCGTGAGCATGTGAATAAAATAATTCTAATTTTTAGCATGGCAGCACATAAATCAAA
>JAERSV010000078.1 GCA_016845345.1 Methanobacteriota archaeon
GAATTCACGTCGATCATCGTTCTTTGTGTAATTTCATCTACCCAGTTTGAGTCAAAAATCGCATTCAAGTAAAGATTGATTTCTGATGAGTCTGTTGATTCTGCAATGAATAAATTTCCCGCATCTGCAATTCTATTCAATTTTTCCTTGACATTAGGTGGTGTACTTGGTTCAATTAAGCAAATGGTTGGTATTCCTGAATTACAACATGTGGAAGCAAAATTAATATCATCAGAAATTATTGCAGCTTTGAGATTTGGAAATTCTGAGTGATTAACCAACTTATCCCAGAACTCAACATTTCCATTTGGAATGGTGCCAGTATTACCGTTCTTGGGGAAAATAAATGTATGATCCACCTCACCCTCTAATCGTTTATTAACAAATTTGTTGATCTTGTCCCTTAATTGGTGGCGACCATATCCGGTTGCGACCAATATTTTTTCAGACGGTTTTCTAGGTTTAGAATTATCAATAATTATTGAGTCAATTGATTTGATGCTGTCGCTAATTTCACCCTGAGTAATAATAGTATCAAAAATCCCATTCGTGCGTCCCACAACCACAGTATCAATTATATCTGGTCTTAGCCAAATTTTCTTTTGATGAAGGCTTAATGTGAGGGCATTTAGAATACCGCGATATGGATACGTACCATCAAATACAACTGCAAATGGAATATGTGTTTCAATCGCCCCTCTGACAACGTTGGCACAAGTATCGTTCCATTCAGATGTTGAAATGTCACGGTGTGTCTTTGGATCTGGGATTTGATAATGACTTACACCTTGGATTGTCATAGATGTCAAGTTTTCATTTGTGCTTACAACCACCACTTTGTGATCTTTTTGGTTAAGCCAAGATTTGGCAATAGAAATCGTTCTCTCACTCGCTGAAACACCCTCTTCACTGGCTGTGATTAACATCAAGCAATTGCTACCTGCAAGAGTGGCTGAATCTTTTTTACTTAATTTGCTATTTTTCCAGTCACGGAAATATTCGTAATTCATTTTCAAGAAAGTGAGTGGAAGGAAAATTATCATCCAAGGTTTCCTGATGATTGATTCCGTTAACAGTAATCCTAATCTAAACGAATATGAATTTCGAATCCGATCCAATTCCAATTGAAGGAAAGTTTCTCTAACAGTATTGGGCTGGCCTTTTGTCATTCTATCACTTGTCCAATTCATAGTATGCAGCAATTACTTCACTCACTTCACCAATACAAATAAGGTGACCATCGTCGATAAGGATCAATCTGTCACAAATTTCTTTCATCAGCCCAAATGAATGGCTTACCATAACAACCGTTCCTGTTGATTTAACCAAATCAAGAATTCTTTTTTTGCTCTTTTCTCGGAATTGAGGGTCGCCCACACCCAGTACTTCATCGATGAGAAGTATTTCTGGTTCAATTGCACTCGCAATCGCAATTCCAAGGCGGGCTTTCATTCCAGATGAATAAGTGCGAAGTGGCTGATCCATGAACTCGCCGATCTCGCTAAAATCAAGAATATCCTGCATCATTCCATCAATTTTTTCTTTACGGTGACCTAGAATACTCCCATACAAATGTACATTTTCTCGACCCGTAAGGTTTTGATTAAATCCTACATTTACACCCGCCAATAATGATGTTGTACCTCTCACTTTCACTTGGCCGTGGTCTGGGTGATAAATTCCCGCCATCACACGAAGCAACGTGCTTTTCCCAGAACCATTTCGGCCGATGACACCCAATACTTCTCCTTGATGGACTTCTAAGTTAACTTCCTTCAGTGCTACATATCTATTCTTCACAGATTTATTGTTGCGAAATGCATTAATCAATCCACTAAGCAAACCCCTCCCTTTGGGGAAATGTAAACCGATATCAGTCATTTCAATTGCGTTTGTCATAAATGTTTCACCACCTTGCTTTCCAATCGCTTGAAAATTGACATACCGAAAAATAGTGTAATCACTGCAAAACCAATACAATATAGCAAGTGGCTTGTTTCAATCAGAAGAGGGGTTCCGTCAAGACCATGACGTGCATAAGTCAGTGGTATTACCATCGGATTGAGCATGATGAAATCAACCCAATGAGCGGGAGCCCTTACAATCATCATCTCATAGGTCCACATTACAGGAGATACAAAGAAACCTGCTCTGATAATGAAACGAAATAAATGAGATACATCTCTTGAAAGGGCATTAATAGGGGCAAAAATCAAACCGATACCTAAGGCTAGAATTGTAGTGAGAAACAAAGCAATTGGAAGCATCCAGATTGTAGAATTGGGCATGACTCCTAGGTACCACATAACTGGAATAACTGCAGTGAGTGAAATTATTGATATCCACAACTGAGAAAGTACTGGAGAAATTGCTAGTATTTCACGTGGGAAATACACCTGTTTAATCAAATTCCCCCCTCCTGTCAAACAAGATATTACTGCTTGTAGGCTTTTACCAAAATGTCCCCAAACAATCACTCCGATAATCACATACAACGAATAGTTGGGTTCAGCGCTATCTGCAATTATCGTGAATAAGACATAATAAACAGCAGATAAAAGTAAAGGTTCAAGGAATATCCATCCAAAACCAATTGAAGCACGGCTATATCGTCCTTTCAAATCTCTGCGAATCATGTTTCGAATGAGATACCAATCAGAGAAAAGTGTGCTAATGAAAATCTGAGGTCCTTTGAAGAAAGGAACTGTTGGATTGGGTTCCTCAAGTTGCATAATGTCATTCACAATACACCCCCTTAACCGACCCCTCTTCATTCCATCGGGACTATGTTAACTTAATTGGCGGTTTTGTGTAT
Organism: Methanobacteriota archaeon; assembly: GCA_016845345.1. Taxonomy (GTDB): domain Archaea; phylum Thermoplasmatota; class Poseidoniia; order Poseidoniales; family Thalassarchaeaceae; genus MGIIb-Q1. The sequence goes on from JAERSV010000078.1 coordinate 2,816, forward strand.
CAATATATATTGCGAAAATATAGTTGGTTGTACTACTATCAAATTAAAGGCCGTGGGGGAATACGTGTTTACAGAAGTGATGTTTGTATGAATGTAGTAACCTTTGGTACGTTCGATTGTTTCCACATAGGGCATCTAAATATATTCAGGCGGATTAAAGAAAAATTTCCCGATTGTCAATTAATTGTTGGAATAAGTACTGATGAATTGAATTTCTCAAAAAAGCAGCGTAAGCCAGTTGTTTCACATAAGCATCGAGTTGAAATTGTATCTTCAATATGCTATGTTGATGAAGTATTTAATGAGGAGTCATTAGAATCTAAGCGTGATTACTTGGTTCAACACAATGCGGATATATTGGTCATGGGGGACGATCACAAAGGAATTTATGATGAGTTAGATGATATTTGTGAGATTTGGTATTTACCAAGGACGCCGCAGATAAGTACAACAGCAATAATTGAAAAAATTATTTCAGAGAACGATTAACGACAAAACTTCTGAGTTTCTCGTCAATTCTATCGTTTGCCGGGAAAGAAATTGATGTCTTCTCTTTGAAATCAAATATGACATATTCATCCTCCCAATTTTCTCCAAATTTCCAATCGAGGTATTCTATTGTAGATTCGACATTAGGCACTGATATCTTTGTATTTCCAAAATTAACCATCCGTGAACCAGGGTTGATTATGCGATCTACTCCCTGGCGTCCCTTACTAGGGAATTTCTCGATATTATTAATCAGATTCTTGGTGTAAATTGTATCATCATGGAATTCGCCATAAAAAATGTCTATTGCGATAGCTGGGCCATTGCGCATATCATGTATTTGCATACCAGGTATTCTATTCGACCAAAGCCACCTTCTAATCGCACATCCCTCGATTTTCGAAATCAACTGGATTAATTCGTCCTCTGTATTTTCTGAAAGTTGCTCAGTGAAAATATCAATATCATGATCCCAAGGAATAGTACCAGAATACTTCATCTGCCCAAGTAGAGTGCCGCCTATCGCCCAATAATCTATATTCCTTGATGTTAAAAAATCATGCAATTCTGAAAGAATTTTGTACTCAAAGTTGTGCCGATCTTTAGAACAAAAATGTGGAACCAATCTTTCATAAATTTCTTTGTCCTGTGCTGAAATATCTGAATCATTAATCTCTACTGGAGGGTATTCGCTGTTAGCTAATAGTTGGGAATCATGGAATCGTTGTAATCTTATTTTTTTCTCACGCTGAATATTCTCCTCGGCCTCGCGCCCCGCCTTCGTCGCCACCTCGGCCTCTTGCTTCGCTGTATTTTCAAGCCTCAGTTCCTCATTGGTGGGGCACCTATACGGGGGGTTTTCTAAATCTGTATATTCAAGTGCATACGGCTCTTGCATTTCGGATAAAACCCCTAGTATATTCTGACGAATGCCCTCTCGATATTTTTCAGGAATCAGTTCAAACCCTGGAGGATAAATTTGATTGAACCAATCCAAATTGATGTGTTCAAATCTCTTCAATTGTGGTAAATTATTGAATAAACCTGTTTTCTTGGATGCATAAAGTACCATGGCCGCAGTCTTGAGTGGTTCTGTTGATGAAAATTTTTGAATCTCATTTGATGATGTATCGACTGGATGGTCAAGCAAACTGTTCTTGAAGAAACATTTCCAACAGCGGCCGCAGGTATCTCCTGCTGATGCACGTAGACACGACTGTGCCCAATCTGCGAAACCCCTTTTCTGTACCACCTCAAGGCATCCTGCTTGAGAAATCATATTTACTGGAAGTATGATTTCAAGTCCTGCTTTTTTGAAAATAGGTGGCCATTTATTGTACCAGTGTGTGTTAGGGAAATCACGGAATTTTTGCCCTTTGGATAACCATGAATTATCAATAGGCATCCCAACAGAAATAGAGTCTAAATCTAGAAAATCTGCCATTAAGATAAGGTGTACTGCACAAGCTAAATCGGTTGAGAAACCATTTGCCTTGCCAAAATGGGTCCGGATTTTTTCATGATTTGATTTGACAATTGTGATCTTCCTAAAATATCGCCAGCGTAATCTCTTGATGAAACGCTTTGCGTTGTCATGCTTTAGCATCGATTCGAAATCCCTCTCATGATATGCAATGACCGTGTTACGAGGCATGATGAGCATGGCAGCAGTTGATTCAATTCCTGCGGAAAATGATAGCCCCGGTTTCTTCCCAGGTTTACGCGACCACTCGTGTTTGTCAATGATGCCAGGGGTCCATGGATCTAACAGAACCCATTCTGCTAATTTTATTAAATCAGGGTGCGTCTTTTTCAATTTCCATTTTTTTGGCATATCCCAATGAAAACTGCCAACCTCGCAATCCATCCATAAGCGTCTCCCCTCTTGACGCCAATATCGCAAATTCATTCCTCCTCTGTAAAATCAATTTGGCTTAGTGAATCTAAATCATTAGAAGTCATTCTTTCACAAAATTCAGAAAGTTTGTCTTTAGTGAAGCGCCGATATCTCGATGGCAACAAATCAATTGATGCTGGAATATATCGGTTCAAGAAATCAAGATCAAGATCCATGAGCGGTTTCAAATCCGGATGCTCCTCTACAATGACAACTCCTTCTTTTGAAACACCACCTTTTTGAATTGAATAAAGTGTGCTTGCGCCTTGCTTTAGGGGCCGCTTTTCTAGGAACTTTGCAATCTCTCCAGCATACTCAAACGGTAGGCCAACAAGAGTGTTTTTTCTAAAACATTTCCAACATCTTCCACAAACTTTTCCAGGTCTCTTAGAACGAAGGCAGGATTGTGCCCAACCCTCCCATCCAGTATCATTTACGATTTTCATATTGATAATCTCAGAACAACCTGCTACAGGTTGATACAAGTCAAGCCCTACACTAGAGAACAAAGGTGCATGGTGTTTCCAGAACCAAGAATCTGTAAAATCCCGATAGCGATAACCATGCCAAAGGAAACTGTTTTCCAATGGCATCCCTGTACCAATACTGTCAAATCCATAATAATCTGCGAGTAAAATTACTTGAACTGCACACGCATAATCCGTACTAAAACCCGGTAATTTACCTTCTCTCATACGAATTTTCTCGTGATTAGAGGGGATTTTGATGACCCTCCTTCCTGTTCTGGATAATATTTCCTCGAAAAATCGATGCGCGTTTGTGTGATTCAAGATACCATCAATTCCTGATCTTTCATTGTAAACTAGAACTGTGGAAGTTGGCATTAATTCCATTGCTGCTGCTGAATCAACACCCCCTGAAAAGGCGAGGCCGGGTCGCCAACCAGGTTTTCTCGAAGGGGTCCATGATTCAATGGATGATTTATCCCAGGGAGCCGTTAGAACATAATGTGCCAACCTAAACAAATCCTTATGTGTCTCTTCTATTTTCCAATCGTTTGGCATATCAAAAAATATGATTTCATCTTCCCAACAAAATTGCAACCGATTTCCATCTAAACTCCAAAAATCTGAGATTAAATATGGGACGTTTTCTTCGTCAGTTGGTTCTTGAATTTCTTGAACTATGATTGTGGAGGAATGCAAATTGCTTTCATATTCTTGCAACACTTCACGTGTATCTTGATTTCTAGCTCTTATTGGGCTGGGGCCGTGTTCTGTTACAATCTCACTACTCCAACCATATTCTTCTTGGATGCGCCTTCGCAATTCAACAGATTGACGGTCATTTGTAGATGCTTGAACCTCTACAACATATGATGCTTTGTTCGCTTGCCTTACCGATCTAATTTCTGTTTCCCTACCCAATTCATTTTCAATTCTTTGTGACACTGAATTTGCAACATTTACTGAACCAAATGACCCCACTCTTATTATTCGATTAAAACCTAAATTCATTTCCAATTGTCGAGATAAGGAACCCGGAGATATGATTTGGTTAATCTCCCAAATATATAAGTCTGGATTCGTAGGTTTATCAATTCCGAGTCGATTGAAATTTGCAGTCATATTCAATCTATAATCATCCGGAGAGTCGATGAATTCTAGTAACATCTTGCGATTGTGCTTGGGGTCGGGTTGTAGATTGATTCTTCCACTTAATCCAATCCGTTCAAAGGCCATCTCAATCGTGCGGTGTGTATTGAAATCCTGCTCTTCAGTATTTACTCTAGACGTGTTTGTATTGTGTTGCCTGTAAAGGTATAGCGGTGTTTGTAGATGATACCCGTCGGTGACTTCAGATAATTTTAGAAACAGGTCATAATCAACTGCATTGGTTAACTTTTCATCAAATCCGGCGATTCTTCTGTAATCTCTCATGCGGAACATTCGTGGGTGATGTACCATCATTCCCTGTAGCAATTTTTTGCGGCTGAATACAGACCATGAGTATGCGCGATCATATGCTCTTCCGGATCCATCGGTTAGGTATGCATCACCATAGACAAAACCCACATTATTTTGCTCGAGAACTTTAACGAGACTATCTACAGTAATTGGCAAAATGGCATCGTCTGAGTCGAGTTGTAATACATACTCGCCACGGCAATTTGCTAAAGCTGTGTTCGATGCAGAAGAAATGCCACCATTCTCTTGATGGATAATCACGACCCGTGGATTATCACTGTAATTTTCTTCAAGAATATCTCGAGTGTCATCTGTAGACCCGTCATTTACAACAACAATCTCAAGATCTGTATATGTTTGATTCAATACGCTATCAATCGCTTCCTGCACAAATTCTTGACAATTGTATGCAGGCATGTATACAGAAACTTTTGGAATTTCGTAGATACGGTCTTTCTCCATTTTTCGATAAAAGGCTGGGCATTTCTCAATCAATATCGGCTGTGTGATAGATTTGCCTGCGTCTCGATCAGTTTCGTTTGAACCACCGGGTGGTTCCTGATGGAGAGCACTTGCACCCTCAACCGGAATAAACCAGTAGCCGTGATTGTATACACGAAAACCGAATTCTGTATCTTCTGCGCCCCAAGCGGTAAATGATTCATCAAAACCACCAACAACATCTAGCAAAGAACGGTGGAAGCAAACATTACCTCCACAAAATGCGCGGAATGGATGTTTTTCCGTTTTCAAATTCTCGGTTGCTCGATAAATTTTGTATCGCCAATCTTCTGATGGTGACTCATCACCAACTGGCATCATCCCAGTGTCTGTTTTCAAACTAGGTAAACCGATGACTGAATCAATATCATCGATTACATCTTCCATTGTTAAATTGTCAGTGTTGACATACCGTCTACCACCAATCATCACACATCTTTTACTAATGTGTGCGTACTGCATAAATGACTCCACAAGTGTGGGTTCAGGGAGCATGTCACAATCAAGGATTATGATGTTCTCATTTGATGCTGCAGCAACACCCTTGTTGCGGATCTCAGACAGCCGATAGCCGCGGTCTTCTTGGAAAATATGTTTCATCTCAAAATAATCATTGAATGTGGGAATGAGGGTTTCCGGATTATCTGAACTACCATCATCCGCAATGACAATTTCAATCAATTCATGTGGGTATGTTTGATGCACAAGTGCTGCGATTGTTTTTCCAAGTTTGTCGATTCTATTGTACACAGGAATTACTACTGTAACCGGTAATGTGTAATCCTCAGGGACTCGTTTGTGAAAACGTGCTTTAACTTGGTTTTCGAATGGTGTCCAATCATTCCCTTTACCCATGATTGGAGGAATTAATTTCTCAATTGATTCATCCATATAATCACCTTATCTTGAGGGCTGTGGAGGTCCGCTTGGTTCCATCTGTTCGTAAAGAATGTTCACTCTTAATCTCATCAATTGTCATAGGTGAATAGAATTTATCAAAATCAGTTACTAGGTTTGTCTCTGCATCTCGATCACTGTCATCAATCATAATCCAAGTTGTGCTTGGCATATCTTTGAGATGATTCAATATGCCTGTTCTTCCGATACTTCCTGGTGGCCCATCGATGATGATTAATTCAAAATCATCCGGAATTTGCGAGAATAATTCAGGGTCGTACCAACCCATTTCTCCGTTTTCAGTTGAAATTGGATTATCACAAATTTTCGCCAAAATATAATTTGAATCGCAAATCCCAATCCAATCTACATCGTGCTCAATTGACCAAAGCTGATAATCTTGAGAAAGCGTATGGCTACCATGGCCGCTGCCAAATTCCAATATTTTTGAGCCTTTTTGAATATTCTTTTGAATCCAATTCAATGTTTCAGCCGGAAGCATCCAACCCTCATTGAAACACTTTCCTGTATCCATATACCACTTGAGATCGATTGCTAATTTATCGGCACCATTTTCAATTTTATTGAAGTTTTCAGGAATAAAATTCCCAATTTTATCTAGTAAATTTGAGATGCCTTGCTTGATACTTTGTTCATTACGCTCAACGATTACTTCCCCCCACCCTTCTCTTTCTGCTGCTTTGCATCTAGTGAGTTGATCATCCATTCCTGTCTTCATATTGGGATAAAACAATGCTGGCAATCCAAATCGTTTGGTTTCGTGGTAAGAATTGTATCCACCGGCTTGAATGGTTGCATCAAATGCGCGGAAATACATGGAGTTGGGGTAATCTCTCACCAAATGTACACGTGGTAAATCAATCATCAATCGATCACCCAACAATGATTCCCCAAGAACGACGTGAACATCAGAATGTGCGATGAGAGCTTCAACAGTTAATCGGACTTCGCTATCGATTTGATTGATTTGTCCAGCTCCCAATTGAACATAAACAACCTTGCTTGTTTGAGGAAGCATCAATCGATTTCGTGCGGATGTTCGGTTTAACAATTCATTCTCATCAAGTAGAACTATTGGTGGTGAGCGAAGTGTTTCAACGTCATGGTCAAGTTTGGATTCATTTGTTGTAACACTATCTTGTGGATGGATAATTAGATCAAAGTGAGAAATACTATCCACGGGAATGCTTGAACCTGTTCTGAACATTCCTCTGCGCATCCAAACCTTTTGCAATGTACTACTGGCTGAAATTGCACGGAGCATTCCACGGTAAGGAAATGCGCCATCAAAAATGAACATCTTTGGCCTATGTGTTTCAAAACAAATTGTCAATTCTTCTTCCAAGAGAGCATTCCAATCTGAAGATTCTAGATTCTTGAAATTCTTGGGTCCAGAAATGTGGTGACAGGGTATGCCGTATGGTTTCAATAAATGCAATGTGGGCATTGTTGTGAAGAATATTACTTCCAAATCAGGATCTCGATTTTTCATTCTCTTTGCCAATGCCAACATTCTCGTAAAATGACCAAAACCCACCCCATTTGTTGGGAACATTACGATTGTATTATTCATTTCATCAAAAGAAATAGAATTAGATTGAAATTTTGTTTCAGGTGCGGGGATTTTTCCTAACATCTCAAAACCTAATTTTAACATCAACCAAGGTAATGTCAAAACTAACAATGGCGCGCGCCATGGTTGTCGCATTGCTTTAACTATGTGAGAACCTAAACGAATGGAAACCGATTTTTCTAGCCTATCAATTTTCCTTTCAAGGCGTGCAATTTGTTTCTGTCTTGTTCTTTTAGAAACCATACATTACCCTCTATTTGTAGGGGGGGGTGATTCAGTTGACTAACCCTTCGCTCGTTTATTGTAATTAGAACGCAGAGGACATCCTTTTCATAGAGAGTCGGGTGCGCGATTCAATGAAGGTAGGAATCATCGGCGCAGGAATCGTTGGCGGCGCCATTGAACACTGGTTCGCAGATGCCCATGAATTGTTTATTCACGATCCTGTAAGGAGCACTACTCTTGCAGATGTTACAGACAATGTCGATATGGCATACATCGCAGTTCCAACCCCAATGAGTGAAACCGATGGGTCTTGTGACACTAGTATCGTTGATGCTACCCTTGATGCACTTCCTGATGGATTTACTGCCGTCATCAAAAGTACAGTAGTACCGGGCACTACTCAGCGCTACCACGAAAAATATCCACACTTGAAAATTGCTTACAGCCCTGAATTTTTAGTTGAACGCAGACATTTGGAGGACTTTGGAAATCAAGACATCTTAGTTTGTGGTACTCATCATGCTGATGTGGCGGAGCGTGTTTTCCAACAACACCGTGAAGCAGGGGTTCTAAAAAGAGACCAAACCTTCCAAGTAACACCAACCCAAGCAGAACTGGTAAAGTACACAAAAAACACATTTTACGCTGTGAAAGTTATTTTCGCCAATCAAATGTACGATATTTGCCAGGCATTGGACGAAGATTGGTATGCAGTTAGTAATATCATAACTGCTGAACAATCCCAACCTATTGGCCCCACTCATCTAGACCCAATCTTTGGACTTCACCGCGGCTTTGGAGGAAAATGCCTGCCTAAAGACTCGAATGCGCTGAGAGTTTTGGCTGAGGAATTAGGTTGTAAATACGATATTTTTGATGCGTTACAAACTGATAATGCAAGACTACGCGGTACACTGACAGGAAAACCATCTGATGTTGAAACTCAAGATGATTGAAACTGTTTCACTGGTGTTCATCCTGCATAGGTTTGTTAGATGGATGGCTCCTCGCAGAGCCATGCTCCCGGACACCTTACACGAATTACCCCGCGAAGAACGGTTTGCTTATGCGAAATTACTCGCATACATGATTCAGATTGATGATGAAGTTACAATCGACGAAATGACCGTCTTTGAACAGCGCCTTGGTACAGCACTTCTCTCACCTGGACAGCGGAAGGAAATCCGCACATATCTCAAAAACCCACCAACTCTAGAAGAGTGTTTGGATGAACTTGGGAAAAAGTCCGGAAGATTGGCTTTACGTGATGCGGCATTGATGACTGCTGCTGATGGCAGTATTGACGAAAAGGAACAGATTGCTTTGGAGCAAATTGCTGAACATCTCAATTTAGATGAGGGGATAATTGACCGATTACTTGACTGGGTCATTGCAGGATTTGATTGGATGCAAGATGGTCTTGACTTACTTAATGTTGAATGAGGTGTGAAAATGAGTGGCATGCTGCCTGATGCCATTGACATGCTTTCACCATCTGAAAAAGAAGTCTATATTGAACTTCTAACTATTGTAGCAAACTCTGATGGAGCACTTGTCCGCGAAGAGATGGCTGCTTTGGAAGCATTCATGGGTAGAGCCTTATTGAACCCGGAAGTTCGAGAAGAAACAAGGAAAAAATTACGACACACAGGTGATTTAGAAAAAACATTAGAGATAGCAACAGTTGATACTTTGAAAGTTGCTTTGCGTGACTCTGTCTTACTTGCTGCAGCTGATGGAGAATATCATCCAGCCGAAGTTTTGGTTTTAGAACGCATTGCAGACGCTGCTGGAATCGGTATAGATGGACTTGACCAATTATACGACTGGGTCACAGAAGGATGGCTTTGGCTTGCCAAAGGACGTGACCTAGTTGACATGGGAATTGCTGGTGATGAACTCTTAACTGATGATTGAAGATATTGGTTTGATTTTACTCCTTAATTTTGAGATGAGATGAGTTTCTCGGCTCGTTAAGAAGGGTTCTTCTCCGTATTCCGGAATCTAATTGGTTGGAACAGGTATTAAGGGTATCACCACCCTCGTATAGGTTAGCGGCGTGGGAACATCGGCGGATGCTACATAGAAAGGTGAACAAATAAATGGGACTACATCCAAAAATTGGTATCACCGGTTTACCGCGTTCTGGAAAGAGTGCAGTAATGGAAAAAGTTGTAATTATGCTCGAAAGTGAACGCGCCTCAGAACTTAGAGGTAGGGGTGAGGATTCTAGTAATCATAGAATTATAGGTGGCATGAAAACCATTCCTATAATGGATGGTACATCTCGAATTGGATATTCTTGTATGAATATACAAACTGGTGAAGTTGCAACAATTGCCCACAAAGATATTGATTCACGAAATAGAGTTCTTGGGCTCGGAATTAATCCCCAAGCGCTTGATGATGTCGCTGTTCCTGCTATTCAAGATGCTATGGACAATTACGAAGTAATTGTGATTGATGAAATTGGAAAGTTTTCTGTCGAGTCTGAAGCATTTGTGGAAATTGTCAAAGAAGCAATTGAAGTAGATAAGCCGACTATTTTGACCTTACACAAAAAGAGTCGACACCCCCTATTGCAAGACATTCGAAGAAGAGATGATGCAAGGGTATTGGAAGTTACCCCAGTTAATCGCGCATTACTGCCATACAAAATCCACAAGATTGTTCGTGAAACATTCTGATGGGATTACAATGGATTTTAGTCGGCAAAGGCAGCAAACCGCTGATATCATTCATACTCGTTGTCTAGAGATGTTGAATGATTTGATGGTAATATCTGTTCTAGATTGGCCTTTACCGCCACCTCCAATAGTTGATTCTGAATTTCCCTTTATTGAGCCAGAATCAACTACTCAAGTAATTGAACAGGTTGAAGGTTTGTTCAATGTTGACAGGGCCAAGTTCAACAGCCTGCTCGATGAATGCCGCGAGTCAATGGTTCCACACCGTCTCTCTCTAACCTCTGATCCAGACAAGGAAGGGGAAAAGTGGTTGCTTAGAAGACTTGTTGAAGTGGCAAGAAGAATTCTATTTGGGGTTTGTGAAGGGTGGTTAGCGATGGCACTTGATAGAGATGCACCAGACGTTACACGTTGGTATACAGGAATTGCTCTAGCCAATGGGTTGTGTACCCAAGGAGACGGATTGGCCGAAAACCGTGGATACCACATTCTAGAGAGTATTGCTATGACAAGCCAGCCGGGGAGGTGGCCTACTCGGCCACTTTCTGGACCACATCAATTAGATTGGAATCAACAAAATCCAACCGAAATTAATCTTGATGAAGAATCAGGTGGAATAGACGCTGCTCACTGGTTACTTGATGCTCTAGAACAGGGCAATGAAGAGAGAAAGGTCCTGTTAGTCAAATGGATGCGCTTGATGTTGGAGCGCCCAATTCTAGTTGAAAAAATGGCTTTACCAAATAGATTTGAACAGATGGTTAGGTCCCAACCTGAACTAGTCGCTGCTGAATTGGTATCGTGTGTGCCAAGGTTGTTAGAAGTAAATCCGGAATCTGGATTAACGGTATTAACTGCATTACAAACAAGGGTAGAACCTCGCGTCAATCTCGCACTTGCAGACATACTTCCTTATCTCCTTCGGGCTTCATTAGATGTGGGGTTAGCATCACTAGACCAACTCGCTGATGCTGAGGATTCTGGGGCCCGTTCTGCAGCCACTGCGGCTCTCAAAGAATTAGCAACTATTGATTCCGAGGCTTTTCTAAGCCGAATTAAAAAATCTGCTACGGATGAAGACCCCGGTATCCGCCGTCTTTTCATACAAACCTGTCTTCGAGACTATCTTGAATTAAACCGAGTTGATTCGCAGAATATTTTTGTTCCCTTATGGCTTGAAAATGATGAAGTTGCAGGAGTAAGAATGAGGGAGTTATTACTCCGAATGCAAGACGTGGATACCGAATCATTTGCAATTATTGGTAATATGATTCACTCAAAGTCCGCAAATTCACTTGACAAATTTTGGTCAGTATTAGAAATAAGAAACCCTGAGAGGGCTGAGGCTTGGAAAGCACATATTATCGGTCAAGGACCAATCCCTGAACCCCTCACTTGAAGGTCAAAGAGGTTGTGGGATAACTATGGCAGAGGAGCCGGAATGGCGTTGGCAACTTGTTGTTGGAATCATCTGTGTAGCACAATCCTTTGTTGAATGGAACACACCTGAAGGCCCTTGGCAAGAGGAATCTTTCACTCGCGGAGTTATTGCCTTAGTTGGTCTCGGTTTTGTCTATGTTGCAAAATACCGATGGCAATTTCGCAAAGATGGATTGATTCCATATCTCAAAATTTTCCGTTGTAAACCACAGCAAATTGCAATCGTGTCTGCAGTTGATGGAGTTGCCGCGATTGGTTTGATATTACTGTTGAAAACACTATCAGAAAACGGAGTATTCGTACCAGAACCAGCATCTCTTATTCTTCTGTTATACGCTATGCTAATGTTTTTGCATGCGGCTTATGCTTGGTTGGTCATTGAAGGACCATTGCGAGATGAAGAGGAATAATCACCTTTGACCTGGTTTCCAAAATTCAAGGGGGAGAGGTTGTTCTCCTTGCATTGCCCGAAAAGCAAGATGGTCTGCACGTTCGTTCCAACGATGACCCCGGTGCGCTCGAACCCACTCACCAGTTAGTGGGCGCAATGATGACACCTCATCCCAAAGAGATTGTACACGCTGTGCAAGATCTTTGTTGGCTTTTGCCCGCCAATTATTTTGCGCTATTTCCAAAGCATATTGGGAATCTCCTCTGATAATTATTTTTGATTGGCCCGCTTGAACAAGAAGCCAGCGTAATGCATGAGCAATAGCACTGAGTTCGGCAGTATTGTTTGAGCCGACTTCCGCACCGAGGAATTCATCTGTACTAGGATTAGTAATTACCAAACCACTGATTTCAGTTTCTACAGCACCCGTCCCATTACCTCGTTGGTTGTCACCAATAACTACGACTACACCCCATCCAGCAGGTGTTTCAGATGTTACATTTTGATTATCTTGACAAGAACCGTCAACGTAGATTGTAAATTCTGCCTCGCTTGATGAGGCATCCGACAAGTGAACTCACTCTCCAATCAATTCAAGATAGGTTGAGGCGCTCAGCATCTTTTCTAACACGGAAGCATCTGGCATAGTTATTCGAGCTATCCATCCTTCGCCATAAGGGTCTTCGTTGATTAATTCAGGAGCGTCATCCAACGCCTCGTTGATTGCACAAATCTTTCCAGCAAGTGGTGAATAAATTGCTGATACACTCTTGACAGACTCAACGCTTGCAAACTCGTCCATTTCTCCGACTTCCATTCCCTCTTCAGGGAGTTCGACATACACTATATCTGTCAATGAATCTTGAGCATAATCAGTAATTCCAACAACCACTTCATCCCCTTCAACTCTTAACCATTCATGCTCTTCAGTATAATACAGTTCTTCGGGTGCATCACTCATCATCTCACCTAGTCATTCCGAGGGCTACTAAGATGACTATATTTGCGTTCCCCAATGTCACTCTTCTTCAACTTTAGAACTTAGAAGACCTTGTTCTAGATTAGCCCAAGCACCTGAAAGGTCATCCTCATCCTGTGATTCAGAGAGTTCGCTAACCATGCGTTCACGCTGAGCAGATGATCCTTCAATAGGAAATAGATGAAGAAGCGGTGATTTTAGTCCTTTAGTGATTCCAAGATGAATGATTAAACCAGCGAATAATGTAATTGCTGTGAAAGCAGGTACGAGCCAAGAAATTTCGCTGCCAGCAGTGCATTCAGAAGCATTTTCAGCACAAACTGCTGGCGGCAATCTGCCATCAATTAATGCAAATGCTGTGGCCATTAATAATGCCAAGCCAAGCCCAAAAAGAAGGCGGCGTGCGGTGTAGGCTGGTGCCTCCATAGTATTCACGACACGGGTCTAACCCATCAAATAGGCGGCTGATTGTATGCAAAAATTCACTGTGAGATATATTTCCTAATTTTCGCGATTCATGATTCTTTGATAACCCTTAGATGATGCTCTCATAAGACGCGGACGCCCATTCTTTGAGAGTCTCTGCATCGCTAGCAAAATCTTCTGGGAGAAGTACCCAATGCTTTGTGGGTCTACCGCCGGGCACCCATGGGCTCGAACCATCATTCGACATCCGAGCCTCAAATTCAACTGATTCCACGAATTTAAGGCCAATACGGCCCTCCTTCCATATCAGTCCAAAAATGGTGCCTTCTCGAAATACAGCATCACAACCAAACATCCGCTTCCAACTAATCTCTGGTAGGCCAACAACGGCCTGTTCCAACGCACCACGGAGAACCTCCGTGTCACTCATCAAAATTGCCTCAGATATCCAATTCGATGTTGAGGTTTTGAATGAGTTCTTTGTATCTGTTACGGATTGTCACTTCTGTGACCCCTGCAACTTCAGCGACTTCTCGCTGTGTACGGCGTTTGCCACACAATACGCTAGCGATGTAAATGATAGATGCTGCTATTCCAGTTGGACCGCGGCCACTTGTCAATTCTTTTTCTTGTGCTGCTTTGATTAGTTCGTATGCTTTTGCTTCGACTTCAGCATCTAGACCAAGTCCAGAACAGAATCTTGAGATGTAATCCTCTGGCCCTGTAGGCATAATTCGCATCTTAAGTTCACGAACCATGAATCGGTATGTTCTACCAATCTCTTTTCGCCCAGTTCTACTTGCTTGACCTATTTCGTCGAGCGTTCTTGGTACACCACATTGACGACAAGCAGCATACAAACTTGCGGCTGCAACGCCTTCAATTGAACGCCCTCTAATGAGCCGCTTTTCAACTGCTTTCTTGTAATTAACAGCGGCCGCCTCACGAACTGACTTTGGTAATTCTAAACGACTTGCCATGCGGTCAAGTTCTGCCAATGCCATAGCCAAATTGCGCTCGGTTGCATTTGAAACTCTACTGCGCTTCTGCCATTTTCTCATTCGATAAAATTGGGAGCGGAATCTGCTGTTAATTGTCTTACCAGAATAGTCCTTATTCTGCCAATCAATATCGGTTGACAATCCTTTATCATGTAGCATCACTGTCATTGGTGCTCCTGTTCGAGCCCGCTGATCACCTTGTTCAGGACTGAAAACACGCCACTCAGCACCTTGGTCAATGACGTTATCTTCAATCACTAATCCGCAATCCTGACAAACGGTTTCGCCTCTTGTTTGGTCATGGTCTAGACTCCTACTATTACACTCTGGACACTTTACAATATCTTCAATTTGTACTGGTTGTTTTTTTGCCAAATTAATCACTCCCATCCTTACTATACTACCAATCTTAAGAGAAAGGTATAAACGGCGTTCGGCCGGGGTTATATAAGGTTTAGCGGTTCATTTACACTTGATAATATTCTGAAATATTGACTTCGTATTTTGATTTAATAATGGTGATAAGTAACTTGCACCTCGGAGTGTCTGCCCGTAGGGCAGGTGATGTGGAATGGCAGAATTATGGCCGCCGCAAGAAATCTTATTGACGCCGGGGAAAAGAATCTTATTTTTGACCAAAAATCTTGACCTTATTCGTCAACAATTGTATAATGGCCTCAATCTATCAATGTCAGATCTCACAGTTGATGACCTATTGGATGATATCAATACCGATGTGATGACTCCTGCTTGGGTATGTTTTGACCATGACCCTGCTGAGATTGCCAAAAACGCTTATGCTGGATTAATTCACGAAGGAAAGCGTGTTTTTGAAGAAAACGCTCTGATAAATGGTAATTTTGAAGTGATTGTTTCTGGTCACCGAAAAGGAACAGGCAGCAGTAGAGAAACTGCAGCTCAAGCAGAAAAATGGGCTGGTGTCAGAATAGTCATCGCCGCTTCTTTCGCACCGATTCATGAAAGGAACAACATCAATCTTGGTCAATTGATGGGTGACCACAAAATGCTTGAAAGACTTCAAAATGGCGAAACTCTTGCCCTTTCTGAATTTATTGATAAATACGACCCGATTACAAAACTCATAGTTGAAAATGGAGGAATTTTTCCCTTTGCAAAACAATTGAAATCAGGGAATATTGAACTGCCAACACCAGATTGTGAACAAAGACCAATGACAATGTGTGAGAAAATTATTGCCAATAAACTACTTGCCAAAAATGGCAAGCATACTTGTGTAGAACCACATAATGCAGTACTAGCTGCTGTGAATGGTGGATACTCCCATGAGTTTACAACCGCACAAGTACACGAATTCTTGAAACTTGAATATGGAGAAAACTATTCCTTACCGGACCCAAATAAATTCGCTGTTTTTGAGGACCACTTGCTCTATGCGACTGGTGTTCCGCGATTTGGTCCATTCGCTGAAAAAATACAGACTTTACGAACTATGCAAAATCTATTCCAAAAACACACAGGTGTTAGAGATTATTCAGCAAAAGATGGTGTCAGCCCGGGGATTTGTCACCAAGTTGCTAGGGAGGAATTTATTGATGTGGGGGACTTCATTCAAGCAACTGATAGCCACACTTGCATGGGTGGTGCTTCCAACGCACTGACTTATGGTGTGGGCTCAACAGAATATGCAAACCTCGCCTACAATCAATTTGCATTTGTGAATGTACCCGAATCTATCCGCTTCGAATTGGAAGGCGAACTCAATCCTGGTTGTACTGCAAAAGATGTGATTCTACACATTTTATTGGAGTACGCGAGCACCTCAGAAACTCTGGACCGATCAATGGAGTTTGGAGGACCGGGGCTAGCCAGCCTATCTATGGATGAACGAGCAACTCTCTGTAATATGGCTACGGAGTGTAGTGCAAAAACAGGGATTTGTGAGCCTGATGATGTTGCTGTTGAATGGTTAATGAAACGCCGAGATAACCTCACTGAAGATGAAATTCGTGCTGCATTCGTACTACCTGATGAAGGTGCACACTATGATGGGGGGGTTTACACAATCAACCTCTCAGAAATTGTACCAATGGTTGCTCACCCGGGTAACCCTGACGAAGGAATCCCATCGGACCCAACAAACGGCGTGAACATTTCTGATATTGGCGATGTTGCAATTGATATTGCCTATGCTGGTTCATGTACTGCTGGAAAAGCAGATGATTTCCAATACTATGCAGAAGTTGTTGAGGCTGCTTTAGAGGCGGGAGTGACCATTCCTGATGGGGTTGAATGCTACATTCAGTTTGGCTCAAAAGCCGTCAAAGAATACTCAGAGAGAATGGGGTGGAATGACATGTTCATTCAAGCGGGTGTTAAATTGATTGACCCTGGATGCGGGGCTTGTATTGGGGCTGGCCCGGGAGTTTCAGATAACTCTGAACAGGTGACCGTCTCGGCAATTAACCGTAATTTCCAAGGTAGGTCTGGGCCGGGTAAACTCTACCTTGCTAGCCCACTAACTGTAATGGCAAGCGCTTTTGTTGGAAAAATTGTGGCTTGGGAACCAAGTCTATTCAACTAAGTTCGATAAACAAGTTTCGAACATATTGCCAAGTCAACATCTAATTGAAAATATGCTATTTTAGATATCTCGACCCCACACTCCTTATGACCTGTCGGACAAGTCGGGAGTTTTGCCGCTAACTAGCCCCTCGTCATTCGGCCGAGGGAGGACTGGAGGGAGGGTGAAGAGACATGGCGTCTACACGTAGCAAAATGCAACAAGCAAGTATCAGCGAATTTTTTGAGAAGAATAAACACTTTCTTGGCTTTGATACGCTAAATCGTTCAATCATAACTGCCGCCAAAGAATCTGTTGACAATTCGCTTGATGCTTGTGAAGAAGCAAGGCTTCTCCCAGATATTCATATTGACATTAAAAAAGTGAAAGGCAAACCAGATGAACTCATAATGATAAGTCAAGATAATGGCCCTGGGATTCATCCTGATTCCATCACCAAAGTGTTTGGAAGTTTGCTTTTTGGCTCACGATTTCACACTATTCGCCAAACGAGGGGACAACAAGGAATCGGTATTACTGGTGTTGTAATGTACAGCCAACTAACTACCGGGAAAAAAACTCATGTTATTTCTAAAGTCAAAGAAGAAGCCACTGCTGTTCATGTTGACATCGGACTTGACACAAAGAAAAACAAAGCGATTTCAAGTAACAGAAAGAGAAACCACTGGTTCAACTCGGAAGGAGAAGTCATTGAGCATGGTGTTAAGGTTCAAGCACATATGAAAGCAAAATATCAACGCGGAAGACAAAGCGTTCACCAATATCTCAGAATGACTTCAATAGTCAACCCACACGCATCACTTTCGCTGAAAGTTTACGATGAAGAAGGGGCAATAATTGATGAAGGAAATTGGCCTCGGGTTACTGACATACTACCTCGGCCTGTAAAAGAAATTAGGCCCCACCCACATGGCCAAGAAATCGGCTCATTACAGCGTTTTTTAAGAGATTCAGAAGAGAGAAAAATGACTTCATTTTTACGCCATAATTTCTCAGGGGTTTCAATGCGCGCGGCAAGAGATATTCTAGCAAATTCTCAAATTGATGAAGCACGAAAACCAGGCACCATCACCGCCCCCGAAGCACAAGCCATGCTCGAGGCGTTCAAGAGAGTCAAATTACTAGCACCGCCTACAGATTGTCTTTCTCCAATTGAAGATTTACTAATCAAGAAAGGGTTGTCAAAAGCCATTGATTCAAAATTCGTCTCAACCGTAACTCGCGCGCCATCTGTTGCTGGTGGAAATCCATTTCAGGTTGAGGTGGGGTTGATTTTTGGTACAGATTTACCCTCTGATAGTCCTGTTGAAGTCCTTAGAATTGCTAATCGTGTTCCACTGATGTATCAACAAGGAGGTTGCCTACTCACAAAATCAATTGAAAGTGTTGATTGGAAGAAGTACGGCCTTGAACACCCAGGGGGTAGAGGAGTTCCTAAAGGTCCGGCAGCGATTTTAGTTCATCTTGCTAGCACCAATGTCCAATTCACAAGTGAAGCAAAAGAGGCGCTTTCTGATAATGAAGAAGTGTTTAATGAAATACGCTTGGCTTTGCAAGAAGTTGGAAGAGGTTTGAGGAATCACAAGCGAAAAAGTAAGCAAAGAGAAAAAGCACGGGAAAAATTCGAATTAGTTAATGTGATATTACCTGAAATAAGTGCAAAATCTAGTGCCATTCTCGGCCGAGAAGAGCCCGATTTGGCACCTGTCATTACTAACATCATGAATGCTGTATTTTCGGAAGAAATGTCCGAATGGGATAGTGCTGAAAAAGTCACAAAATGTTCCATTAAATTGTTCAATTACACGAACCGCCCTCGTCAATATACTATTTTAGCAACTTGGCCTGAAAGAGAGGGGGTTGAGTTAATTGATGAAAATTTTGAAGGGAGGCGTGAAGCTAAGGGCTTGAGAAAATGGAAGCTTGAAATTTTACAACCCAGCGATCATTTGGAAATATCTTTCTCTATTGATGGTTTATCAAAAGGTGATTGGACTCAATTTGATGTATTCTTCCGCGGCTCTGGTGAAATTATCGGCGCCATGAAATTAGACGAGAAAATACTCGAAGAAATTAGACGAGAAGAAACAGCCGCAATAGAAGAAGCAGTAGTAACTGAACATGGGATGGAATCTAATATTGAAGATATTATAGATGTTGAATCAAGTGAACTTGATTATGTACCAAAGAATGCTTTGGAAGATGTTGTTAGTGAAACTACAGAAATTGAGGCTTCTCAAACAAATCACACCGATGAGAATAGTGTTTTGAATGGTCAAGAAAAAACAGTTCCCTCCTCTGATACTACAAGACAAGTCAAACTTTTTGAGGAAAATGAGTGGGGTGATGAACAGTGAATTCTAGTAGAGGTAAAACAAATGAAAGTGTAGTTGCTTCATTGCATGAGGTTGCAGAAGAGATGCATAATAAAATGATGAAAGGCACCGCTCCTACAATGTCATTGCCTGTAAGGACAAAGAAAAACATCGAGTTTAACAAGCGATTAGGGGTTTTCAAGTATGGAAAAAAGCGTTCGATACGTGATGCAACCTCACTTCGTTCTGCCAACCAATTACTTCGTGCTTTACACATCATCGAATTTATTGAGGAGATGATTGACAATGGTAAATCTTCAACCCTAAGAGAGATGTACTATATTTCCGAAGCATGGGGTCATGGTAAATTTGGCAGTCAGAACGAAAGTAACAATCTTGCTGAAGACCTTGAAATTGTCACGAAATGTATGCGTGAGGATTTCAAACTTAGACCAGAAGAAGATGGTGCGAGAATGATTGGTGACATAACCATCAACGAACGGAATCGAAAAGGAGATTGGATGACAATAAATGCTCGTGACGATGTTGGCGATTCTGGATATGGTGTACCATACAATGTTGAATCTGAAAAATTAAGATTAATTGCAAATGATGTAGATTTCATTATGGCAATAGAAACTGGTGGTATGTTTGACAGATTAGTTGAAAACGGATTTGACGAAGAACACCGAGCCGGTTTGCTTCATCTTAAAGGACAGCCTGCACGTTCCACTCGTCGAATTTTGAAAAGGATGAATGAGGAATGGAACCTACCAATCGTTGTATTCCTTGACGGTGATCCCTGGTCGTTCAGAATATTCGCTAGTATTGCATATGGGGCGATTAAGACTGCGCACATCTCTGAATATTTAGCAACACCATCCGCAACATATCTCGGAATTACTGCTGATGATATTATGGCTTACGACCTCCCTGCTGATGATTTATCCAGCAAGGATATTGAAGCATTGAAGGCAGAGTTAACTGACCCGCGGTTTGCAGATGGGTGGTGGCAAGACCAAATCAATATGATGTTGGAACTGGGTAAAAAGGCTGAACAGCAATCTTTAGCAAAGTATGGTCTTGACTTCGTAACAGATACATATCTACCAGAAAAATTGGCTGGTTTAGGTTTAATCTAATCGTCAGTTCCAAGAACGGCCCACCATGGTAGTTGGGATTTCTTACCAGCAATGATTACTGTTCTATCGGCGTCTGCAATTTCATACATCATCCTCTCTCTTACCTCGGTGATAATCGCTTCTGCCCGAGGTACTTCTAGACGAAGTGTTTCGCTCCATGCATCCAAATCTACTGGGCGGCGTGGTCTTTCTAACAAAGTGTGAACGAGATTACGTTCTTCATATTGGAGAAAATTCTCATCTACTGTTGAAGATACTCTACTCATTACTTGTTGATGTAAAGCGATTAAGGCATCTCTCTGTGCATCAAGTGCTTCAAGGGTTTCATTTAGTTGCCCGACTAAATTCATTGCCTCGGCTACTGATACCTTTCTTCGGCCCCCTATTTTTTCTGCGACTGGAATTGCTGAATCTGGCAACCTTGATGATAACCTCACTGGGCCGCCAGCTGGCAAGGTTCTGTGATCGGAACGAAATAAATCTGGACCTAAATCTAAACGCAGAGAAAATGATTGCTTGACTGAAAATATCTTCTTGGGGGGTCCGCCTTTATCGCTTCTTACTTGCTCTGATTGAACAAATCCTGCTTCCTCCAACACTTTCAGGTGTTTCATCACAGCTTGCTGACTAATTTCAAGATGTTTTGATAATTGAAGTGGGTAATGCGGCTCCCTAACTAGCATCTCTAGAATTAGCCGACGGGCTTTATTTTCAAGAATTGTCAAAGCAGTGTCAAAGTCAACCACACTATTCAACCCAAGGTTGTGTAATAGGCCACCTTGTAAAAACCCACCTGCAATAAGTGATTATATGTCATCAAAGTCAACAATTCTTGATTCTTGCATTGAAATATCAGCGGCAAAAGCAATTTTATGGCTGTTCAAAGAATCACTCAATGATGTAGTTGCAAGAGAAGGTTGCTCATCTCTCACCAAACTCAGAAAGTCCCCCACAAGGCGTAAGTCTCCTCCGCCATGCATGTCTTCACTAACACCTGTATCTACAACCTCTTTGGTGTACTCTTTGCCATCAATAGCAGCAGGTTTCCATACAGTAAACTGGCCACTAACCATATCACCAAAAATTTCTCCTTTAGTTCCTACAATCTGTAATCTACGGGTTGCCCTAGAACTGTTGCTGACTAAATCATGGGTTGCAAGCGAGCCATTTTCAAACTCAATAATGACTGATTGGCGGTCTGCAACATCGTTTCCGCTGTTCCAAACACATCGACCATAATCGGTGGCCGCAATGTGTGCTGCTGATGTTTCATTATCTGTTTCTTCTTGATGCTCATAATTTTGTTCGCCTGCTAAAGCGTAAAATGGCCACCATTCATTTTCGATATAATGTCGCTTTGCTGAGTATTGGCATTCACGCTCAATTTCACAATCAAAACAGTTCTCACCAGCACCGTCTGGGGCGTTCTTATCGGTGAAGAAATAACGCCCTCCCATTGATGAAATCTTAGATGGTTTTATTCCACTATTATACCAACAAATTAGGTCTAAATCATGACAGCATTTTGCTAACATGAT
>JAERSV010000079.1 GCA_016845345.1 Methanobacteriota archaeon
ACATTACAATCTCTACACTGGGTGGTTTACCTCGGTCTGTTGGTGTTCCTAAACAGTGCACTTTCACTGTACTACTATCTCCGTGTGGGATGGGTGATGTTCTTCGAAGATCCTCCAACTCGTAAGAGAATGGTCTATGCGCCGTTCTTGAGGATTACAATCATGCTCTGCTTGGTTGGCACACTTGCTTTCGGGATAGGGCCACTAGCTGACCATTTGATGGGGCTTGTGAGTAATGCTGCAATTGCTTTCTTCGCTTGAAGAAAAATAGAGAATATTGGAGCCATTCAACTATTTCATCATGTGAAATAGGAAACCCTCCATTCATTTTCTTTAATTGTACGAACAATGTAAACACAATTCAAATGATTAATAGATAACGGAGTTTGGGTTGAGTATTATGTCCGGGGACGAGCCCTTCGTGGAAATAGACCTCGCTAGTGTCACAGATCAAATTATTAGTGTGCCGACCCAAGACAAATTCATCACACAAATGGTTGGAGCCATGGAATATTTCTTTAGCGACAAGGACAATTCATTTCGTGCAGATTTCCCTAACAAAACAGAATCAACGAACTTTCCTTTCAAAGGCTTCATTCTACAAGGCCCGCCAGGTTCTGGTAAAACCGAGGCAGTTATTGAAGCCGGTAGAAAGTTACGGAATCAATTAGGTGCAGAGTCTGGAATTGGTGTTCGTTTACTTCATGTAAATTCATCAAACATTAATCGCTCTAGAGTGGGTGAGATGGAAACTCGTTTGCAAAGAGTATTTCTAGCTTCTAAAAGTAATTCAGATAGCAACTCCCGCACCATTATATTATTCGATGATATTGAAACATTACTTCCCAAAAGAGATGCAGATTCACAGGAATGGTCCCGTTCTTTGAATGGTGTGTTTTTCCATGAATTAGATAATTTAATTACAACAAAAACGATGGTCATTGCTACAACAAATTTACCAGAAATGGTTGACCCCGCAGTACGTTCTCGCTTGGCTTTACGAGATGCACCTGCGCCAACACCAAATGAAATGAAGGAAGTTGCAAAGACTGCATTACCCATCCGCGGGGTGAAGGGAATGACACAAAATGAACTACTTGAATTGACAGCAAAGGCAATCGATAAACACCTTGCCGAAGGGGAGCCTCCTTCATTCCGCCTTGCCCGCCAAACAGCAATCGAAACCCTGTTGAGCATCGTTGCTGGTTGGAGTAAGGAGGATAATTGAATGGGTTCGTTACGAATAGTTTGGGATGTTCTGTTTCGTGGTGACAAAGTCAACGAAAAAGGCGTAGACCGTGCAGTTGCTACTGCAATGGATGAACATACTTCAAACCACAAAATTGAATCAGTCCTAAGGTGGAATACAGTTCTTTCCGGGCAGAAGACTTCACGAGCTGGATTCACTAGTGGGCTTCGATACATTATCCCAGTCGACCATCTATCTAGTGATGAAATTAAAGCGCTTACTGATACACTAATGACCTTCAAAAATGATAAATGCGAAAGTAGTAATTGTATGCTTTCGGAATCACTTGAATTTCCTCTAGGTCGTCAAGCTAAAGCAAGATTTCCAATACTGGGAAAGATTGCATTAACTTCTTATTTCACTCATGGAATGGGTTATACTGAATTGAAAAAAATAAAAGCAGCCATGGCAAATCAAACTAAGGATACAAAAAATGGTTTAGACCCCACACGGATGGGTCCTGGGTGTAGTGGTGGTTTATTTTCAGAGGAATTTAAACAGATGATGGCAAATCCACTTTGGTTTCTAATGTTATCTACTTCGACTGAAGAAGGATACAAAGCTCCTGTTGATGTTCTTTCAAGTGGTTCTGACGGAGGGATGTATCAACTTTCTTTTGACCTTCGTGATGCAATCTCAGAGTTGGTTTCTGTAAGTAAAGGGGTGTGGTGGGATCCTCTTGATGAGGATGATTTGAACCTAAATCCCCAGTTAATATTAGACCCTACTACAATTATTGATAATCCTCTAGATCCAAATAATTATCACCACCATGATGACAATAATCAGAACTTGATTGATAAAGTGCTTGAAATAGAAATGGAACAAACTGGTGATGAAGTCACTGCTGATGACCTAAATTATGTATTAAAGCGGTTGAAAAAAAATAAACGTAAGAGATGGCAACTAACAGGTGAAGAACATGGTCTTGTACCTGGCCTTGAAGAAGCATTAATTGGAGAACACATTATTAAACCGTGGATTTCAGAAGAATTTTTCAACTGCCTCGCATTTTTCCTTATGACTCGCAAACCAAAATACTGGAGAAATGGCAAAAGTGAGATTCAGTTATTACATTCACTTGATGGACTCAATATAGAATTGTTAAAGGACTAATGAATACCGGAGTTGAAATCATGGCAAAAATTGAAGTTGAAACAAAGAATATTGGTGGCTTAGATAAAATGAAAGCAAGTCTTGAACTCGGCTCTGTAAATATTGTAAAAGGTAGCTCTGCATCAGGTAAATCTTCATTGATGAGGGGAATTCATCTTGGAATTGTTGGTCGCCCCTTGATGGAAGAGGTATATGAGGAAGAAGCTGAGAAATTACATATCGATGATCGTTCCAGTGATCAAGCGCTATTGAAACGTGGCGCATCTGAAGGTTCTGTGACCATTAACACTCCATCTTCCACAATGTCTGCATCAATCCCTAGTTCTGGGATGATAAAAGGTTCTAATTCAGTGCCAAAGGGATTGTTCACAACGATGCTTTCTGCATTACCCCCTACGCGTCTTCACCGAGCAGTTAATGATCCAGAACCTGAAAATCCTAATGATTTTATTTGGGTAGTTGATGATTTGAGTGAAGCAGGAAAATTCTCCACATGGCACAAAGTTCTCAATTCCCTTGACCAAGAAGTCAAAGCAATTCGCTTAAATTTCAATAATTGGAAATCTTCACTAGCAGGTGCTGATACACGCCGTGAAGAAATTACCAACGAATTAGCGACAATATCGGCTCGAATGACAACACGTGCTGGATCCAAAGGTGCTGAAGAGGCCGCAGCCGCCAAGAAAATTGAGTCTGCAATGACTGTGAAAACGAAAAATGAAGCAGAATTCCGCAGATTAGAGGGGGAATATCAAGTAGCAAAATCAACCAACGAACATCAATTAAATCGTAAAAAGTCTGCAGAAACTCAAAAGAAAATTGCTCAGAAAACATTGGATAAAGCTGAAGATTTGCTTGAAATGGAATTCATTGAGCCAAATACAACCTCTATGGATGCAAATATTTCCAAATTAGAGGAAGAGGTGAGGCAAGCAACTGGTGAAGATGATCCTAAAACCAAGAAGATTGTTGATGAATATCTGAAGTGTAAGGATTCTACCCCTCCTAACCTTGCAAAAGCAATCGAAGCGAAAATACAAGATCTTGGGGATGAATCTAAACTTGCAGCAGCATATTCTAAGCTAAAAGAAGCAAAAAATGAACGAGATAAAATCGTAAAAGATTATCTTGATAAAAAAAGAGAATTTGGTATGGCTGAGCAACAAGCCGCTGCTGCTAGAGCAGATATTAAGGCTGCTAAAGAAACAATAAAAGATGCTGGGGAAAGCATGACTGTTGGCGGCGGAAGACTTGAGAAAATGGAACAAGCACGAAATGCAAGCAAAAATTCTTTCGACGCAGCATCAAAAGAATTGACTAAATTACAAGCCAGCCAATCTAGTAGCGACCCCGCGGATATTGCCGATCAAAAGGAACAACGGGAGTTACAAGATGAACTATCCAATCTTGAGAATACTACAACCTTTGATATTCATTTTAGGTCTCTCAATATGCTTGCTAATCAAACAATGAGCTTATCTCAAGAAGATGCTGAAAAAATGCTTGGTTCTGGAGAGGATGGCTCTGCAAAAGAAAAAATGATTAGAGACCACCTCACTAAAGGTGAGTCAGAGATTCGTTCCCTAATAATTACTGAACTTGATCGTGGATTCCTCAATGACCTTACTGCCACATCAACTTGGGCTGCTGAAGAAGCCGACCGACAACGACAAGAAACCCGCCGTGTGTTCAATGAGGTTGGCACAACATTGTTCAATCGTTTGAAAGTTTCACCAATTACTGGTGTCACCCTAAATACAGAGTATCAACTTCAGATAGCTTGGTCTGATGGAAAAACCACTGGCCTGACAGGTTCAGGTGGAGAACGTGCGATTATTTCGGCCGCTATGCTAATTGCAATGAGAAAAGCGTACACTCCAGAAGTACCTATTCTAATGTTTGATGGGATTATGGAAACTTTAGATGAGAAGCCACGTGAAGAATTTTTATCATTCCTTGATGAATATGCTAAAACTGAAGACGTTGCCATTGTTGCTAGTATCTTTGATTCTAGTAATTCTGTAGCAACTGTTAAGACTCGTTGATTTACCACCAGGTATCGTGCCTGGCCAAGAGTTGGAAGACTTTGCTAATTATTGGCGAGAGTCAATGATTAATCCAGATACTGGTGAGCCTCGCCCACCAGGTGGTTCTGAACATGTTGATGAATTTGGAGTAAATGGTGTTGATTATGCCAATCAGTTGATACCATGGTGCAAAGGAAATTCTGTATCCGTTGACCAAACAACATTACAACTATACCGTAACCTGTTTGATGCTTTAATTCAGAATTATAGATACAGAATTAGGATGGGCGATGCAACTCGGAGAATGAAAGAAATAGATGGTAGAGCGGGTTTAACATCAAGGGACATTGAGAACATAACGGCATCAAAATCAGAAACTAGATTTAATCGACAACACCTTGGGGGGCAGGCTACGAAAAATTGGCAAAGCGCTGAATATCTCTTTGTTCAACTCTTAAGAATGGGTATAATCAAGTTGTACAGTTCAAATAACACAGAGAACCGAAAAGAAGGAAAAATTTACGATGACATCGTTTCCGGAAAAATTAACCAAATGTGGCCCGAAGATTGGATGCCTGAAGGAATATGTGCTCAATTACTTAAAACATATAATTCAGGTGGGCACATCAGACTTTCATTTAACAATGGTTGGGAGACATATATCAGGGACTACTTCGGGGCGCCTGCAGGAATACCGGGGGTCATACCCGGTAGTTTGCAAGGTGGTGTAGTTCCCCCAGGAACACCTCAAACTATGCCTTTGCCTTTACACATCGCACTTTCTGAGACCTTGGCAAGAGCTCATGGAAAAGGAGATAGTAAGAATGAGTGGGGGAAAAATCAGAGTCGTATTCGCAGGCAAATTGCCGACAAAGCGATTGATGGTGAGGGCGATAGAATTCCCCTAGATGATTACTACATGATCTTCTCTAGAAATAGTGCGGGACACATGGCAGATTCCTTTTTTCACCGTTCAATTAGCGATAAATCTGCGGCACGTTACGAGCTAATTGAAGTCGTTGATTCCAAACCCAAAAAGTGGGATGTGAAACTTGAACCTGAATTTTTAAGGTGGCGAGAACTACGGCGTCAAAGAGAGAGGTTGGTAGAATGAGTCGTCTTTTACCCTTCAAAAGGCCAACATTAGACCATGAGATTTGGGAGCAGGCCGGAATAGATAGGGTTGCTATGACTAAAGAGATAGCAAAATATCATGCAGACAGAGATAGAGGAGATTCTGGTAAATCTGACTATTGGACCAAAGATGGTAGGAAATATTCGGAGAACGATGACACAATAGTCTATGATTTCATTGCTTTATCATTTAAGTTCGATGATTGGTTTGATAAACTACGCTTAGATAGGGATGGGCTTCTGCAAGAAATTGAAGATTATGTAATAGATATTGAAGGGGCGCAAACATATTTTGAAGGAAAGGAAGAACAATGGCTAGAGTTAGATTTCGGAGTTCTTGGTCGTGTAGTAGGTGCCGCTGTTGCGAATATTGGATACTCTCAAAAGTGGTGGAGAATCTCTGGATCTGATGCTAAGATGGCTTTACAGTTCTGGGGTGATTTGGATAGAGAGATACCTAGAGTTAGTAGTGGAGAAGGGATTCCTGCTAGCAAATGGGACCAATTATCTAGAGGGTACAGGGAAAGAAATTTTGACCCGAATTCAGAAATTCTGAGAGCATTTAGTCATCGTCCATCATCTCCTTTCTGGCAAAAAAGTACTCTAAATGGCATGGTATACTATCCTAATCCTATTGTAAATGAACATCGTAATAGAATTAAAGATGAGTTTGGTAGTATGCAAAATAGGCCAGATGAAGCAGAAGAACTAGCAAAATGCCATGGGGAGTTGACCATGAAATTAATTCAAAAAGCAATGGTACATTTATCTAGAGGAAATTATGCTGAATTTGCTGTACGAATACATGCAATATGTGCTCATCATGTAATGAGAACCAGTGTGATTCAGCAGAAAATTGGGCTTCATTTAGTTAGTAATTTGGCAATAAGAAAAATGACTCGCTCGGTCGGTGCTCAGAATGTACCTGATATTGCAGAAATGGCCACAGGTTTTAGATTCGGTAAAGTCCTAGAAATTCTATTTAAATCAAAATTAATTGATTGGTACACTATTGAAAAAGAGAAGGTTGATGAAGTCTTAAAAAACATCTCTTGATTACCATCCAATCTCATCCTCTGCTGCAGATGCTGGATTAAGACAACTGCAGGCTAGCCCGCGAGAAAAAGAGAAATCTTCTCCTGCTTCAGCCCTAAGTCTAAGTTCTTGAAGTGATAGATTTCTTCTCTCTCCTTTGATTGTTTGGGATAGTATCGTCACATCTGAGCCAATGAATTTCTGAAATTCCTGTTCTTTCTTTTCATGATACAAATAACGTTCTGGTAGCGTTTTGTATAAATGTACCATTTGACCCATACCCGCCTTCACACAAAATCCACCACAGTTATTATGCTCAAAATCAACAGTATATAGGCGTGGTATTCGTACTCCTAGTAACTGTAATTCCTCAATGATTCTGGTTTTGTTCCCAAACGGCTTTTCAGCCAATGGAAACCAATTTTCAAATGGCCGCCAATAACTTCTAGCACGATGCAAACGATCACAATCAGCAATGATATCCATTCCAAGCACCACCCTAACAAAACGGCCATCGTTACTACATCTCTCAACTCTGCCATCAAGTGGCCTAATTGCTACACGAGCTTGTGATGAAGATTCACCTATTGATTCGATTATTTTTTCTAATTTCTCAACGTTTGACTTATATTCTTCATCATTAAAAATACAACCTGAACAAATTGGAATTTTTATTTCCGAACCATCCAATTCTTCAACTGAAATGGTTTTTTCTTTTTTATTCCAAGGGTTATGGCATTCAATACACTTCCAATTAGGATATTTCTTTTCTAATGCTTTGCGAAGTGGAACTCGCTTAAGATATTTAGAGCACGGGTCAATCCTAGAATTTCCCAGAAATTTCTGCTTCCAAAAAATATCCCAAATATCCATCCCTTGGTCAAAAACTACTATTTTATGGTCAAGAAGTATCTCAACATCGCGATTGAATCTGTATAAATCCTCATCTTCAGTACGAGTATCGGCAAACCAAATATGTGTGGCATCATGACCGTATTTCTCAATAGCTCTACGAGCAGCCTCATAAGATGTTAGGCCGCCACCATACATCACAACACAATCAGTGTTTTCTACACCCATTCCAGGGCGTGCCAGGCTACCCAACTTCTGAACCACAAATAATTGAAACTATACTACGCACATAATTGTTCCTGGAGATTGTGATAACATACCGAACTCTTCTAAGAAAACTACTGAACTAGAGGGTAGCGTCTATTTCGGCCCACTGAAAGCCCTTTCATTCACCGTTTCTGAATCAAAGTGTGTTATGCACTAGCCCTTTGCTTCAATGTAAAACAAGAATTATTCGGAATAACAAGTTAAGCATAACACATTGATAAACGGGGCTTTAGTGATATACGAATCTGACATTTCCCCGCATTCACCACATATCTTGGGGATTGTAGAAACTGAACGCGGGTCATCAATTGGAATCTCTGGAGAATAGCCAGTGTTTTCTACTATTGCGAGTGCCTTCAATAGCAAATCCCTATATTCATCAGGAACTAGAACTGATGATGCAGATCTTTTGCACCATTTAGGATCTTCAGCAGCGACATCGATAACTCTACGTCCCTCCCATTTTCCAGAAGATAATCTGCTAAACACATCTTCTATGCCCATAAGAATCGGATATAGGGCTAGTATTTCTGCTTACCCAAAAGATGGAGACTATGATACTTGAAGCAAAGGGGGCCCTATGCTTCATTTTGAACACTAGGGCATGGGGTGCTCAGGGTTTCAGTGAGCCGTTCATTAGAAGTAGACCCCCTCTATCCGTATACAAAGGAGAGAGAAAGGATGGAGAAAATCAATTTGAAGGAGAAACTCTCCAAATTTTCAGACCACTGGTCTCCAAAAGTAATCGCTGAAATGAACGACTATCAGTTCAAATTGGTCAAAATCAAGGGCGATTTTGTTTGGCATAATCACGAAGATACCGATGAAGTATTCATTGTCATTGAAGGCAAGATGAAGATTGAATTTGAGAATGAAACGGTAGAATTGAATGAGGGCGACATGTATGTGGTTCCAAAAGGAATTCAGCACAAGCCAAGCGCCGAAAATGAATGCAAAATCATGCTCGTTGAACCGCGTGGAGTTGTGAATACAGGTAATACACAAGGTGATCTAACGGCATCTAATGATGTATGGATATAACACATTGAATGGCCTATTATTGGTTAGCAATTAGGATGCAACAACTTGCAATTTTAGCACTGCGCAAGCGACTCTCACCCTTTTTTTGCTCAAACCGTTTATCAATGGTGGGCTTACCGGATAATTTCGTGGGTCGTAGAAGAGAGGAGACTGTAGACAAGGAATTACTTGCCCAGATGGAAGCTGGTGACGAGAAAATTCGCGTTAAAGTTCCTAACGAGCGAGTGAATGAAATGTTCGCAATCGCTGATCAAATTCTTGGTGGCCGCAGGATTCGAGCCATCTGCGCAGATGGTGAAGAGAGGATTACAAGAATACCAGGTAAGATGAGGCGCCGACAATGGGTGCGTGAAGGAGATTTAATCATCATTCAGCCGTGGGATTTCCAACCTTCAAAGGCTGATGTTAAGATGCGCTACACAAAGACTCAGTCTCTATATCTCTCACGTAAAGGAGTGCTACCAGAAATTGTAGATGTATTCGGTATGGGTTCAGATGATGCTGGTGGAGAAGATGATGGCATTTGGGATATGGGTGCAGAGGAAGTTGCAGAACCTATCGCAGAAGTTGAAGAAGAATCCGATGACGAAACTGCCGATGAGGCATGAGGGATTGACATATCTCGCAAAAAGGGCGTCAAAAGCCGCTCCTCAAAGCGTGAATGGGTTGATATTGCTGATGAACAGGCTAAGGCAAATCTAGAAGATTTCCCTGAACAAGATTGGTCTGAATTTGAAGCAGATGATGACCGTTCAGAACTTGAAAAGCACGAAAAATTAATTGACAAATCTTTAGATAAATTTGATCAAGAATCATCTAAGTATCACTGGATGAAAGAGAAGAAATATGCCACAATGTTTTCTGCAATTGAGCATAAATTGACTGGTGTTCTTGGACAAGGTCAGTACGATTGGGTTGACCGCCGAGTGTTCGACCAAGTGTTTGACCAATCTACTCTAATGTCTGTGTTCAAATTGATGCAACAAGGCCACATTGACACAATAGAGTGGCCAATTGCCAGAGGAAAAGAAGCGCATGTTTTCTTTGCGAAATCACAATCTGGTCCGGTTGCAGTCAAAATTTTCCACACTTCAAATGCTGTATTCAAGGGATTAATGCAGTATATTGAGGGTGACCCGAGGTTTGGGGGACTGCGTCGAAGGCACCGAGAACTGGTCAATGTCTGGGTGCAAAAAGAGCACAGAAATTTGATGCGGATGAGGAAGAATGGTGTGCGGGTCCCCGAGTCATTGATGACGCGAAATAACGTTCTAGTCATGGAATATTTGGGTGATGAAAATGGTCCTTCTCCAAGACTAAGAGATGTTACAGTAGACAATCCGGAAAAGTTGTTCAAAGAATTGCTTAGACAATTACGAATGATTTGGCAAGATGCAGGGCTAGCACACGCTGATTTTTCAGATTACAATATCATGATTCATCAAGGTGAAGCATGGATTATTGATGCCGGGCAGTCAGTCGTTCAAAATCATCCAAAAGCCAAGGAATTTCTGGTAAGAGATGTGACAAGGCTTTGTCAGTGGGCACAGAAAAATGGAGTGGAGGCTGATTTAGCCGAGGCAACATTGTTTGTTATTGAAGAATAATCAAATGTCGACTAAAGGCTATGCCGAAGTGCTTCTAGCGGATTTGTGCGCAAATTGAAATCAGATGTGGCCTATAGGCTATGCCGAAGTGCTCCCAGCCAAGTGTTTTGAATCGAGGTTAGATTTTGAGTGAGAACATCAGAAATCGATTTGGCTTGCCAAATCTTAATCTCAAACGAATGTCAGCGACCTAGAGGGCGCTGACCGAACGGACTTGATTCAAAACACGATTGTGGCCCTACGCGAGGTTGAAAGGGGGGCGGTTGGTCGCCTCGCCCCATGGAGGTCTCAGTAAGGGTGCCAATGGACCGCGTAGCGGTATTGATTGGTAAGCGTGGAGCGACCCGAAAATCGCTTGAAGAAGCGGCCAATGTCGCACTTGAAATTGATTCCGAAAGCGGTGAGATTTCAATTAGTTGGGACCCTGAAAAAACAGACCCTGTGAAGATGATGAAATTTCCTGAAATCGTCAAAGCAGTTGGCAGAGGAATGTCACCTCAAAAGGCAATCAAGTTGTTAGAAGATGATTGCTTTTTCAAACTCATAGATATGCGTGAATGGACTGGTAAACAATACCTTCAACAAAAGCGCATGCGAGGAAGGTTGATTGGTAGTGATGGCAAAATACGCCGTTTTATTGAACAGAATTCAGGCTGTGAAATGGCTGTTTATGGAAGCACAATTGTATTGATTGGTGATGAGGAAGCAATCCCTCTGGCTAGCCATGCAGTTGAGCGGATTTTACAGGGTGCTGAGCATGGAACAGTCATCAAAGCATTAGAACGGGAACGTAGAGAGCAAAAGTTAGCTTCTCGCCGTCTTGATTACATTCAAGAAAAAGGCGATACAGCGATTGCAGGATTTGATGAATTAGTTCCTGGTTTAGCAGATGCAAGAAGTCGTGAGCGTCGCTACAAGAATGCTCAAGTTGATCCAGAGGATGAAGAAGCAGTCAATGAAATGATGGAACTAGCAGATGATGAAACGATTCAATATGCTGAAGAGTGATTATTCAGACTTAGGTCTAGAAATCTGCAATCCAAAGTATAATCCAGCAAGGATAGTCATCAGTAAAGTTGGTGAAAACGAAGCCACTGAACCAACCATCTTTTGGTCTGCTCCTTGAGCTACCATGTAGGCATCATTGTTCGCTTCGTCTCTCTCTGAAATTGAATCAGAAGAGTCAGCAGTCAAGCGAATATCAATTTCCCCCGGATTCAAAATAGTGATGGTCCAGAGCATCTGTTCTTGTAAATCTGATAATGAACCAGGCGGCAGAGTTCTAGTCTCAATTGTTGTCCAAGCGACATTGTTGTTACGGTCTGCTGGAGCAGTTTGCAATCTTACTACAATACTACCGGAATAGCCTTCATTACTTACAAGAGTAGATGTCACATTCACTTTTCCTTCAGTACCAGCTCGCACAACTAACCGGTCCACTGAAGCACTATTCCAAGACAGATCAAGACTTGGGAAAACCATGAAATGTTGAGTTACAGAGTTGTCAGAATTACTGGCATTATCTACTAGAACTGTACGTAGTGAGAGGAATTGTCCTTGTTTGGTGGACCAGTCAATTGATGAAGAGAGGCTACTTGTTAATCCATATCCTACATCTATCCACGAGCCAGTAATATCTGGTGTTTGACCTACTCCGTCTGAATCAAATCCGTATTGGATTTTGGTTAAAGTAGAGTCAACTCCAGACAAAGCATCACTTGCTTGAACTGTGATGCCAACCGTGCCGGTTAGAGCAGTCGTTAGTTCTGGGACAAGCCATCCTCCTGCAACCGGTGCTACATGGTCAATTTTAACGGTGTAATCACTACTGGTGCCACGATTGCCAACATTGTCAACGGCACGGAATTGTATTGTTCGTACTCCTTCTTGTAGGCTTAATGTTCCTGAACCTCCAATACCGACAGAAGTCCAAGTTGTGTCAGCAGAATCTCTGACTTCGTACCCAGCGATTCCACTACCGCTACTATCAGAAGCGCCATTGAACAGATTTGAGAACACGAGATTCTGTGCATTATTCCAATCGCTATTAATCGAAAGCGTTGGTGTTCCCACAGTTGGGCCAACCATGTCAATGCCAATATATCGGGTTTCAGTAGAACTGAGTCCGGCCGCATCATAGACAGTTAAGACAGGGTCCCAAGTTCCTTGAGAGGGGAAACTACCAGTAGACCAATCCCACCTATGAGCGAGAAAACCGGGTCCATCGTTTGACGGGGAGCCAGGGGTAGGGACATCTGTAAGGGTTGCATGGTCAAGGTTTGTGTCGGTGGCATTCCATGTGAAAGACAGTGTTCCTGTGCTAGGGATAGCATACCAAGCCCGTGTGGAAATAGCCAAACCATCTCCATAATCAGGGTTTTCAGTTACGAATGCAAGACTACTTGGAACTGTGTTATCAACAACAAAATTTGCTCCATTTGTTACGCCAGTAGACACACCACTAGCCCATCCTTCGAGTCGGAATTGGTAATTCCCATCGCTTACCGAAGAAGAATCCCAATTGTAAAGCCAAGAAGAAGCAGATGTGATATTTGTTACGTCTGACCATGCTGTCCCATCAAAAATTTCGAGGCTAGCGCCATCTAGACCACTGGTTGTAGATACTAGGATAGTCACGCTTCCAGCGAGGACTTCACCTGAACTGGGACCAGTTCCAAATGTAGGGGCGGCTACTTTTCCGCCTTTTGCGGTGACTTCAACAATAGGCAGTAAGGCGAGCATTAAGGTTGCGACAATTGCAACAATCACACCAGCGCGTCGCATGGTCACCAAATTGAGGACAACTAACCTTTGCCTTCAACCCTTGCTTTGTATTCTACTTGTAGAATACCTTGTTGCGGACAATGCTGGTGAGCGGCATCAATCGGCAGGGTTGAAGTGCAGTATGTGGTCTCGTGTGTACATGGGGCGGGCTTCAGCCATCATCACTTCTGGGATTTTACTGCTCTTATTCTTGGTTCCAGTCATTGGTGCTGCTAGTGCAGGTGATGTCAATTTCAGCGTTGATGGCCTTGCTATCACCCCATCATCTCCAGCCGAAGGAGATGATGTTGAAGTAACAGCGACATTAACAAATAACATTTCTTCAAGTATCACAAATGTTGACGTGTCCCTACATCCAGATAGCCAAGGAAATCCAGCGTTCCATTCCGAAACAGTAGGTATTTCTGGTGGTGGCTTTGTTCAAATAACCGGCACTTGGTTAGATGTTCCATTTGGTACCCATTCAGTTGTTCTTGTTGTTACGCACAACGGGTCAACTAATTCAGTATCTAAACAGTTCCAAGTTTCGGGTAAAATTGATTTAATTGCCAGTAATATTATTCTCACTCCATCAACGGATTTACATCAAGGAGATATTGTAAATCTTTCAATTGATGTTACCAATCAAGGAAATCTCAATTCTCCATCATCACATTTGTTGATTCAGTTGGATGGAGCAACTCTCACGGAACTAGAGATTTCTCCGTTGCCAATCGGCATATCAACAACTATCCAAACTTCATTCAACGCGCCTGCGGCGGGGAACCATCAAATTAGTGCAATTGCAAACTCAGCATCCGATGGAATAACCGAGTCGGATACAAGTAACAATGCAGCAACCCCCTTGTCATTCACAGTATTTTCTAGCCCAGATTATCTCCATCATCAACAACCCAATCCAGAGGTTACGGTGGAGTCCGAACCAGGTACGCTGAGCGGTCCTTGGACCCTGAGTGGTCAAATTCTCAGAATGGGTGGTAGTGGGGAGAGCACCATCACGGTAGGAGTTTATCTGATTGATGGAGAAATTGAAACAAGTGTTATTTCCTTTGATTTGACTTTCACAGACAGTGCCGCGGTACAAGATTGGGAACAAGAGTTGACCTCGTCACAGTTACCATTTCTTGAGCCGGGCGTCCATACATTGAGAGTGCGCATTGACCCAAGTAGACAGGTGCCACAATCAATACAATTCAATGACGAACTCGATACTCAAATTACAATTCATCCAGAACCCAATGTGGTGGTTTCGCCGTACGCATCAGCATCAAGTGACTCAATCTTAGCAGGTGAACAGGTTAATTTTGACGTTACAGTAACTAATACTGGGTCAATTCCTGTCATTGGAGATTTATCTGCATCATTTGATGGCAATTCATTACAACCATTGTTAGGGTTGGGAATTCCAGGTGGGGAAGAGCGTACTTTCACATTTACAGTAGTGGGTTCTAGTGGAGAAGAAGGGGCTTTACAATTTAGTGCAACTTGGCAAGCGAATGCCATTAGTTATGATTCAAATACCAATGATAATACTGCATTTGGTTCAGTGTCTTTGCATAGTAATCTTAGGTTGCGATTCCTACAAGAAACTGAGAGTTGGGCTCCGGCACACACACCATTAGTAGTTGGAAACACCTACACTTACACAATTGATATTGTTGCTGACGAGGGTACTGGAGGCGAAGTATTCACCTGTCTTGACCATGGAGAAGGGGAAGTTCTGAGCACAATATCAGTCAATTTCACAGCCTCTGATGGAAATAATACGATTCTTTGCAGTTTTAAGGCAGATAACACAGGTTCTTTTGAGTTGTATATTGTTCCAGCAGGAAGTTCAGTAGCAACTTGGACGGCTGGATGGTCAATTTCAGCAACTAGTAACGAAGGCCCACAGTCAGACTCATCAAATTTCACCGCGTCAACATTCTTGTTTGTATTTGCGGGTTTATTGTTAATCATTATCTTAGGAGCGGCAATTCAATTGACGCGGGTTGAGTCAGAAGAGGGCGAGAGAGAAACCTACGAATATTGCCCGTCGTGTGATGGAGAGATTGAAGGCGACGAGGAAGTTTGCCCATATTGCGAGTTTGACCTTGTGGAAGGTCTCTCACAATTCCATGATTGCGAATCTTGTAATTCAAACATCCCTGATGTAATGGAGTATTGTCCATACTGCGGTACTGTTCAGGACGTTTCGTCTTTCTATGAGCGCCGTGCACGTAAGGAAATAGTGCGGGACGATGATGAGGGAGAGGTCGAAGAAGACGAGGATGAGATTGTCCGAGGTGCTGAAAACTATGGCGATGCAATTTCTGAGATGGGATATGATGAGGAACAGTTGGAGTCTCATTGGGATGAACATCTCACAGAGGCTGAGCAAGAAATTGATGCCGCAATAGCTGATCGTGAACAACAAGAAGTTGATTTGACTGAAGAAGAGGCAGAAGATGAATTAGTGATTACATCAATGCGAACTGCACACGAAATGGAACAAGTTGACCTTGACGAGATCATAGGTGACAAAGAAGGTCGCCGCCATCTCCAAGATTCCGATGTAAAGTTGAGCGCGTCAGATGCAGATATCCGCGCAGATATCTTTGATATCACAGGTGAGGAAGGGATTTTGCCGGGTCAAGAGGTTGAAGTTGAATTAATACCAGATAATACCGTAGTTGGCAATGTATTGAAGGATAAAAAAGAGGTCACAGACTTCTCTGTAGAAGATGGTGATTTTTCACCACCGGCAAAGAATTCTGATGCTGAATCTGAGGGCGCCAATAAACGCCGACGTCCAAAACGTCGTCGTAAAGATGGTGAAGATTGAAATTAGGTCACTTACTGGCGTTAATCGCCTGAATGATGACGAGTCAAGACTGCTTCAAGCGTGATGACCCCTATGAGTGCTGACAGGCAAACTTAGCCGCGCAACAGCCCCTGTATCCGTCGCCTTGAAATGAAAGGGGCGGTTGAAGGCAGTTTGATGAGAGCCGCCAAACCCCTATTCCTTGCGGCGATTTTACTCTCAATGAGTCTCTTTTCGGGTTGTATTGGATTGGTTGCAAGCCGAGAGTTGATGGAATGGAACCGAGGTGTTCCAGAAACCAAGGATGAGGTTGTTGTATTCGGATTTGACAGAGTCTTTGATTCTACAGACCCTGCAGATATAATCTTCCATCCACAGCCACATCAAATTCGAATTGACTCAGAAGTCAAAGAAATACAGGTGTTCTTCCGCGTGCAGATGGATTTCAGCGAAATCGCAGGCGTTGAGACCAGTAATCTAACTAGCACAGTACGATATGTTCACGCAATGTTATGGGAACCGGGTGCTAACAAAAATACCGATACACCATACTGGGAAGAGAACGCCACAACAGACCGTTACCCACCTTTGCAGAGATTTTCTCCCCCCTTTGAATTCGGGGTGTGGGAACTGGAAGTTGATGCTCAAGGGTATGGCTTAGATACTCCAATTGACCAAATTTCATTTCACGATGAATTTGAGGTATCGGTTTCAGTCATCCGGCCATGCATTGAATTTCCGGAGCGTGCAGACCCCGATGAATGCATCCCCGTTTAGTCGAGTGCTTCTGGACAGCGATGCCGACGAGAGCAATTTCGGCATTTACCCGGCCTATCGTGGTTTCTTTTAGCCCCACCTTCAACCATCAATCTTTGAATTTCGTTTAGGTGTTTCATTAGGACTTTACTTTCACCCTCTCCCCAACTAATTTTGTGGATAGCATCATCTCCGTAACGCAGTATGCCGTACCTCAGTTGATTATTGGTAATCTTTGATACAAGATGAAGATAAGCGTACAACTGTATTTTGTGGCTAAAGTGTGGTTGTGTAGGAATTTTACCAGTTTTTTGTTCTACTGGCACAACCTCATTTTCGAAGATGATGATTTGGTCTGGCCGTCCTCTAATACCTGTAGTATCGTCTTTGAGAAGATCAGAAGAAGTGGAGTCATCGTTGTAGGCTAATACAGAACCACTATCAATTCCAAGTTCCTTGCCTTTTTCTTCAACAAGAATATTTGCGAGTAATCCTTTGTGAAGTTGCCAAGATGCGATAAGAGTCCAACCAAGTGTAGCCACCAATAGTACGAAAGTTGCTATCGAGCGCTGTTGGGCTTCAAACAGTCCTAACCCGTGCAGGGCGATAGTTAGGCTTCCAAGTAAAATTGTAAACTCAACCTTGCCTCCTGCCCACCAGCCACTAGATTTCGATCCACCCTTCTCAAACTGATAAAGTTCAAGGTCAACAATATCAAATTCGGAAGGTGTAGGTGGTTGAGCCAAACCAAAAGGTGTTCCAAGAAATCTTCTCCATGGGATGACCAAAAGAAAAATTGCTAAGACTAACCAAACCAATGCTAAAAGGGCAAGATAACGGGCAAAACGGCCAAAGTCACTATCGGCAATCATTCCCTCTTCTACGAAGAAAAATGCTGCCGTATCAAGTGTTAGAGCAACCGCAATTGCGAACCACCACGTCCAAATCACCATTTCTCCCCTCGCTTTCAAATCATGGCTCTGGTATTTTTCCATCGCTTGCTCAATTTCTGTGTGGCGTTGTTTACCAAGTTCAATAGCATCGCCTGAACCTTTTACACCTGAGCGAGCTAATTTCCATGAGAGAGGGCAGTAAGCATGGCGTTCTAAGTCACTTGCTGAAACTGGTAGTGCGATTCCTTTCGAATCTCTCCAGATTCCATCGTCGTCTTGAGTGGCTTTGAATAATGAGGAATCTAGATCAGAACTTGAGTCGTCAGAAGAGGTGTTGTCGGCTGTTGTAGAGTCGTCTGAAGAGGTGTTGCCACCTGTTGTAGAGTCACCTGAAGAGGCACTGTCGGCTGTTGTAGAGTCACCCATCGTGACAAACTAAGCAGACTCAGTCAAGAGCATTGCGCCTGCATGTTAGAGATAACGGCTGCTATTGTGGCGGTTGAAAAGCAAAAATCTAGATTGAAATCTAGAAGGAAGATTCCCAACTCTCAACTTTTTGGTGATGCGCCCATGT
>JAERSV010000080.1 GCA_016845345.1 Methanobacteriota archaeon
CTTCATCTTCTGCAACTCGACATGGAGCACACCACGTTGCAGTATGGAGTTCGACAAGATGTGGTGCGTGCTCGGCATTACTAGAATTTCCACTACCATTGGAAATTGGCATCGTCACCACCATCACCACTTCGCCAGGAGCGAAATCTGTAGTCTGGCTTTCTGCTGATACTGGAGTTGACACTAATCCCACAGAAATAATTGGGGAGAGGAAAATTAGCATCGCGGCGAGAGAAATCAGCAATCGATTGGATGCCATCTGTAATGGTCGCGGCCGTTTGTTGATATAGCGGCTACCATAACGAGTGTACATGGGGGACTGGTTGCGAGCCTGCAACATCCCACTACTGCTTGGAGTAATGGCATTGGCTGTAATCCTCGCTGGCGGATTTGTTAGGATCAATGACGCCGGTGAATCATGCCCAGACTGGCCTACCTGTTTTGGTACCCTTGGATTTGATGTCAGTGAAGAAGACCAAACAGCATGGTATGAGGCGAATCCGGATGAGGTTGACTCGCGCGGCGAAAATCATCGCTACACAACTTTTGAAATATTCACAGAATGGTTTCATAGATTCCTAGCCACTGGTTCAGGTGCCGTCGTTCTTTTTGGCCTATTCAACGTCTACAAAAAACGTGAAAAACTTTCAGATGAAAATTGGTTTGCCGCTAAAGCCGCGCTCGTAATCGTCCTTGCACAAGGCGGTTTAGGAGCCGTCACCGTCTGGTATGACAATGATTCATGGTCAGTTGTGCTACACCTGCTTTTTGCCCTTATTTACACCATTTGGCTATTTTACTGGTGGTTGCTCTGGTTACGAGATGTTGGTGAATTGCCTAAATGGGCGACTCTTTCAAAGACCATTTCTACTCAGGAAAAGAAAACCTTTGCAATCTTCACTCTTGGCTCTTTACCCGTACTATTACTCGGGGTTTTGGTAGCGACTGGGGGGGGTGGTTCCTTCAACACTGGTTGTTCGGTAGGATGGTGGCAGGGATGGCCACTATGCCAAGGTTCGGTTATTCCCGATATTATGGGAAATATTGCCGTGTTTGTCGCATGGATTCACAGGATTGCAGTATTGGCAGTTGGTATTTGGCTGACTAAAGGATATTTTGACCTAAAAAACAGACTTAATGGTGAAGGAAAAAGTCTACAATTATCATTTGGAATTGCTTTGTTAGCCTTCATACTGAATATCCTAGTTGGAGCATCATATGTGATTCTCGCAGCCGGCGAGGGATTTCCTGAAATCCTGTCGTTGGCTCACTTGTCTTTTGGCACAGATGTAGTTCTCCTATTGGGCATTGGATACACTATTTGTCATCTAAACGAATAGGCTGTTTCATAGATATGATGCGACCCGACACCAATTAATGGCTGAGGTCGCACCTGAAATTGACAGCACCAGTACCTTAGGTGCATTAGTTGCTCTAACTAAACCGGTGGTAATTTCCTTACTTCAAGTGACAGCGCTTTCTGCTGTTCTGATTCATGATTTAATTCAATATCATCTTGGTAATGGATTTGATGTTGTGGCAACGATGTGGACTTGTTTTGTAGTCTTTATTGGAGGCTTCCTAACTGCTGGTGGAGCTAACTCAATCAACATGTGGTTTGACGCTGACATTGACCCATTCATGGGGCGCACTGCTGAGCGCCCAGTACCTGCTGGAAATGTAACTGCAAGAACAGCATTACTACTAGGTATATTATTGGCAATTATTGGTACAATATGGTTGATTGAAATGGCTAACGAAGTGGCCGCATTTTGGGCTGCTTTCAGCGTTTTATTCTATGTCATAATTTACACGATGTGGCTAAAACGAAGGACTAGTCAAAATATTGTGATTGGTGGTATCGCCGGCTCAACGCCTCCTCTAATTGGTTGGGCAGCAGCAAATGATACTTTGACAATGTCTCATGCTTTTGATTTCGGAGATATGCTAAACCTTGGGTCCGCACTCCCTTGGCTAATGTTTATGCTCATTTTCTTGTGGACACCACCTCACTTTTGGGCTCTAGCACTTTTCCGAGACCGCGAATATTCAGAGGCAAAAGTGCCTATGCTACCTTCAGTCAAAGGCGGCAAACACACCCTTTCAGAAATGCGTGTTTACACTGCACTACTCATAGGAATCTCTGCTATTTTCATTGACCCTATTATGTGGGGTTTTCCTCGTGAAGACGTGTGGAGTACCGGTTGGGCTATTTCGACTACCTACTTTGCTTGGGCTTTGCTACTCGGTGTGTGGTACAACCAATCTGTGCTCAATATCAACCTCAGAGAACCACGGGATGAAAAGGGAAGAATACCATCTGCATTCTCTTCTTTCATGATTTCAATGAAGTATTTAGCACTTCTATTTGTAACAATGGTGATGGTCGTCGCATCCTTCTATGTGGGATTGATTACGCTTGGAGGGGCTACAATTCTTGAAGTCTACAGACGTTGGAAAAAAGACTCAAAAAATATGATTGATTCAGAATCAAAACCTGTTGGGTCAATTACTGAATGAGTCGTTGAGTCTTTACCAAAGGAGTTCCTCTGCGCGCCTGCGGGCGCAGGCGGGCGACCACTGAGTGTGATTTACAATGCAAGAAAGTGACCTTGTTTATGATTGGAATGTTGTTGACTACGATTTTGAAAGAAATCCATCAAATCACCCGCATGGAGTCTGGTTTGACGATGAAA
This sequence comes from Methanobacteriota archaeon, assembly GCA_016845345.1. Lineage (GTDB taxonomy): Archaea > Thermoplasmatota > Poseidoniia > Poseidoniales > Thalassarchaeaceae > MGIIb-Q1. Next base: position 2,697 of record JAERSV010000080.1, read on the forward strand.
CATTGCGCGATGGACTGCAAAGTCCAAGCGCTAGAAATCCAACAATTGAGCAGAAAATTGAGTTACTAAATTTCATGGAAAAACTTGGGATGCAAAAAGTAGACCTTGGACTGCCAGGAGCAGGTCCATTCCACATCGATCATATTGACGCGATGTTGAGTGAAATCAAACAGAATGATTTCCAAATTAGACCTGGTTGCGCGGTTCGCACCATGATTGGTGATATTGAACCACTTGTTGATTTGCAAGCAAAACATGAGATGCAGATTCAGGCGAGTGCTTTTCTTGGCACTTCACCAATTCGCCAATTCGCGGAGAATTGGACTATGGAAAAGATTCTATCAACTGCTGAAAAAGCTGTTACATTCGCAGTTGACAATGATATTCCAGTGATGTTTGTAACAGAAGATACAACTCGCTCAAAACCAGATGAAATCAAACAAGTTTACACCCGAGCAATCGAGTTGGGGGCGGACAGAATTTGCGTATGTGACACTTGCGGGCACGTGACGCCGAACGGAGTGACGCAGTTGTTGGGCTTCATTCAAGATGAGGTAATTCCTGATTCTGGTGTGAAAAGAAGAGACATTGAGGTCAATTGGCACGGACACCAAGACCGTGGTTTGGGGGTTGCAAATAATTTGGCGGCAGTTGAGGCTGGGGCTGACGTGATTCACGGCACTGCTCTAGGTGTTGGCGAAAGGGCTGGTAATGCTCCATTGGACCAGACTTTGGTAAATCTAAGTTTGATGGGTGTTATCGATAATGATTTGACTTTACTCAATGAGTATATGCGCAAGGCGCATGAATATGTTGAAGTCGCCTTGCCTCGAAATTATCCCGTTTTTGGGGCTGATGCGTTTGAGACTGGCACTGGAGTCCATGCATCAGCGGTTATCAAAGCAATGAACAAGGGTGACCATTGGTTGGCAGACCGGGTCTATTCAGGAGTTCCTGCCAACGATTTTGGTTTGGAGCAAGTGATCCGAATCGGCCACATGTCTGGCCGCTCAAACATTCACTATTGGCTTGAGAAGAATGGTTTGGAAGTTACTGATGAGTTGGTGGCGCATCTGTTTGAAATCGCTAAAAACCAGCGCCGCTTGATGGATGACTCAGAAGTCCATGCGGCTATCGCTGATTTTCAAGCAGAATAAGTCACTTCTCAGTGATATTCTCAATACAGATACTTCGCCCTTACAAGGGTAAGTGCTAATTGGGACCTGAGTGGCGTTTGGGTTATGCGATGGGGTTTTGTTGTCACCTTGCTTCTTCTCTCAACTCTTGCCCCGCTCGTAAATGCCCTTGAAACAGAAAAAGAGAATGGCTCAATATTGGGCGCACCACTTCCTGATGATTTCGAGGATGCTCCTATCACTTACGGATTTTCACCAGCGGTAAGGTCTGCTTTTGCAAGAGTGAGTGAATTGTCTCAATACACCGATACCGAACTATCTAGTGCAGAGCAGTGGGTCGTAGTAAGCTCAAACCCTCTAGGCCAAGAGGCTGAGCATTTACCAAACACTTGGATTATTGATGTTGAAGATAGCCCTATTTTCACAACCAATGGAGCAATCGAGGTGGCGACAAAATTTGCTGAGTTACAATCTGATGGAGTGATTGAAGTCGCATATCCATTGGTAGAGTGGACCGCGTCGAAAAAGATGATTCCTAACGATGCCAAGTTTTCTGACCAATGGCATCTGCAGAATACTGGGCAAACCAGTGGCACAACTGGTGAAGATGTCAATATCACAGCAGTTTGGGATAATCATACCGGTGCTGGTGTAGTTATCGGGATTGTTGATGACGGATTGGATTGGGACCATCCTGACCTTGATGATTATTATCAAAGCACTCTTGACTACGATTACTGTGGAAATGATGGCAACCCAAATCCTTCGAACTGGGATGGACACGGGACTTCGGCAGCCGGGGTTGCCGCTGCAGTCGGTAACAACAGCATCGGTGTGTCAGGAGCGGCCCCTCAAGCAGGATTGGCTGGATTACAACTGATTTCATGCAGTCTATCCGACACCAAAGAGGCAAATGCACTCAGCCATATGCGACAATCAATTGACATTTATTCAAATTCATGGGGTCCAAGTGATAATGGCCGCACTCTAGAAGCTCCTGGACCACTGATGCTCGCGGCTTTTGAAGCAGATGTCTACCAAGGCCGCGCCGGTTTAGGCAACATCATCACATGGGCGGCTGGAAACGGACTCAACAATGATGATGATTCGAATTATGATGGCTATGCCAATAGCCGCTTCACAATCGCCGTAGCCGCAACTACTCACTTCGGTGACAACGCATGGTATTCAGAACCCGGCGACAATATCCTAGTCGCCGCACCTTCAGATGGTGACGGCGAAGGTATCACAACAACTGACATTGAGGGTTCAGCGGGCTATACTAATAGTGATTACAACGATGATTTCGGTGGTACATCATCAGCCACTCCCCTTGTTTCAGGAGTTGTCGCCCTAATGCTTGAGGCAAACTCGAACCTCACTTGGAGAGATGTACAGCACGTTTTAGTCAACTCGGCACGTGTTAACGACGCAAATGATTGGTCTTGGAATGTCAATGGTGCTGGGCATGATGTCAGCCACAAATACGGATTTGGGGTGATAGATGCTGGAGCCGCTGTCGCACTGGCAAAAAACTGGACAAATGTTGAGGCTGAAGCAAATCACACTAGTGGATTACAAACTATAGGCACAGCAATTCCTGATGCTACCGGAACAGCCCTAACTCAAACTATCTCGATGGGTCAAGACTTACTGCTTGAATCGGTTGATGTGATCGCTGATATTGACCACAATAATCGCGGTGACCTTGAAATCAAATTGACTTCACCTAGCGGAACAGAATCAATCCTTGCAACCGAACATAATGACAACGGCAACGACTACAATAACTGGATGTTCTCTTCAGTCCACTTTTGGGATGAGGGAAGTATTGGGAATTGGACAATTAGTGTTGAAGACAAGGATAGCGGCACTTCTGGCACTTTTGACGATTGGGAACTAATTATTCATGGTACAGAATTGAGCAGAGACAGCGATTTAGACGGACTGCTTGATGATGCTGAAACAGACAATTACAGTACCGACCCATTTGACAATGATACCGATGATGACTTCCTCAACGATGGCTTGGAGGTACTCAACTACTCAACCGACCCACTCAACCCAGATAGTGATGGGGATGGTCTACTCGACGGGGTGGAGGTTTTTGTTAACGGAACTGACCCTCTTAACAACGACACTGATGGTGACGGAATGCTAGACGGATACGAAGTTTACACCTCTTTTTCAGACCCATTATTCTACGATAACGACAGCGATTCTGACGGTTGGTATTGGTTTGAGGACTGCGATGAATCTGACTGGATGGTTTTCCCCGGAGCCCCCGAAGAATTAGATAACATTGACAATGATTGCGATGATTATATTGATGAGGGATTCAACGAATCTGATTTTGACAATGACGGGCTTGCTGACTGGTTAGAATACCACGTTTACAGTACCGGATATTGGCTTTGGGACACCGATGGAGACGGGCTTTCTGATGGTGACGAAGTGCTGAATTGGAGCAGTGACCCGCTATTTTTCGACAACGATACTGACGCTGATGGGTGGTATTGGTTTGCAGATTGTGATGATGAAAACTTCTCACGAAACCCGGGTCTCCCGGAAATACTCGATGGGGTTGACAACGATTGTGATGATGCTATCGATGAGGATTTCTATGGGCTAGACAGCGATGGGGATGGGCTGTTTGACTTAGATGAGTACAACCTGATTGGCACTGACCCATTCCACAATGACACTGACCGGGATGGGTTGTTTGATGGGGATGAACTGCTGGTCACACACACCGACCCGCTCTGGCCTGACTTAGACGAAGATGGGGATGGATTCCGCTGGTTTGACGATTGTGACGATAATGACTCCTCACGCTCGCCCAATAGTACAGAAAAATGGAATTGGATTGATGATGATTGCGATGGTGACATCGATAACGATGTGAATCGCTCTGCTCATGTACAGGTGTTTATCCAGCCAACCTCACTCAATAATTCAAGTTCACACTTGAATAGTTCTTACCAGAGATTTACGATGCTTATCTGGGTTGAAAACGTATCTTTCACCATTCCAGACTTGTTGAACAACTCTGTAATTAACTTCTGGACGCTCACTTGGCCGGATGGTTCACAAACATCCATAATTGGTGAACATATCATTGATTCAGGCAATGAGGGGCTGGCTTACAGCACTGATTTAATTGACTGCTCAGAACCACTTGGATACTCGGCTATTGAGCAAGTGCTTTGTCCAAGACACAACGAGACTGTCGGACCTTGGGTCGTAACCTTCACTCTGAGTGATGGGGATGAGGTGGTTAAGCGTAGTTGGCCTTTGTTCTTTGAGGTCTGGAATCCCCCTGTGGAAGATACCATTGATGATGAAATAGATGGTGGCGACAACATTGTAGATAACACAAATAATGGAAGTGGTGAAAGTGGTTTAGGCGAACCAACAATTCCCACTGAAATTGTCATCGGATTGGGAGCTGTCCTCGTTCTTCTCATTGTCTTCGTGATGGTACCTGGGAAAAAACCACCAAAAGGACGACCAAGGCAAAGACCAAGTTCGATTTTAATTCGGTAATATATCCTCAAAATATTGAGGTACCGAACAAAAGAGAGAAAGCAGCACCACCCAGCACAACAACTACTGCTAATCCAACAAGAACCCAACTTACAACATCGGTTAACTGCTTAGCGTGCTCGTGTTCAGCAGGAGTGACATCTAATCGGCGGTCACTCTTAGCAGATCTAGTTGCCTTGGCGAGTTCTTCGGTTGTTTGGGTGGAATCTGACTTTTTTCGTAGGCTTTCCAATGAATCCCCTTCGATAATATCAGCGAGTTTACTTTCAACCTGAGATTCCAAAATTGAATCCTCAGCAGGAGTCCAGCCAACCTCTTCCATGTTCTCCCCTCACATTACCGAAATACATGGACCTATTCAAAACATACTACAACGATTTTTTGATTTTGACTTACAAAACTAATGGCAACATTCAGAATTCTTCCTCAGAATCCTCTTCTTCTGCTGAACTCGGAACCAATCTATCACCATCTTGTAACCAATCTTTTTGCCATTCCGAGTCGACGTCACCGCCTTGCCATTCACCCTCAATTGAAATCTCATCAACCTCGTATTCCTCACGCCAAGGCGGGTCTTCAACACTACCACTAACAATCAGACGATTTTTATCATCAAGTTGACTTTTTACTAATCTCACACCTCTAGAAATTGGTAGTAAATGACCAACCGGTGTGCCAGCAGTTACGAACGGATTAGTTGCAGAACAAATCAAAAGTCCGCGCTCAGGAGCCAAAATATCTGCACTCATGCCCGGTTTATGTGGGTCAACTATCCTCCCAATAATATCACCTTTTTCAACAAATGAGCCAGATTGAACAAACATGTCAACAAGGCCACCTTCCTCAGAACGAATCCATGTAGAACCCGATGCAAGTAATCGGAATCGTGGGCGATTTGGGTAGCCCGGAATAACTTTCAATGAGCGTAGAACATTGAGTACCCCGTACACCGCTACCTTCACTGCTTCATGGTCAGTCAAATTAGCGCCACCACCTTCGTAAGTGATGGCTCCGATTCCTTCTTCTGTGGCATTTCTCCTGAGGGTGCCTCGAGGCCCTTTTGAATCAAGTACCACTTCAACTCCGAATGCTCTAGCAACCCTATTACTCTCAGAATGAGCTAGATTTGCCCGCACTTGAGGCAAATTTGTCCTGCCTCTTGCGGCTGAGTGAAGGTCGAGTAAGTAATCAGTTGAGATGATGAGATTTTCCCAAATTTTGTCCGCAACTCGACTGGTAGTATTGCCCTCAACAGTTCCCGGGAATTGACGATTGAGGTCGCGCCCATCTGGGAAATACCGATTATGTCTCCTAAATCCGGGTGGATTTAGGACTGGGACAATACGAATTGTCCCAGCCATTGCAGCTGGATCTAATGCACGACCTGGCCCCGTCATAGACTCTTGACACAACATGCTACAAGCAAGTGGCCCAACTAATTCATCACCATGAATTGCTCCTGTAACTGTTACTACTGGCCCGGGACGAGCACCATGGATGACTGTGATTGGAGTATCCCAACTCTCACCAAGATTTACATCAAGAAGCGGCATTGAAATTCTGCGAATTGTGTTGGGTTTTACCCTCTTATTTGCGATACGATGTTGTTTGGCTCCTTCAGCCCTGTCCCAATCCTTGCGTTTTCTCCTCTTTGCTTTGGACAGTGATTTTTCAATCGTAGCGCGCCGCTCTTTCGGAATTTGATTACTAACTTTGAGCGTCGCCTTTTGCTTCGAAGTCGCTTTTGGCTTTGCTTTGGGCTTAGCCGTGGTCTTCTTTGTCGATTTAGCCTCTGGCTTTGCTTTGGGCTTAGCCGTGGTCTTCTTTTTCGATTTAGCCTTGGAGGTTGATTTGACCGTGGCATCATTTTTTGACTTCTTTGTGGATTTATCCTTGGAGATTGAATTGACCTTAGCATCACTGTTGGAATTTTTTGAGTTCGTTTTTGCTTTGGATGTGGATTTCGCCTTGGTTACCTTATTTGCTACCTTCTTTGTGGCATCAATATCTGTAGAATCAGAATCATCAATTGTAGGCACGAAACCTCACCCATCCAAGCCGTAGCGACTCCGCTAACCGTTGCTGATGGTGATTAATCAAAAAGCCGCCGATAAAAATCTCCTCAAAATCGTGTTTTACCTCCCTCTATACAAGGGCAAAAAAGATGGGTGGCCCGCTTAGCGGCTGTATAATGGCTGACGAAGAGATAGGCGTTCAGAGAGAATTTGCACCCTCGTCAATTTGTTTTGGCTGTGGGCCTGCAAATCAGCAAGGATTGCAGATAAATTCAACAAGAACTGAAGATGGATTGGAATTGTGGTTCACCACTTCAGATGAACATCAAGCATTCCCAGGAATGGTAAATGGTGGAATTATTGGAACTTTACTCGATTGTCATGGTAATTGGACCGCGGCGATAGCAATAATGGATGCAAATGGAGACAGTGAACCACCTTGTACGGTGACCGCATCTTATTCTGTTCAACTTCGACGCCCAACACCGGCAAATGTTCCATTACACGTAACTGCAAGAGTAAGTGAACTCTCGGGAGACCGAGCAAATGTTGAGATGGAATTACACGCCGAAGGAAAACTCTGTGCAAAAGGAAAGGGATTGTTTGTCGCGGTTACTGAGGGGCATCCCGCTTTCCACCGATGGAGTTGAAATGATTTGGTAGATACATCACTTGAATTCTTGCGCTTTCGAGTGATGGGGATAATGTCTACAATGGAATCTTTGAATGAAAAAAACCTGCAACCCTTAGCAAGTGTTCCTTTGGGTAGATTACGCCAAAATGCGACAAGACTTCACGGGGTTTGCAGATTCAACAAAGGTGTTGACAAGCGCGATGTGAATCTTTGTCCGACTGATGTCAGAGAGGTAGCACTTCACCCTGAATCTCTCAAGGCTGAGTGGTTGGAATACGCTGAATTTCTAATATTTCACGAGTTTCTTCACGCTCTTGGTCACGGTGGGCATGATAAACAATTTAGGTATTTAGAGGCTCAATGGCCTAACAAAAAAGCAAAACAAATCGGAATTGATTTTGCAGTCCACTTGCGAAAGCGTAATGCAAAATTTGCTTGGAAATGCCCTACTTGTGATTGGCAAACTGAACGTTCGGTACGCTCTGCGGGTCGCTACCTTTGTCGGAATTGTAAGGTAAAATTAGTTGATTGTGCTTTGAGGGTAAAATAATGCTTTTTTTACACACGAATTAGAACATTGTTCATTACCACGAGGAGACTCCATTCTGTATGATGGTGAAGCCTGCTTACGCAAAGAGGGGGGTTGCGACCAGTCTTCTTCTAGTTCTAATTCTTGGATTTATATCTCCAGCAACAACAGCAGAACTCTCACAATCAACCACAACTCTCAACCTGGTTTGTCTGTCTGATTCAAGTTGCCTGCTTGATAACACTGAAATCGGTGTTGATGTGATGTCTCGCCAAGAGGATTCCGCGTCGCCTTTATCTCCAAAAACTGTGAAAATTGAATTTATCATGAATCCCGAGCAAAGTCAACTCGCGTTACTGCCGACTATGATTGATGAATTGGTTATTGATTTTCGTATACGCGAGGATAATGCAGGATTTAATGCACCTGACTTAGTCGTCGATTTTTGGGCTGGTCCAAGTAGCAATAGTTGGACACTTTCTGGTGGTAGTCCAACCTCACCAAAAGTCGGCACCTATCGCTTAGAGGATGCTGAATTAGACCTTTCTCGCGGCCGATTAGTTAGGCCAAATGATGGGGTTGGACTTTCAATATCATTTGAAATTTCAGAGCCTGTAACTTGGGAATTATACCTTAGAGGCGAGTCTAGAATTATCATCCCCATAGAGTGGAGTGTAGACATTAGTTCAGCGAACGTCGATGAGCCCAGTAGTGCAAGTAATCCGGTTATTGTTGAGGATGTGGAAACCCTCTCAAAAGGTGCACTTCTTGATGCCGACCAAGATTGCTTTAGATTCCAACTTCCCGATCACCTAAGAGCGCTGACGATGGTCATCCATTGGACCTCGGTACCACTTGAGATTGAGCAACCTCACATTCCACCTGAGTTAATTCGAGAAGGTGGGAAAACACCGCGGAATCCGGCAGTCAAAACTACTTTTGAAGCGGGAAAACAGATTACCGAAATTTTCTATGAGGACCCTCCTGAGGGGAGTTATTTGGCTTGCTGGTCTGGTGAAAATAACCACTTTCAAGAATATTCATGGTTCGGAAGATTATCTCATGAAGGATTGGGGAGCGCGTCGCCTACACAATTTTCTGGAGATGCTAATTGGCTTGCGGGTGAGGCTTGGGTTGGGGATGTAGAACAAACCTCTGAAACAATTGCCCCACATGGATTGATGTTGTCAATTGGTTTAATTGGAACAATTGCAGGATTATTGGGATATACAATCCCTAGCAATAACCCATGGTCAAAGCGTTATGTTCTTCCAGTAGCACTATTTTTGTTGATTATTGGTGGGGTCGCTTCACCTATTGTCGGAATGACTGGGGAGGCACCACTCGCTGGTGAATTGACTCTTGATGAGGTGTTAGAGAATCGTATGGCAGTAGTTGATGATGCTGGGCAATCCGAATCAAACGCCAATGCTGCAGCAGGATTTTTTGGCTTAGAATCAGGTGAAATCCTATCACTGAGAATGCATATTACAGGTGTTCATCCAACTGGTGATGGAAGATGGCAAATCCACACCGAAGAAATGGAAGATATCAGACTTGATAGCTATGTATTCGGTTGGGTCAGTAATCATCCAATGGGTGCTACTGATGAGGTGAGATTCATATTGCAAGCAGGCCATTCTCTTACACTTGACTTACTAATGTTGGAGGCATTACTCGTAGTTGATGAGAAGCCTGCTGGCGAATTAGTACACATCGAGTGGCGAATGACTTCATCTCAACCTGCAGGATCAGCAACCGAACCAATTTGGTCGACTCGTCCTGACTCAATTTCTTCGTCAGATTGGAAAACCATGCAAGAGGAACTTTATCCAAAATTATTGACGATTTCATATTGTGACTGCGGGATTGATGGTATGGAAATTAGTTGGCTTTCAAGTGGTAACTTTGATTCCAATAGCATTCCACAAGTTGGGGGAATCACAGTTACCGAAGGATTGGTATCAAATGAGAAATTATGGCTCACTTGTGGTATCGGTTTACTACTATTTGCAGGCGGAATAGAATATTACAGGGTGAAAGCGGCTGAAAAACTTGCCAAAGAATTCCTTTGAAATCACTCAACAAAACCGCCGTTAGGACGGAAGCGTTTTTTCTTTAGACTCAATCAAAACTGCCTAAGATTTCATCAAGCATTTTCTTTTCTTCATCATCAATGATGCCATCTTCAAGAGCATCGCGGATTTTAACACGCTCTTCTTCACTCAGATTTGCTGCTTCCATCGCACCTTCAATCAATGCCAATTCTGCAGTTGTAACTTTTTCATCTTCAACCGCCGCGTTAATTGCCGCTCGAGTAGCAATCCTCGCCGCTTGCCTTGGTGGAATTTCCAAAGCAGACGAAAGTAAAGTCAATTCATCGTGCTCATCCTGTGTGAGAACACCGTCCTCGTAGGCCCGATGGTAAGCCTCAAGCAGAAACCTCCCATACTGGTCAGGGTGCAAAAGTACGTCCCTGATTAACCCATAATCGACCACTCTCTTTGAGACAGGGTGTGATATTCCTAGTGAGGCGCGTATCTCTTTCACGGCCATGTCTTTCAAACCGTGCCCAACCCATGCTAAACCTAGTGCGATAACTCCCGAACCAAGCCACTGCATAGTTGCTGGTGCGAAAAGTGAGCCGGGGTGCATAAGTTGATTGAGTCCAATAACGATTAACAAAGAACCCCAAAACATCTCTAGCCAGTCGTTGACATCTCTCTCATCAGCGAGGTCATCTAGTGTCGGCCCGTCCTCTGTCATCGTTTTGACACGGTGCACAGTAGCCCTTCAAACTATCCACATAATCATCCGGAATTTAGGCTGAAGGAAAGGAATCATGTATTGTCAATAGACAGAATAATTGTTCATTAGTTGTGAGGTTTATACTACGTATAATTTTTTATTATTTTGATAATTTCTTGAGGGTAAATGTGAATTTCCATCGCTATCCTCTTGAACCTTGGTTTGTAGACTTGCTTGCATGGCGAAGGAAAGGAGTGGTTCTCCCTCGCAATTCGGCTTGCCAAAAAAGTTGGTTGAGTTCCTTTCAGACACCTGGGAAATCACAAGTTTTCATCCACCTCAGATAGAGGCCTTGCCAATAGTGCTAGCAGGTGAAAATCTGCTGTTAGCAGCGCCAACTGCAAGTGGAAAAACACTCGTAGCGCAGTTGGCGATTTTCAAAAAATTGGTTGAAATTGAACCGGGTAGTAGAGCCATTTACATCGTTCCATTGAAGGCTTTAGCAAGTGAAAAAGTTACTGAAATGGAAGAACTTGCGGAACCACTCAATCTAACCGTTGGTATTGGAATTGGGGACAGAAGTTCTGAAAATCGCAAGATTGATGATGCTGATATTATTGTTTGTACATCTGAAAAATTTGATTCACTGCTTCGTAATCGCAATAATTTTCTCGACAAAGTAAGCATTGTGATAGCGGATGAAATCCATCTAGTCAATGATACTGGAAGAGGGCCGACGTTAGAGATTAATTTAGCCCGAATCATGCATGAAAAACCAGATGCACAGATTGTTGCGTTATCGGCCACGGTTGGCAATTCTCAAGATGTGGCCGATTGGCTGAAGGCAAAACTAGTTGTCTCAAATTGGCGGCCTGTTCCACTGCGTTACGCTACATTAGCGGATTTACAAGTTGAAGTTAGAAAAGAAATCTGTGCAGATGCCGAAGATGTTCCACTCCCACCGCCTAAATTTCTTGAAGGACCTAAATCAAACCAAGTTTGGGCTGTACTCTGTGATACCATCAAGGATGATGGTCAACTATTATGCTTCGTCTCTACAAGAAAGTCGGCCCAATCTGTTGCCAAAGATTTAGCAAAAAGAACGAAGGCTAATGCTAAAAAAAATAATGACGAGAAATCTCTAAAAGTTTGGAAAAATCTTTCTGAAAAATCCAGAACAGGAACGGAAGGTTCCCAAACAGGGGACATTCTAGCAGATTGCCTAGCCGGAGGAGTAGCCTTTCATCACGCAGGCCTAACATCAAAGCAAAGAAAATTGATTGAGCAATCTTTCAAACGTGGAGACCTAGTTTGTATTAGTGCTACGCCTACCTTGGCTGCAGGGGTAAATCTTCCAGCAAGACGAGTTCTAATCCGTGACCTTCGCCGTTGGGACGGCAACGGCAGTCAACTACTCTCAACAATGGAGGTTCAACAGATGATGGGACGAGCTGGTAGACCTCAATTTGATGATTATGGAGAAGCGTGGATTCGCTGTAAGAGTATTCTTGATGCTGATGTGATGTCAGAATTGTACTTTGAATCAGAGCCAGAAGACATCGTCTCAAAACTACACTTAGAATCCCCAATGAGAATGCATGTTCTCTCTGCTATTGCAACCGGTGGAAAATACAATCGATTAGAACTTGGTGAATTCTTTAGCCATACTTTCTTAGCCACAGATGTACCACCTGAAAGCCTCGCTGACAACATTGACGGGATTGTTGATTGGCTATGTGACCACGACATGGTTGAAAGAATGGGATTAGATGAAAAGTTGGCAGCAACTATTGAATCCGAGCGCCAGCAAAAAAATGATGCTGAAACCGAAAAGATAGCCCAAAGTGAAATTGAGGAAGATTGGGATGATACCTTACCTCCTTGGGCTAGTGCCGCCTCAGCAACTACTGGCGTGACATTTGATAACAGCCCAGAAAAAGTGACGCGCCCGAAAAGGAAAGGAGCCGCAGTAATGGGTTTCCAGTCTGCATCAGATATCGTCAGAAGCAATCGGTTTGAGCCAGTTTTACCCGAACAAGAAGCTATGACGTACAGAGCCACCCCTTTTGGAGAAAGAGTTGCACGACTCTACCTTGACCCCCTTTCAGGCCATGTCCTACAAGTTGGATTGAGAAAAGCGTGTGAGATAATTGCAGGTCTTGATGATGAGTTGACACTTTCACCTTACAGTCTACTTCATCTGATTTCTACGGTACCTGATTTCATGGTGCTCTGGCCACGTGTTTCAGAAGGTGAGCGATTACAACGGAGATTACTCTCTGGAGAATCTCATGAATTAATCACTCATGATTTACTGATGCAAACAAAATTGGATTTAGACCCACTCGTCTTTGTCAAGTGTGCTGCTGCTATGGAAGCATGGATTGATGAACTTAGCAGTCGAGATATTGAAATGAAATTTGGAGTTCCTCCAGGTGATTTACGTATAAGGATAGAATTAGCCGATTGGCTTCTTTATGCAGGCCGTGAAATCACTCGATATGATGAGGGTGATGACGAAATACTTGAGCAACCAAGGAAACAATTGATCAGACTTTTGGACGAATTGCGATTACGGATTGCAAACGGATGTAAACCTGATTTACTTGAATTAGTCGCAATTCGTGGTGTCGGCAGAATTAGAGCGCGCCGGTTTGCTAAGATGGGAGTAAGAACAATTGAAGATGTACTTGAGTTGACAGAAAAGGACAAACAAAGTTTAGCGGACCAACGTGGTTGGAGTCTCCAATTAGTAGATGGAATCATTGAACAGGCAACTAAAGTCAGAGGCGTCAGTCGCCGCAGATGATATGGTGGGTAGCCCACAGCGGTGGCTTGATGGAAGAGGCTACCCCACCTTGGTTCAGCGCCTGGTCAATCAAATTTGAAAAACCCGTTTCTGATCCAAGACTTATTGCCGCGATGTTATTACAGAAACGAAAAGATGAACGCTGGTTGTTATTGGGACACCCAGCACCTGTATCTGAAAGACACTTGTGGAGTGTATGGCTTGCACTCAGAGAGAGAGTGTTAGCAGAAAAAATGGTGAGCGTTTCCTTAGATGGTGAATTTATCCGATTACTTGCCCGAACCCATCAAATGAGCGTAGCGTTCAAGCGGGCAGGAATTCAAAATGGAGATAAAAAAGCCTGGTTGGTTCGATTACCAGAGTGGCACGATACCAATGAAGAAATCCAACTTGATACGGATGATGGAACACATGATGCTGACGCCTATGAATTGATGAGTTGGTTAGATGCTGAATATAATCCTGAACGGCCGTCACCCTCTGAACATACAATTAATCGACTCGAGATAGAAAATGATTTGCTAAATTCAGGTAGCACCATTGAGGAATTTATGATGATGCAACTTTCCCTTACTGATATTGATTAATATTCATTAAATTTAGATGAAAAATCCGTTGGGTTCATAGAGCGATGACCTAGCCCCAATAATTGTATGAGCCGCTTTCATGGATACGGATTATGTGCCACTTGTGAATCTGCAAATGCAAACGGGCATTTTTTAGATTTGAATGGTGAGCGCTTCTGTCTGCCATGCTATGTTTTGAAAGTCAATCCAGAGCACCCCTCAACTGCTGAGATGAAAGCTGCTAAAGAACTAGCATTAGCAACGTGGAAATGTGCAAAATGGAGCCGGTCTGACTACAAATTGCCCAATGGGCCTCATTCAGTATCTTGAATCAATCTCTGATTCCTTCGCCTGTCACCATGAAGACTGCTTCGCCTTCTGGCAAGTTTGGTGAATCGACTAATCTTCCAATTCTTCGGCCACCTTTTGATTTGCGTAAGTATAGACGGAATGTGCTTGCGTGGCCGACAATATGGCCACCGATTGGCTTTGTTGGGTCACCCCACATTGCATCGGGCTTGGAATGAACCTGGTTAGTTACCAACACTAATGCATTACTAACATCAGCTAATTGCTTGAGTTCCTTCAAATGCTTGTTCAACTTCTGTTGGCGCTCAGCTAGTTTTCCTCGCCCAAGGAATTCTGCTCTGAAATGACTTGTCAATGAATCAACAATGACCATCTTGACCTCGATGTTCTTTGCCATTCTCTTGATTTCATCAACTAACAACATTTGATGTGCGGAATTGTAAGCGCGAGCCACATGGATTCTCTCAAGGACCAGTTCTGGATCTAATCCATTTCCACGAGCCATTTGGGAAATTCTCTCAGGCCTAAATGTGTCTTCTGTATCAATGTAGAATACCTCTCCGCCAAGACCGCCTTCGGAAATTGGCATTGTGGCATTGACTGCTAACTGATGACCAATTTGGGTCTTTCCTGACCCAAATTCACCATACACTTCGCATATTGCTTGGGTTTCAAAGCCACCACCGAATAATTCGTCTACAGCAACACTACTTGATGTTAATTTGAGCACTTCACTGCGCTTTTCAAGCAAAGCATTGCCACTCAAAAATCCACCAATGTTTGCTAATTTTTTGGCACCAGCGATGATTTTTGCTGAAACTGCTTCACCAAGTTCTGCAGCATCTGCCAACGCACTTGGGGACATGACTGCTATTGCTAACATGTCATCAAAACCAGCCTCTCTCAACTTCTCCGCAGTCGCGGGACCCACGCCTGGAAGGTCATCAAGTGTAGGCTCATCTTCGGGGACTTCTACCACCACCGTGTCCTCCTCTTCATCTAGGGAAACGTCGTCCACCTTCAATTCTTCTTCATCAATTTCTTTTTCTTTTTTTGCAGCCATTATCTCAACTCCTTCTTGGACCGACCTTTGATGGCAGGGGTATATCAACCAATTATGGAGGGAGTTAACCCGGTTGAAAGTGATTGGCTATGGTAAATCACTATTTATTGCTCAAATTCAAAATTGTTCACTTTCAGTTTTGATTCACTAAAAAGTGAAACTGAAATCTAATATTTCCCTTTCATTCCTCTTTTCAAACCAAATACAATAGGAATAAACCCCAACAAGCCAAAGATAATGAAATCAAATAATGCACTTCCTACATCCCATAATGCCGAAAAACCAAGATCACTGTCCAAAATTTCGAGTGTAACTACTAAATTTAAAGAAACTGCCGCGAAGACATACAAGCCTGGCGCTCTCTTCTGTTTGAGAATTAGAAATCCACAAATCAGAAAAATAATTCCAAGAAACAGATTTTTGAAGGTAGAATATTCTTGGAATTCCTCGAAATTAGGAAAATCAACGAAGAAATTCAATGCAATTAACAATTTCAAGAATCCTCCAAGGATCAGAATTCTGCCGCTTCCAGCATAAATCCAAAATGGTTCTTCCATAATCAGAGGATGCGGTTGCTTCTCTGGTTTCTCACCAGCACTTATCACAGCAAACTCCCGCTCGCCTGGAATCGTTTCCAAGGTTTTCTCATCCACGAACCCATCGGAGATGTTGACTATTATCAACATTCACTAATTACTGTTCAGCAACAGGTGGTTCTGGAATATCAGATTCTAATGGCTCATACTCAATGGTAAGGAATGTTTCAGTCTCAATGTTATCGCCTTCAACATCAATATCCATTCTCCAACCGCCAACGAGTGGGTCATTTGTTCCCCATGCATACGAATCTGATGCGCCGTCCGCAAGTTCCTTAGTTGATGCATCTTCCTCTGAATCCGCCGGATTTCTTACGGACCAAGTGACGGTTGAAGTCCCCCCACCTATGAGAAAGGCAGGAGGATTAGTGGCATTGCTAATCAAATCTACACGCCTTGGTGATGCCTCTTCAGAGCCCGGCGTGGTATCAAACCAAACTGGGTATGGATTGTCAGTACTCTGTGTATTGTCATAATGGAGTTCATACTCAACCCGCAAAAGCACCTCAACTTCTCCGGAATTACCCTCTGAATCGTTTGCTCCAAGTGTTGCTCGGTAAATCCCATGTGTGTCGTAAGAAACGGTGACTGTTGACATATCAGCAGCATTGACCTCAACTACTGAGTCACCGTTTCCTGGGTCAACCCAAAACGTCGAAATGTCTCCTTCTTCGCTGTAAGTCTCATTGAAATCGAAGGTAAATTCAACATCCTCAAGAGATTGTGTCTGATTTTGAGAGTTCGGCGCCATGATGTGAATTATGGTTCCAGCAGTTGCATCTGCTCCCCAAACCATGTGAACCTTGCTCGGTTTTTTCTCATCACTACCACCTAAGCACCCAGCCATTGGAGAGAGTAATAATAGTAGCATCAAGGCTATACTGGGCAATATTCGTTTACCTAAACCCGCACTTTTCATGTGTGTCACCGCACCTATGGTAGGGCTCATCTAAGAAAAAGGCAACGGCGGAACCCGCATACAAATTGCTTCGCACCCCACTTATCCCACCCACATAGAATTGTATTGAAATAGGGGTAGCGTTCCCGATGGGTCAGCGCTTTGGAGTAGTCAGGTCATCTCGTCGGGCTCATAACCCGGAGACCGGTAGTTCAAATCTACCAGGCGCTATTTCCCATGGGACAGTGTTGCGGCTCTTGTTGACTACGGTTAGTCCGAGACGTTTACGCCTCGGACATTCGTTCTTGAGGAAGATTTGGCAAGCCAAATCGATTACAATTGTTCTCACTTTGATGTAAACCTCAACAATAGCCGCTTGGCTGAAAGCTCTTCGGCCGCAGGCTAGTTACTTGTGAACAAAATTTACGCCTTAGGTGTCTGTTTAGGAAGAACATTTTCCGTTCCGAAAAATGGCCGAAAAAATGTTCTTACTTAGATTCTGTTCGACTGAAATGTCTCCTTGGCTGGAAGCTCTTCGGCCGATGGTGAGTATCAAAAACCCATTTGATAGCAAGCCAAATCGATTGCAATAGTTCCCACTTCGATTCCAACCTCAACAATAGCCGCTTGGCTGAAAGCTCTTCGGCTGCAAGACCGTTACTTGTGAACAAGATTTACATCTTAGGTGTCTGTTTAGGAAGAACATTTTCCGTTCCGAAAATGGCCGAAAAAATGTTCTTACTTAGATTCTGTTCGACTGAAATGTCTCCTTGGCTGGAAGCTCTTCGGCCGAATCACTTATTCCTCTTCATTATCAGTTGAATCTGTTTTTTTGAGGTGTGCCCAAAGTACGTAGGGGAGACTCCAGAAGGCACCTCCAAGTGTACCGAAGAGAATTAGAGTTGCCAATATTTCTAAACTACCATTCGGGGCGCCGAATGAAGCGCCTAATATTGGCAAAAAGAAAGTTAGAAATGAGACTGGAATCAATTGCTTTAGACTAGGGTCACAACAACCAATTTGTTGGGATATTTTTTTCACAGCAAATGCGGAGGCGAAAATCATTCCAAAGAAAACCACTAGAGCGGCTTCAAAGGATGGGGGTTCAAGTCCTACCTTTATCATAATAAGGGCTACAAAAGTTGCTAACATTGCTCCTGTTCCCGCACCAGCAAAAATAATGTCTCTTTTCCTCATGATTCCTAATCTCCCTTTTTAGAGCACACCCATTATTGACAATATATGTATCTGTTCACGAACTCGGTGTTTAACCGGCGGAATCATCAATGGCTGCTCTCCCCCGTTGGAAGGGTGAGAGCAGATGGGCGGCGGTTCAATGTTGATACGCGGCGCTGAAATGGTGCTCTCTGATCGCATCGTTGCTGGCGATTTGCGAGTTGTAGCCGGCAAAATAGAATCAATCGCGATTGGAGGAGGTCTAGTCCCAAATGGGGATGAGATGCTAGTTGAGGGTGAAGGATTGCACCTGATGGCAGGCGCAATTGACCCTCAAGTCCATTTCAGAGAACCGGGCAACCCAGAGAAAGAAACCATCGGAACTGGCTCTAGAGCCGCAGCAGCAGGTGGTGTGACTTCATTTTTAGATATGCCAAATAACAACCCTGCTGCTACTAGTTTGGCGGCGATGCAAGCAAAATTAGATTCATCTGCGGCAACTGCAGTTACAAACTACGGATACTTCATTGGAGCAACTCCAAATAACGTGGCAGATTTACAAGAAGCTGTAGGAACTGCTGAAAACCCTTCACCAACTGATGGAATCTGTGGAATCAAAGTCTTCATGGGTTCTTCAACCGGAGACCTTCTAGTCCACCAACAAGAACATCTTGAGAACATCTTTGCTAACACAGGTGGAATCATCGCTGTCCACGCAGAGGATGAAGACCGACTCAACGCGAGATGGCCAGAGTTCCAAGACCGCACCGATATCGCATCACATGCTGAATGGAGAGACCACGAATGCGCGCTCTTGGCAACAAAAAGGGCGAGTAAACTAGCCAAAGACCACAACCATAGGTTACACGTTTTGCACCTCACAACAGGGGTGGAAGCGGATTGGCTAGCCCAAAACAAGGGTGATTTGATAACCACGGAAGTGTGCCCTCAGCACCTCACTTTTGACCAGGATGATGTGGAAAAAATTGGTACTCGTTTGCAGATGAACCCCCCGATTCGATACACAGAAGACCGTGAAACTCTGTGGCGCCGTCTCAAGGATGGAACGATTGACTGCATCGCTACCGACCACGCACCTCACACCTTAGAGAACAAGGCACTTGGGTTCCCTGTCGCTCACTCTGGAATGCCTGGAGTAGAAACTTCTCTCCCCCTCATGCTCACACACGCGAAGAATGGAAAATGCTCTGTCTTAGATGTCGCGCGCTGGATGTGTGAAGGGCCTGCTCAAGTTTATGGCATGAAGAACAAGGGCCGCCTTGAGGAAGGATTTGATGCCGATTTGGTGCTTGTTGATTTAGAAAACTCACATACCATCCAAGATGCAGACACTTGGACTACTGTTGGATGGACGCCCCTTGCTGGGATGGAATTGACTGGATTCCCACAACTGACTGTTGTAGAGGGAATTCCAGTTCATGGACGTGGTCTTGGCGGCTCGCTACGCGGCGAGCCTTTGTGTGAATCCGGCGAAGCCGGAACCGCAATTCAATTTGTTTGAATTTCATCTATTCGTCTGACGATGAACTGAACCCCAACAAAAATGACCAGCAATGTCAACAATGTTGAAACGGCTGATGTGAACGAGTTTTCTTTCATCTGATCTGAATCATCTTCAGTGTTTTGATTGGATTGAACAACAAATTTGGCTTGCAAATTCTGAATTGACGATAAATCCAAAAGTTGCGCAACTGGTTCTGACTCAATCTGTTTTGTAATTCTTGTAAAGGCGGTTTCATTCAAATTGCTATCAGTGAAAATGATAACGGCATCAGGAGTTGGACCACCCATTTCTGCATCACTATACTGCTCACTCCCTAATATTGCCATGGATTCATTTGAGAATCGGTGAATGTAGTAGATGTCAGAGATATTTTTCACCAAAACAATTTGTGGGTTTAGTATATCGTTTACATTGAGAATTAACGAACTAGCGTTCAAACCCTCACTAACCATTTGCTGACCCGAGATGTTGATAGTTCCAATCCAATTTGCCGTGACAAATAAGCCACCTGCCTCCGCATTACAAATGAATGATGCTTGAGCACCAGATGACTCATTCACCGCTGCAGTGACTATTCCAGTTACCCCTCCAATGTTGGAAATGACCTCAATAAGCATATCCCCATACTTGCCATTGCGTTCAAATTCACTACCGTTGTTGATTATTCCTGTGAACTTGCCAACCACAATCCAGCCTCGACCATCCGATAATTTTGTAAAGTCGTTGAAATGCACTCTCTGGTCTACATCTGCCCCACCAAAAAACAGTGGTTGAGTTGTACCGGTTCCACAATCAAAATTTGAGAGGAATGAATCTAGATTCGCCTGAGTGTATTCACTGCTCGAACCGAATTTCACCAAACCATCATAAGTTCCAATCATAGCACAGTTGTTGTTTTCCATTGAAATTGAATTAACACTTGAACTACCTGAACCTTTGATTTGTTCAAACCAAACAATATCGCCAGAAGAGGTCAATCTCAGAATAAAACCATCTGTTCCACCATCAGATTCGATGTTCCTGCTCCCTAAGTTGAGGGTTCCTTTGAAAGCACCTGCAACGATCATTTCCCCGTCCTGTAAAATTTCCATGTCATTGAAGCGAATTGATTCGGATGATTCTAGTGAAATAGACCGAATCGGTGACATATTATCGTCAAGAAAAAGAATCAATCCCATACTTTGATTGTCGTTTGAAATTATAGCATCTGGGGCAGATGAAAATGAACCTAGAATGACCCACCCTGGGTCAGAGTTCTTGATTATTTTAGAGATAGAATCTTCACCACCTGAACCGATGGTCGCCAGAGATATTACTTCGCTAGATTCGTTCAATCCTAACAAGAAGCCATCGCTCCATCCTTCTGTATTTACCGACCAAGCCCCAATAGCCTTTGCCTGCCCAAAGAATGTGTTACCCACCACCCAAGTAGTATTGTCCACTTCACCTACACTATTCAATCGAACATAGGTTTGAGACGACGTATTGGCATCAATTTCAATTTCCGAACCTACTGCAAAAAGGGGTGATAATACAATCATTATCATGAACCAAACTGGAGGGGACAATCTCATTTGTTCACCGCACTTTAATTTAATACTTAATGGTCAATTCGGCGTTATTCATGATTGCTTTTAATCTACTAAGGGTATGAACACCTGGATATTGCTGTTCTTTAATTTCTGAAATCATTGAAATGTTCACAGTCCACGGGTGATCTGAATTAGTGCTAATACTGGTTTGAATAGGTTGGGAAGGGCAATCATTAGCCGATTCCGAACCAATTTCAGGACTACTTGAATCTTCAACAAAAACAGTACAGTAAGTCTTGCTAAAAATTGATGAATGATATGCGGTGTCACTCCTTGACTCCGAATGGAGTGAAATTTGGTTCGTTCCGTGACCTGAACTCAACTCAATCGCAATTGATATTTCAGCCCACCGATTAGAAGTTTGAGCGCATCCGGTAATATCTACAGCATAATCAAAAACGATTCGTGTGAATTCAGGCTGACCAAATGATATTCCTGTACCCTTAGAAATCGCTGACATATTTCTATTATTTGACCACCAATAATACCATGGGTCATCAATATAAAGTGTCTGTCTCGTACACCCCAATGAAGCAACAACTCTCCAAGATACTTCTTCTTGATATAGTGGATCAATCATTACTTGAGTCACAACGGGAAAATTTTGATTTTGAGATGAATTACTGTTAATGATTACAAATTCTATCAATTCGCCTTGAGAATCGTATAGATATGATTCAACTACTACAGATGTATCTGGCTGTGTGTCTTCAATTGATTGGCCTGATACATTTTCTAAGCTTAAAATGATGATAATTGGCAAGAAGGTTATCAATACCAAATTCCTAATTCGCATAAAAACTACTATAATTTTTTGTTACTTAAACATTACTATTTTCCCGTTAAAGAGGGATTATTGATACTCTGAAACGATCGGCAAAGGCTCGCTGCGCGGCGAGCCTTTGTGTCAATCCGGCGAAGCCGGAACCGCACTAAAATTCTGATTTCAGGCCCTATCATCAGAATCTGATGTTGAATCGGAAGTGCCGCTCGCTTCATCTCCTTCATCTTCACGCGGCTCATCTTCAACATCCTCAGGCTCAGACTCTTCTCCATCAGCCACAATGTAATCATCTTCCCAGCCCCAATAACTTGGGGCATCAATTCTTTCTGGAAGGCTAACAGAGTCTGAAAGCGCCATCGTACTGTAATTAGTTACAGTCACGCCTTCAGCAGAGAACGCATAGACATAATCACCCATGAAGATGGAGCGCCTAACATTTGGACTACCGTAGTAATAGGATTCTCTTAGCCCATTTTCTCCATTGTAGAAATCGGAGTGGTCTATTGTGCCATACTTGGTAAGTGTGTTATTCTCAGCATCAACCTTCACTAGAATCAATTGTGTGACATACTCGTAACCACTGAAAGAGTATTTTCGTCCATCAATTGTCACTTCATCATAGGTGTATCGGTAGGTCGAGAGAGGTATTGCCAACAATTCAGCAGGCGCCCAGTAGGTGAATGCCTTATGCTCATAGGTCGCCTCACTGTACGACCATGACCAACTCCACCAATCCTCACTGTTGCGGTCAATAGGAGCAAGTTGCAAAGCCGATGCCAAGGTTGGGTCAGAGAAGTTCGAGACATCAAACAATGAAATCTGGGTGTTACCCCAATCCAATCCCAATCCATCTTCGCCACCAGCAATGCCGATTGTCAAGAGATGGTCTTCACTTAGTGGGTGAATGTAGGTTGACACGCCTGAAACCTCTAACTCACCAATCACTTGTGGATTAGTTGGGTCTGAAAGGTCAATTGTCCAAAGAGGGTCAATATTTCTGAATGTGACAAGGTATCCCTTCTCACCAATGAAACGGCAAGACCAGATGGTCTCTCCTGTAGCAATGCCACCAACATGGCCTATCTGTAGTAATTCATCACCACCGTTCTCATCTGGTGCAAGAACGTAGACGTCGTTAGTTGGGCCAGCCCAATCTTCGCCATCTAGCCACCAGCGGCCCCAAATGTCCTGAGTTGTAGCAACTCGGATGGTGCCGTTGTATTCTGAAAGTGAGAACTGGTCGTTGACAGTTCCAGTAACTCGACCTGAGCCGATGTAGGTCGTTATTCCACCATCTGAGATATCAAAAGCATGAATGTTTGTTGCCTCCACAAAATCATCATTTCGCCAGTACCACCACCAATCATTGGCTGGCTCTGCAAGAATTAGCATATCTTCGCTTGCATAGACTTCAACCCATGAGGATGAAACGTGGTCTAGTTCGTATTCAATCATGTCGCCAAACAATTCAATTGTCATTACAGTAGTAAATCCGCGTCCAACTGAATCTGCTGCCGCAGAAAATTCTTCGCAAGTTGCACTAACTGTTGATTGTTCAACAACTGTTCCATCAGCCATTCGCTCATGCATTCTTGGAGAGAAATCTGCTAATGTTAGGCCTGCAATAACTTCTAGATTGTAGGCGATTGCCTCATCTACACTTGCATTCCAAATATCTTGGCGTTCTGGGTCGTTGTGGTCAATCTCCCAGTAATTATCAGGAAGAGTTGGGTAAGTGCGCAATCCTTGTAATTGCGCGTATGAATGCGTCACAGCACGAAGTGTGCCATCAACTAATCTTGCAGTTTGATAAGAACCGTCAAGGTATAGTTCGCGGTCAATTTGTGGGTCTGAACGGTCAGTTATATTCATCACTGTGAACTTCACTTTGTTGCTGTATCGATAGTATGAGTAAATGCTGTCACCCTCAGCATTATCTGCCATCATAGCAAGGCGGATAGGATCATCAGAAGGTAGATTCCAATAGGAAACATAAGAGATGATCACGAGTTGATTTCCATTAACAAGCATCTGCATTGGAGAACCCTCCAATGCCGTACTAGATTCCAGAGTAACGTTGCCAAACTCAGGCACTCCCAAAATTACCAACTGACCGTTGTTAATCATGTAGATATGATATCCATCGGTTTTGAGGAAGTCTGCTTCATCAACACCTTCTTCCTGATTATTTGTCTCTGAATATTCGCCTTCTCGGTCTCCAGACCCAGAAGTGCTTGGTGGCGATGAACTATCCATTGTTTGAGTACTATCTCCGTCACTTGCCATTTCAGCAGCTGCAGTATCGACCATTATGTCATCTTCCATAAAGCCACCACGGAATCCCCAAGAATTCCAATGCCAGTATGATGCCTGGTCAAGGCCAACCATCATTTCTTCAGCAAGAGAGTTTCGTAGATCTTCTTCAAGTTCTGCACACCCATCATATTGGTTCAAAACGGGAGAAGAACGTACCCGATTACCGAGGAGTAACTCGGGAGAAATCCAGTCAATATTCTCTTCATTTTCATTATCTATGGGATTTTCTAATGTTCCCAAACAGCCAGCCAAAAGCATTGAAGCCAGCACAATCAAAACCATAACAGGTGTTCTTGCCATGATTACGCCACGATAGTCCCTACATTAAGGGAGTTGGTTCAACGATTTTACCTTTAGGAACGAACAATCCTCTACAAAAACAATATTTACGGAGGATAATTTGACTTCGCTTCATCGATATCCGTTTTGAAAACATAGACTATTTTGTAAGTTGTTCAGGTTGTTTCTTATTACTGAATCTGTAAACATACTCAGTCTCTGTATTGACTGTTTAATTATGCAAACCACACACAAATTCTAGTGCCTAAGGTCGGCTTCTGTTAACCTTGAGTAACACTGTCATGACAAATTCGGGCTTTGGAAGATTCAAGACAAAGCAGATTCACGGACAACAGATAGTTGTCCATGACCAAGGTCTGAAAGTTTCCAGGTCGCCTTACGACCTTTTCCATCCTTATCGATTAACTCTCGCTCTTGCAGTTGTTTCAGGTGGTAAGCCATCAATTGTTTTGACGCTTCTAACTTTGTTCTGATTTCAACAGTTGAAATCCCCAAATCCCCTGCGCTGGAGAGTACCTCCAAAATTGCTCTTTGCATACCGGTAACGGGACTCTCAAGCTCATACAATTTCTTAGGGTCAATTCCCGTAATTGCATATCTTCTACGCCTACCATCTTGCCAAGAAATCAACTCTCCAGCCTTTTCTAATTGGTGCAAATGGTACGCGGTTACGCCATTGGCTAGTGCGAGAGCATCGCGAAGTGCAGAGAAGTGTATCCCAGGGTGTGCCTCAACATAACCCTCAATTCGGCCGCGTGTTTGAACATCTTTCTCTTTACCATGAAGTTTCGCCAAAAGTGGACCGGCTAGAGCCAAGACAAGACCTGTCTTCACCCCCTCACTGACTATCACACCTACTCCAAGTGAGCCGACCAATCCAATGGTTACAAGGGCTAGAAGTAGCGCGGCAATGATTGAGGTGAATCCTACAGTTGCTATTTCGCCTGCTCCATCCGCTGCAAGCGGTTCATCATTTCTAGAATCGGCTGATTCTGGTGTAGCACCACTGCTATCATCCTCCTCGGCGCTATCATCTGTAGCGGCCATTTCTGCAACAAAATTTTCTTCTTCGTCGACTTGTTGTTCCTCTTGAGGCGTGAAATAATCAATCAGCAAAGCGCTGTTGTAAGCTGTTACAAGAAGGCCTAACACCGCTATTAGCGCTAACAGCCGGTATCCAACAACTCGGTTCATGTTGACTCCTGAGAACAGGATTGCACCCATAACGAAGTTGGTTCAATGATTTTACCAAATTTTAAACAGACCTTCTCACTGAAATTGTCTACTAATATCATCCATCATCAATAATTTCAGGGCTGAATCTGTGTGAAAATATTGGTTGTGACGCGTGTTCATCTTCAGCCAAAGATTACTTTTCTGTACTTTCTTATCATTCAACTTCATTTGATTTATTGCCATTAGCAATC
Source organism: Methanobacteriota archaeon (assembly GCA_016845345.1). Lineage (GTDB taxonomy): Archaea > Thermoplasmatota > Poseidoniia > Poseidoniales > Thalassarchaeaceae > MGIIb-Q1. The sequence continues at coordinate 28,666 of JAERSV010000080.1, forward strand.
GCTATTATTAGAACTAAAATTACTAAAATTAGTGGTACTGTATATGTGATAATATCAGCACTTCCGGAGGTATCTGATGGTTCGTTATTACCACTTGTAACCTCTTTATTTGCTAAACTGCATTCCATTTCATCGAGCACTTGCTCGGAAAAGAACACATTGCACTGGATTTTCTCAATTTCAGTGTTTCTAAGAATTATATCGGCTAAAGTTGTGCTATCTATCTGGTCTTGGATATCCTCCATATCTGAAAATTCCGAACCATAATACAGCCTGTCACCATCTCTCAATCTTGTGAATTGCTCTTTGATTATGACATGCATCGTCTCTCCGAGAGCTGAATTTTCGAGGTGTTCTTCTGCCAACATTCCAATCAATGCATCAACACTGTCAACATCAGGATATGTGTTGTTCAAGGCTTCAATAGTTGTATTGTCGCTTGTGAAATCACTCCAATTCGTATATCGTGCTAATCCAAATGCTTCGCGCACGGTGTTGAAATCAGGTACCCCGTGGTCTCGTCCTCGTTGAGTATCAATGGCACACAAATCCATACCCCCTGCACCTGGAGGGCCAAACATTTGGTTTCGTAAATCGTCGACGAACATCAAATCATTTTCTGGTTGAACATTGAAGGCAAGACCGCGCAATATAGGCCCAATCCCACCGCCCTCGGTAATTGGTGTAACATCAAAGAATCCCTCCCTAAGTGCGAGATGACCCCCTGTTGCCGTCATTCGTGACTCATTCAGTCTTAACATCGAACTTCCAATTTGACTATGACCCATGCGGAATGCAACTGTTGCAAACTCATTTGAAATGGCTGGGTTAATTGTCGAATCATATCCACTGTAGGAATCTAATTCAATTCCCAAAGATGGCAAGAATTCATTGTAGGTGATTGACTCAATCAATCCGATATTTATGTGCCGTGCATATTGGTAAATCTGCTCATCAGACCAGTCAGGATTCCTATCCAAGATTTCACCAGCCAAACGGTTGTGTTCCCTAACAAATAAAATATGCATAGAAAGTAATGCTACGTGCTCATTTGCTCTCGCATCTCCTGCCACGAATGAATTAGAGAAATTGAAGCCAGCAAATGACATGCCTGGTGTTGTAGGGTCTTCTGCATAATTTGCTTGGGGCAATAAATCACCTTCATCAAAATCACTAACTTTCATCCTACCATCTTGGTATTCTCGCAACCAATTCGCTCGTCCTTCATCACTGCCATATACTACTGAACCATCAATCCAAGTTGAAATCGTGTTAGGATGTTCTCTCTGATTTAGTGGGTCTCCGTCCCCCGTGCCCTCAGCCACTAATGAACGGAAAAATCTCATTTGTAAACCGCCAGGGAATCCCATCCATTCATCGTTTTCTGAAATTGGAATATATGCTGTATCCGGTTGATCTTGATTTGGTGTCCTACCATCTTGAGTTGTCGTATGGTCAATATCATGGGTGATGAACTGTCCCCACAGCCAGTTGTAGTCAGACAATCCTCGTGAATCAGGGTGTGACTGATCTTCTTGACAAAGGGAATTGCTAATTTCACGTGGGTTCGGAATATCCTCACGGTCCCAAAAAGTGAGGTTTTCACCATCAGTTGTAGGATATCTCTCTGCGAATCGAGAAAGTTCCGACCCGACTACCCCATATTCAGGGTGTTCGATATTTACCCCAGAACCATCATATCCATACTGGGCCCCAGCATCGATGACAGATTCATCTGTTGAGGCATAGGTCGTAGCACCATCCTCCTTTTCAATACTTGAAGCCGACACTGTTGCCAATCCTAACAACATGAAAAGTGCAACTGTTAATGATGCAAATCTTTTGCGATTTGAGACTTCGTTATTTGATTCAAAATTTCTTGGCATTTTTATTCCTCCTCGATTTCTTTTTCCTCTAGGTTCTCTATTTCTCTTCCTGAAAATACTACTACCGCTATCAACATTAATGCTATCATTATCCCTACATAGGTGCTCGTTTTAGTTGAACTTACCCCATCATTTCCTCCTGAAATGAGCGGAGCATCTGAATTTGCCAGATGGCACTGAAAACTGCTGGCATCGCTCTCAGCAAAGAATACATCGCATTGAATCGATTCAATTCCTGTATTTCGGAGGATAATATCAGACAACCGCAGAGAATTGAACTCACTGGTTAACGAATTTAACTCAGCATCATTCTCATACCAGAATCTATCTGCATCACGCAGTCTTTGGAACTGGTCCAATACCAACATCTGTTGGGTTTCCCCATAGATTGAATATTCGAGTCTATCTTCTGCCATTACACCGATATATGCATCGATGCTATCAACATCTAGATACGCTGATGCTAATTTTTGTTGTGAATCAACATCTGAACTGATATCACTCCAATTCGTGACCCTCTCAAGCCCAAGACCTTCTCTTAATGAATTGTAATCTGTGAGTCCACGGTCACGGCCTCGTTGGATGTCCATTGCACAATCATCCATCCAGCCACCCCACATTGCCCCACTCATCAAGTTGCGAAGACTGGGGATAACTGCCAAATCCATTTCTCTTTGAGTATCGTATGCAGCACCTCGAATCGTGGTATCAATTCCACCAACCTCAATTAGTGAAGATGAGGTCCAAAAGCCATCCCTCAAATCCAAATGTCCGACTTCAGTTTCGTTGAGTCCTTCATCAAATTGCAGCCAACCATCAGCCATCTGACTACCTGTAGCAAATCCTGCTAACAAGATGTATTCATTACTTAATTGTGGATTAATAGTTGAATTATAACCGGTATAATCATCCAAATTAATTCCAATGGATGGGAGATATTCATTGTATGTAATCGCTTGAATTTCAGCCTGAACTAATTTCTTCGTCCGCTGAAATACCTGTTCATCATTCCAATCAGAATTGCGCTCGCTCACACCATCTGCAATTCGGTTGTGTTCCCTGATGAACAAGACTTGCAGTGAAGTGAGACCAATGTGCTCTAGGTTCCTTGAATCACCGGTAAAAAATTGGAGATTGGGGTCATCCCCCGACGCACTCTCTACATATTCAGTTATGCGAGCAGGTACCATGTCCCAACCTCGAACGTCGGTTACTTTTAGACGCCCCCCCTCACCACTGCGAAGATAATCTTGAAATTCTACACTAAAGGAATATATTGAGCCCCCATCAATCCAACTACTCACCTCATTCGGATACTCCCGAGGATTTTCTTCACCATCTCCTGTACCAGAAATGAATTCAGTTCGTAAATATTTGATTCGTGAATCTTCTACACCTCCTGGATTCATAATTCCATCATCAATTGGAATCAGAATGTGTGCCTCTTCCAGTCCACCTTCATGAGAAGAGTCTTGATGAGTGGTGAGTTGCATATCGTTGTTGATAAATTCAGACCAAAGTACATTCATGTTTGAAAGACCAAGTGGACTTGGTGTAACACTTGTTTCTACACAAACTTGATTCGAAATAATTCGTGGATTTTCATATTCGGGGTGCGCCATTTCAGAGATATTGTCATCAAAAGATGGTGAAGTTAATCGATTGATTTGGCTGTCAACCGCACCCCAATCGTTGTTAGCAATATTATTGCCACTACCATCATTATTTCTCATTTCTTGCGGTGCCATTTCATCATCAGATGCGAACAAACTCGACTCTTCTTTAGCAACTGGTGTTGCGGCTGTTGGAAGCGATAACGAGACCGATAAGAGCAAAATTGCCATTATTTGTGAGAAGAAGCGAGTTGCAGTGAAGCCTCGAGAACGCTTTTGCAACCTATAGGGGGTAGACATCTCTCAACCACTTTTTACGAGTAGTTCCTCGGGTTAGAACCTTTTTCTATGGAATGAACTTAAATTTTTTGAACTGTACGATTTAATTGTGTGGGGATGTTTCATAGGTAAAATCTCTGTGGTTAATGTTGCCGAAGTACGCGCGAGGGGTTCCATAATGGCAATAAATCAAATTCAACGCCCCAAAAAAATTGCAATAATTTTGGCAATTCTAACGATTGCAAGCCTTCTTTCAGCACTTCCCTCTCCAGCACTTGCACATTCACAGGGTGTACCAACTGAAACAATGGTTACCTTCACCGATGTTTCCGAAGCAAGTGGCATAAGTATCATTGACACTGGTCCAAAAACAAATTGGGTTAGTTATGGACCGGGAATTTCGGTTGATGATTGTGACCAGGATGGAGACATGGATGTCATGGTTACTGCAAGATACGACCATCTATCTTACGAAAATTCCGAATTTGAATCCGGTTCAATTCAATTTATGTTGAACAATGGAGATGGAACATTCACAGACTGGACCATTGAATCTGGCATGAATTTAGAAAATACAACTGTAATCGGGTCTTCTTGGGCAGATTACGATAATGATGGTGACAAAGATGTTTATCTCAGCGCTTTTGGCGAATCAGATGTTGATAATTTAGAATCGGGTGAGAAAAATATCCTCTTCAAAAATATTGGAAATTGTCAGTTTACTGATGTCACTGACCTGACTGGTGTGGGCGAAGGTGCTCAAGCCACCGCCGTTGTAGTAAATGGAAACGTCACGGAAGTTGTAATGCAAAATGTAGGGTCAAATTATGCAACATCTGGCGGACTTGCTCCTGCAATTTATTTCCGTGATGCCTACGGTAATGGCGCAGTCGCTGAGGCTATTGTCACAGTTGACGGTGCTATATCATCGGTTTCCATTACCAATGGAGGCGAGGGTTACGACTCTGAAAATCCACCTGAAGTGATATTTGTCAGCGGTGTGGCTAACTACGGCCATAGCACAACTGCAATTTGGTCTGACTACGACCATGATGGTGATGTTGACCTCTATTCAATGAATCTCGGCATTGTCGATGAAGAATTATACTGGGCGCGTACAGAAACCAACTTTCTCTATCGAAATGACGGCGATATTGACGGCGACGGTGAGATAGAATTCAGTGATGTAACAAATTTCGCTGGTGTCAGCGGCCAAGCCGAAGTCTCAGATTCGCCGAATCAATTCTTCCTTTCAGGACTCTACAGAATGGACCAAGCCAGTCCTTCAAACCCCTCAACCATGGCACAAATCGCTTCCGCAGATTATCTAGGAACTGGGCTTTCCTTTGCAGGATTATGGTTTGATTATGATAATGATGGCTGGGAAGATCTCTACGTTGCCTCAGATTTTGGTATGTCACCAATCTATCACAATAATCGCGACGGTACTTTCACTGTGGTTACAAAAGAGTTGGAAATGGACCTGCCCGGTACTGGCATGGGAGCACATGCAGGGGATTGGGATGGAGATGGAGACCTTGACCTGTGTCACTCAAACTTCGGGCCAAACTACCTTTGGGAAAACGATGGTGGGAATTCATTCACTGAGAGAAGCCGTGACTTGGGATTCCGTGATGCAGGCACCGCTGGCTCATTTGTTGCGGTGAACTGGGCTTGCCAATTCTTTGACTACGACCTTGATGGGGATTTGGACATCTTCTTTGGAGTTGGAAGAATCAACCGCTTTACAGCCTACAATAATAATACATTATACAGAAATGATGGTGATATTGATGGTGATGGTTTTGTCAATTTTGTTGATATTAGTGGCGAAATCGGCTTAAGAACTGGAATTAATGGAAACAAAACCATGGGAGTTTCAATCTTTGATTACGATAATGATGGTGACTTAGATATCATGCTTGGTCACTCAGACAGAGCACCTCAATTATTCTCAAACAATGCTGTTGAGGAAACCAGCCGCCATTGGCTAAAAGTTCAACTTGAAGGACGACAGACAGATGTCGCTACATCCGAAAGTGGTGGACAGCGCGATTATTCAAACAGTTATGGTACTGGATGCTTAGTTACCGTGACCCTCAAAGATGGTCACCAATTAAGTCAACACGTGTATGCTGGAAGCGGATTCTTAGGAAGTAACGAACCAACTGTTCACTTTGGTTTGGATACTGATGATTCGGTAAAATCAGTTGAGGTTGTTTGGTCGACGGGGATTACCCAAATTGAAAGAAATGTTGAAGCAGACCAAACTCTTGTGATGGAGGAACCAACGAGTTTGTTCTTCATGCTTTTTGGTATTGGATTACATCAAAATATTAATTCAGCCCTCTATCTATTATTCACTATCATCTTGATTGGTGCTGTATTCAAAATTTATAACACCAAAAATGATTCAACAACTGAAGATAAAAACTCAGAAGAAGAGTAATAATAGGGCGGGATGAAACAATCCATTGGGGCGAGCATGGCTGGTAAGAAATCAACATCAAATGAGGACGATGGAGGTCCAAAACTTGATGATGATAAATTGGAGAAAAAACTCCGCGCATCTGCTCGTACTGTCGTCAGAACTTGTATGCAAATGCGGTCATATGAAAATACACTAATTATCACTGACCCATATACCGCTCAAATAGGCCAAGCGATTTACGAGCAAGCCTCACTAATCTCTGAAAGAGTACTCCTCTTGATGATGCCATCTTCTCATCAGCATGGCGATGAACCGCCAGGCGCAGTCTCTGAATTGATGCGTAAACAACAGGTTGTAATCGCTCCAACGCGGTTCTCACTGACGCATACGCGGGCAACGCGAATTGCCCGCAATGATGGGGCTAGAATAGCAACTCTACCGGGGATTACACTTGACATCTTTACAGAAGGAGGCATGACTGCAGATTTTGACCGCCTCCGTGAGGAAATCACAAGGGTAGGAGGCAATCTCAAACGCCGACGTCACATCAAGATAACAAGCGAGGCTGGAACCGATGTTGAATTTGAAGTCGAACATCGACGATGGAAACTAGAAGACAATGGGATTTGCAACCGGCCAAGTCATGTTACAAATCTACCAGCAGGAAAAATTTTCACTAGGCCAAAGAAAGATACGATGAATGGGAAATTAGTGATTGATGGGTCTTGGGATTCCACACTTCTTGAGGAACCACTGACATTCACGATTAGAGATGGACTGGTAACTTCTGTGCAAGGTGGACCTATGGCTGAACTCATCGAAGAAGCATATGAAAGAGCGGCTGAAAGACTGAAACCAAAGGACAAAGACTTGGTTTGGACAGTTGCAGAATTTGGATTTGGAATGAATCCTAAAGCGCGACTAGTTGGTAATGTATTGGAGGATGAGAAGGTCAAAGGAACCTGTTACTTGGGATTCGGGGATAATACTGCTCTTGGAGGTTCTGCAAATGTTGGTATACACCACACAGCAGTGATGCTTGAACCTACAATTCACCTTGATGAAATGGTTCTTCTGCAAGCTGGTGAAGTCCTTGACTGAAGAAAAATTCACAGATTGCCATTACAGACTGGACAATACTGCCAACTTTGTTCTACCCCAATCCCACAACGAGAGCAATTTTTTCCCGACTGAATGTTGTGGTGAATTGGTTGGGCTTGTGCTTGTGGAGCATGTGGTCCGCCACTTACCAAATCTGAAACTGAATCAAGGGCAGATTGCTCAGGATGGTTCGAAGGAGCCGCTGGCCACCCAGTATCAGGCATCTGTGGCGGTTCTTGAGATTGCAACCCTATTGCCGGGGCTGATGGAGAACTTGAACCGATTGGAGCGCGCTTTGGTGTGACGGCTTGAGAGGGAGGTTGCACTGGTTCTGTCGGTGTGGGTTGTGCAATTTGTGGTTCTACAACAGGCTCAGGCTGTTCTACTACAGGTGGTGATGGTGAAATACCCTCTTGAAGAGTTGAAACTGGTTCTGCATCCACTGGTGAAACCGGCACATCTATATCTGCAGCAGCAGAAAACTGAGAAGCGAATGCATCGCTAGCATCAACCTGCTTAACCTCTGTTGGTCGATTTGATTCAATTTCAAGTGCTGGTTCCTTTGCAATAACCATGGGTTTAGTTACCGCTTCTTCAGTCGGTTTTTGAGATACCACATTTACCGGTTGAGGAGATGTTGGTGCTGGCGCTGGCGCTACTACTGGCGCAGGCGAAGGCACCATGGCTGGCGCTGGTGATGGCACAGACGCAGGCGCTGGACCAACTTGCGGTGTTGGCGTCGGCGCTACGACAGGAGCCGGAGCTGGCTGAGTTGCATGAGTTGGTGCACCAAGACATGAAATTGGCGTCACGGACCCCGTCTTGGCCTGCTCAATTGCGATATTCAATTCTTGAGATAATTGTAACAAGACTGCTTTGTTGGCGGCCGGTGACGCGACCAATCCTGCATATTGTGAAACATAATGTCCGAGTAATGGTAATCCACCGATTAAATGCCCCAGTCCGAACATTTTGAGTAGAGAAAAGATATCTGTTAGTGATTCAAGTGCATTCATCTCGTGTTCGACAAAACCTGGGTGTACTCCTACGTTACCCTCCGAATCTTCTCCCCCAAGGAAAAACCTGAGTGGATCGCTGAGAGAAACTAGACCAAAAGGCCCTGTCAGGAGATAATATATCTCGCCACCCTCACAACTAAGTCTTTGAGCAGCCTCTTCAAAACCAAATTCTGGTTGTAAAACCAAATCAATAGCGATTGAGAAAAACTCACCCATTCCATTTATTGGGTCTGTCTGATTAAGGTGCAAGATAATGTCAGCCGAATCTGTTACACCGAAGTATGCTGCAGCTTCGTCCACAGCAATTCCTTGCGGCAATGAGGCTCCTTCAACCTCAACCTCGCTTGGATTCATTTGTCATTCTCTCCTGATTAATTCGTTCAATTTAATCCTGCTTCATTGACAATATATCTAGATTGTTTTGCATTCCAACCACTGGTTTGCAATTGACGAAGAATATTTCTTTCTGCTTCACCTGAGGCAATTGATTCACGGGCTTCACCAAGGGACTTTTCATAGTTTGCAGAATCTCTTGGAGTGAAAAGGTCCTCCCACTTTTTCGGTGCCGTGGACTTTTTCGATTTCCTAGCTCCTTCCTCTGATTTGGTTCCACTTGGCTTCTTTCGTGTGGACCTTGTCTTTACATTCTCTGGCTTTGGTGCACCCGCAACCTTGCGAACTTTGCGCGAAGAAGCATCAGCCGGAGGCGCATCATCTGAAACTACGGTCCTGCGTGTTTTCTTGGCTCGAGGTGCGGGACTTGATGGGCTACTTCCTGCACGGCTTTGAGGCCCTGCACGGCCGGGAGGGCCGGCCGCTCGGCCCGGCGGCCCTCTTGAACCACCTGCGCTACTTGGGCCTCCTGCTTGAGGACCTCTAGAAGGCCCTCCACCTCCACGACTTGGAGGGGCTGCTCGTGCAGGAGGTGCACCTCGACTAGGTTGATTTCCTCCTAAGCCAGAAAAGTCCTGTCTTGCCGCAGGTGCGTTCCAACCACCTTGAGATCTTGAAGCAAATATATCATCATCGTCATCTTCTTCAAATTCATCATACATATCATCGTCATCATCATCCCAATCATCACCACCACGGATGATTCTAATGACAACCAATGAGATGATGACTAGAGCCAGTAAAGCCCCTATACCGGCACCGATCATTTTCAGCGGCAATGTTGAAGATTCAGTTGAACCGTACCATTCATCGTACCATTCACAAGATTGATATTCTTCAGGAACAATCATTCCTGGACTTAATGATGGATTGTAAAAATCCTCCCATTTTGTACATTCATCTACAGCATTACCATCGGCACCGGTTGCGGCTGGACATCCTACTCCTTGGACGCCATCTATAACTCCGGGAGTAAATGGACATTCATCGCCTTCAAAACCTGAAATATTGTCACCAAACCCATCTCCATCGTTGTCTTTCCATTGGGTTGGGTCATTGATGAAAGCGTCAGCCCCTTCTTCAAAACCCCAGCCTGCCGCGGGGTCTGACCAACCATCACCGTCTGTATCAGGGCAACCCCAACGGTCACCGTTAGGTGGGCCTGTTGAATTACCTGCAACATTTGTACAACTATCACCTTGGAAACCACTCAATTCGTTTCCAAAGCCATCCATATCTAAGTCACCCCACTGGGTAGACTCAAGAGGAAATTTATCTACGTCATCAAAGAAGCCGTCGCCGTCTGTATCAATGTCATTTCGTGGACAACCGACTTCATTCACTTCGGCACCAGCAATAGTCCCAGCACATTCATCTAAGGCGTTTGAAACACCATCATTATCCTCATCCAGTTGATATGTAGCACATCCTGTTACATTATTGAAAAACTCATCAATTCGAAGCAGATCTGTGTCTGGGCATTCATCCTCAATGTCAGGGACACCATCCTCATCAGTATCAAGCGTCAATTGGTCCTGACTACAACCGTTTACATCAACCTCCGCAAGCGCAGTCGTGTTAGCACAACGGTCTAATGAATTTGAGACACCATCACCGTCGTCATCCTTTTGATTTTCAGAACAACCCTTCCATTGACCAGAGGTATCAACCACCTCCCCAATTGTAGTATTACCACAAATGTCGTCATCATCGATGATACCATCGCCATCAGAATCCTCTGCAGGAAGGGGGCATCCGCGTCCACCATCCCCATTCGCATAGCCAAATTGTTGGGGGCAAAAATCTCCATTTGTACGATTTGTGAAATCTCCATAGCCATCGCCATCGGAATCTCTCCATTGTTCTGGATTAGAGCTATTTGAATCGGCGTTGCCCGTCGGGTGTGCACTCTCTAAAGTATCTGGATTAGACCAGCCATCCCCATCATCATCTAGACATCCAAATCTATCAACACTTGAGTTACCCCAAGAAACTGGACAAGAATCGGGAGTAGTGCCTGTGGGATTATCACCAAAACCATCTAGATCGGTGTCATTCCACTGGGTTGGGTCCTCATTGAAAGCATCTTGCCGCCAAGCATCAGTCGTGGTATTATCTCCATAACCATCCCCATCTTTGTCATGCCATTGTTGAGAACAATTGGCGATACTACCACACGGTTCACCCGCATTTCCATTTCCACCCGGCCAATTATCAGCGCATCCATTTCGGCCATCTGAATCTATTGCATTACATTGGCTACGATTGTAAATCCATGTGCTTTCTTGCGCATTTTGGGCTATGTGAGGGTCTGACCAACCATCACCATCTGTATCTAAACAGCCACCACGGTCATGAGCAGAAAAACCCTGTAACTCAGGGCACTGGTCACCTGTCCAATCAATATTGAACCAATCAGGTTGATTATCACCATCAACATCATGGCCGTTGAATAAACGTAGGGTTTCGTTGGCAAATTGGAAATTATGGTTATCTCCCCAACCATCATTATCCAAGTCCTCCCATTGGTTTCCATTCAAGGGATAAATATCAGTTGAAGAACTCCCACAGCAATCAGGTCCGTGGTTATCATAATGGCCATCTTCATCTGTGTCTCTCTGTTGATGCCAATTCACAGGGTTTTGGTCGCCATCTGTACTCCAACCATCACCATCAGAGTCTGCACAGCCTTTTCTGTCAACCCATGAGTTACCCCTAGTGTATAGACAAATATCAACAGCGTCTGCCCATCCATCTAGGTCTTGGTCACTACAGCCGAAGTATCCCCATCTACTTCCTCTATCAAGTAAATCAGTACCACTGTTAATGCACTGGTCGGGGGTAGGACCACCCGGATTATCTCCGTAGCCGTCAGCATCAGCATCATTCCACTGACCACCAACACGAGGGACCTCATCCCATGGTAGAGGCACGAAATCGCGGTCCCAATCATTGTAGATGCGATAACTTGTCAGACGGTTATTTGAATTCAGATCAAAGTGGCATGCTACAACTCTAATTACACCTGTAGCATCAGTTTCCATATCAACTCCGCAAATGTTACCGGCTGCTGTTGCGGTATACACGGGCTCAACCGTTGAACCATGAATTATTGCCAATGTCATTCGCTCTACGCCGGGGCCACCATCAAATGCAATCCAAGGCACTCCTTCACCAGTACTTCCTGCACTAAACAAAACATTTGAGAAATAACCAATTGACAAAGCCACACAATTGGCCGTACTAATTGTACAGAGTTTTGCATCAGAGGTTTGGGTTTGTTCAGTAAACAACACCATGTTTTGGTTCAGAATATGTGACTTCAAATCTGATGTTGGAGTCAATGACGAAGTCATCAATGATGTGACATTGCTTTCATTTACTGACAATACTTCTGCCACACCAGAATCATTTGCAAGGGCAACCTGCAAGGTTCCGTCGCTCAGGCAAGCAACATCATTGTCACTTTGGTATCCCCAAATTGAGAAGGTTGTAACAGTTCCACCCGCATCAATGTAACTTAGAGTCGTTTCGTTTGTACTAACAACTGAACTAACTAAGACGCCAGTTCCATTATCAAGTTGACAACCAGAACTGGCACCATATTCTTCGGAGCCATTTGAATTTGTACCACTAATGTTCCAACTGTCGCTCACACTTGGTGATTGATGAGTTAAAGCATGTGTACTTGAAATTCCAGCCCCAAGCGAACTATTGGTTACTACTGTAGAAGTCAAGAATCCAGAATCTGTTTCCGCTCTCAATTCAACATCTGAAACTGTGGCATTTTGGTAAGATGTTGTGAAAATTAAACTCTGCTCATCATCAATAACCAAATCAATATCCATTCGATTATGTGTTGCAAGAGGATGCTGTGTTGTCAGAATAGTGTGAGCACTTTGCTCAACAAAATTATTATTGTCATCAAGTACAATTGTTTTTCCTGACCTCGTCACAACCATTGATGCAATCTCGGAATATGAGATTCCTTGCCATTCCTCAGCAGAGTTTGTGACTGCATTTGGCCTTTCTAAATGCCGTGTTTGATTTAAAACACCTGATTTCAAAAATAAGTGAAACCTTCCAGAATCATCCAAATGAAGGTCGGCATTATCAATGGCAGCACCCCCAGCAATCTGAATATCAGAATACTCATTATTTCGCTTTTCAATTTGAATGACTACACCTGCAGAGTTGCCATCCATGTCCTTATCAAGAGATGTAACGATGATTTCAAATTGACCATCTCCATCCGTATCTCCCCCACCATTTACAGTCCTTCCAAGGTGTTGGCCACTCACACCTTCCATGAGAATTGAGTTGACCCCTTGACGTAAAAGTTGAGAATTATCTGCGAAGAAGTACTCGACTTTCCCTGCACCAACGCTGTTAATTCCTATTGAAGAAATTGCAATTTCAGAAAGGCCGTCATCATTGATATCTCCGATCGCTGACAATGCGCTTCCAAATGCTTGACTTGATTCTGTACCGACCAACTCTTGTGCTGGGTTATCTGGAAGACCATTAGCCGAGCCACGTAGAACTGTTACTTTGCCCAATGCTAAATTGTCGTAAAGCGGTTCACTATATGCAAAATCATCATACCCATCTTCATTGACATCGCCTATTCCAAGTACAGAGTACCCAAGTAATGTGTTAGTTGTTGTAGTTGTCCAGTAATTATCTATTGACATCACTCCTGTTTGTGACCCTTTGTAAACCTCCACTCTACCATTTCCTGTAAGGTCGGAAAACGAGCCCGCTGCCCCCATCGCAATGTCATCAAATCCATCACCATTGATGTCACCAATTCCAGCTAGGGACCAACCTTGAATTACGTTCGACCAATATCCTCTGGTGTACCAATCGTGATCTGTATCTGGCCCATTTGCTGAGCCCAAATAAAGGTAGACTTTTCCTTCACCACCTGATTGTGTAAATCCAGTTGCGGCAACAAGAATGTCGGCGTAACTGTCGTTATTGACATCGCCAGCTGATGAAACTGTTCCACCGAATTTATCTCCTCCTCCTTCACCTGAGTCGGACCAATTTGCAGTCGAATAAGTGCGGTTTCCACCATAGAATAAGTAAGATGTTCCTGTTGCAAATCCTAGACTATTAGTTGCGCCAATAGCGCCAATCAGAAGATCTGAACAGCCATCACCATTGACATCACCTGCATTGGCTATTGATGAGCCAAATCTATCTCCGCCGGCAGTTCCTGTAAGATTGTAATCAGGGTTAGATGAAAGTCCCATCCCTGAGCCCCAAAAGATGTCAACAGCACCTGTTTCAGAATTAGCAGCCGGCCGGCTAACAATCAAATCATCAGTTCCGTCACAATCAAAATCAAGGTCATTGATGGCTTGAGTTGCATATTCATCACTGACTGCACCAGTCGTCAAAGTATCAATTGATGGTGAAAGACGACCATTTTCTTGTCCTGTCAAATCACGTACAATGGTTAACTCAGAAGAATTTGAAGACCCGTAAACATACTGGATGTTGCCGGTTGATGGGTCCTCAGCAAATGACATGGCTGGCCCAAGGCCTTGCCCGGCAGTCAGAGATTTGAGATCCCAATTTCCATCTGTGTCTAAAACCCCATGAATTATTTGTGTGGTATCTAGATTTTTGTAGAATATGTGTAGAGCATCATCAGCGTCAATAAATGCATCATATTGCGTACCTACCCTTGTGCCCACTAACAAATCTTCGTGGGTCCACCACGTTCCATATGATGACAGATGAAGTCCATTGTCGGAATCTAGCCAAAGGACATTCTCAGCCCCGTCGGAATCAAGCAATATAGAAATTTGAGCGACTTGGCTCTCATTTTGAATAGTTCTCATATTCCAAAGTCCACTTGCTCTTTGATATGCCACTCTGAGGAATCCTGATTCATTTGTGTATGCAACATGTATCAATTCACGCTCATCAACGATGATTGAACATTTCTTGCCAAGTTCTACTCCGCCAGAATCAATTTGAGTCAAAGTGGTGTCACCACCAAATTCCAAAGTGGCAATCCATACACCTCCTGTATCCTGATGCAAACAACCTCTTGCTCTGCCTCTATCATCTCTTGAAAGTTCTATTTCATCGAAAGTTAGAGAGGTATTGAGGGCAGTTGTTTGCCAGACATCCATTCCTCGAGTTGAATCAACTACCCAATCAGTAGCGTTGATAATCATAGTTTGGCCTGCAAATTGCTCACCACTGCCATTTGAAAATGAAGTGCTAGGGGCAATTACTTCATTTTCCTCAAGAGATAATTCTCCACTCGGTGATATTGAGAGAATTGGAGTCAGTACAGAAACCAACATCAAAAGAATCAATGCCGCAGGCAGTAACAACTCTCTGCTTGCTACTCTTTCGGCCCCCATGGGGCCGATGGAAACATTGTTCCTGTAAAAGGGTAGTCAATAGATGTGGCTTACATTGGACTAGCAAAACGAATAAGTTAGCGGCCAGTACGACAATCGTGGAACAAGATGTAACACTGCTGATTGCGGCAGGAGAAGTCGGTGACAATTCCACAATAAAAACTGCTTGTAAAACGGCTTCAAGAGTAATCGCAGTCGATGGCGGAGTCAAGCATTTGAGACAACTAAATATCTCACCCAACATCATTGTTGGTGACCTTGACTCAGCTACAGATGATGATATAGAATGGGCACAAAATGAGGGCGCAGAAACTCTTCGTTTAGACGGGCAATCTGAGAGTGATTTAGCAAAGGCACTTGACCTATGCGCACAACGAGGTTGGACAAAGGTGGTTGTGATTGGTGTGGAGGGTGGTCGGCCCGACCATCAAGTCGCGGTATTTGCAGCGCTTTCTGATGCTGATTCATCTCTTGAAATTAAAACTCATCTTAATCGAACTTTAGTATTCAGATTTGTTGAAGGATTTGATGGCACCTTTTCTTCAATCGAAACGTTCTCCCTGTTCTCCCTAACAGATGTCATAATTTCATTGAGAGATTGCCAGTGGGAACTTGATAATGAAAAATTAAGATTGTCGACTAGAGGATTATCAAACAAAGCCGCAGGTGATGTGAGATTGAATGTTCATCATGGCGGCCCAGTATTTGTATTCGTCAATCTATGAAATTTTGATTTCAACAAATTGAATCAAGTCCTATGCAAACATTCTACACCCATGGTAAACCCAACGCAATCCCGACTAGGTCAAGGATTACATAATTCCAGACCATGTAAGTTACAAGAGTAATTGTGATTACTGCCAAAGATGTGTTAACTATTCTACGACGCTCTCTTTTTGCATGGTCTAGTGTGCATATTCCACGGCTTCTGAAATGAAAGATTAACCCTGCTATCACCATTCCCAACGCAACTAAATAAAGAATCGGACGAGCCACTCCGTAGTACAAATCATTCGATAATTGGTCGGCTGCTACTATCGCAGATGAACCCGCAAAAAGAACCCATATTACACTGGGAAAACAACACATGCTTGCCGTTAGTGCACCTAATCCAATCGTTTTCCATAATGATTTTGCCCCAGAAAGAATGTCTTCATCTTGTGCTGATTCTGAATCCATCTCATTACCTCCTGGTGATTTCTACCTTATCAATGAACAATTGATTAGAGCCACCTGTTCTGATTCAATTTTATACTTCGGAATAAGGTACCCACTGCCCAGATACTTGATCAAACCAATCAACAGCACCATCGGGATGTTGTCGCCAATAAACACCAGTTGGGTCGACGTAAGATGGTAAACCATCAGAGTCAGGTTCTAATTCCATGGCATTAACATCGCCATATGCCATTTCTTCCTCGCCGCGTCGATTCCACATTGCACCGCCAAATAATCCCAACAAGATTGCAACCCCAATACCGATAATCAATACGACCCCTTGGGCCGCTAATATTGACTCGCCGAAGAATGGTGTTGGTTCATATTCTTCACCAAACGAACGTTCTGGCCACATATTTTCTGGTCCTGCCGCTTCTAACACTTCAGCAGATACTTCACCAATAGGTGGTAAGCGAACCAAATTGAATGCCCCTCGAGTTGATTGGCCTTCTGGTGAAGTCACGGTGACTCTGACCTTGCTGAATCCTACCTGCCATAGACGGCAATCAACTGTTGAAAATCCAGGAACTGAAACATCTTCTCCTCGAGGGTCAGTAATTTCCCAATCAACAGTCATCAATGCCATCACAGTTCCAATTGATGGCTCGATTGCCACAGTACATGGCGAGCCAACTTCGTCATTATTTCCGGTTACATTGAGTGTGAACACTGGTGGAGGCAGAGAGTGAATAGTGAAATCTTTTGTTGTTGAAGTTGAGAATCCTAGAGTGTTCTGGTAAAACATTTCCAAGTGATAATCACGAGCAGGCCATGTTGAGCAATCAATATCTGAAAGGTCACTAGGAACTAGCCAAGGTGTACCGCTCAGAGAAATAACACCAGTTGCGCCATAAAGGTCACCAATCTCATCAAGGAATACTCTTTCAACCACACAATCATCACCCAGGAAAATCGTAGGTGCTGCCTCTAAATCAAATCTTAAGTATGGGGCAGAGAGGCTCGCCATCAACTCATATTCACCAAAATCTTCTGAGAAAACTATCATGTTTGTCTCAGCGTCCCATACCTTCATTCTAACAATAAAAGTACCATCACCCCAAGCCTGAACATCTGTTGAACCAAAATAAGGGGTAGTACGGTTAAACGTTAGATTATCCCAGAAAGTGAGTGTCATGCCGGCATGCTCCACATCGATTTGAACTGCTGCTTCGGCATAGTGTGAAGTCGTGTTGAGAAGATAAACGACTCTGATGGTATCTCTATCGCCATCATTGTCTAAATCTAGCCTGTCAGCTCTTGAACTATCAACCCCAATGTGAGGTGCATCTTGGGCTGAAACTGCAGAGGCAAAAATAGGCATTAATAATACAATAAGTGACAAAAATGCTACATTCTGTTTACTCAAGGAGTTCACCCCCGTCCTCCTTGCGCAAAGCCGTTACGAAGAGGAATGTAAACAAGAAAATAATAAGCGGAGGAAGGAATGTGAATATCGAAGATGACGGGTTTTCTGACATCAATGAAATGTGAGCGTTGATGGTTCCGTATGAGTCACTGAAACCGTCGCTGTTGGAATCTGGACACCCTTGCAAATCAATGGACGAGGTGCCTGCCTCTGTAGGGCAGTCATCTCTTAGACTTCCCATGGTGTTGTCACCGTATCCATCACCATCTTGGTCAGACCATTGTAGACGATTCTTCGGGAATGCATCTGCTTCTCCCTCTGGATTTGCTAACCATGTCTCATCAGGGTCTGAGTAACCATCTCGGTCAATATCAGGGCATCCTAAACGATCAATCAGTGATACCCCAAGGCTCACTTCCTCAAAGGGGCAAGCATCGGATTGGTGGCCAAAACTATTGTCCCCAAATCCATCGCCATCCGAATCTGCCCATTGACTAGGGTCATACGGGAATCTGTCGCCCATGTCACTATACCCATCATTGTCAGAATCTGTGCAACCATGACGGTCTTCGCGGCTCGTCCCGGGTGTTTCCTTACACCGGTCCGGACTTGTTGCCCCTGCTGCCTGGTTATCACCAAAACCATCTCCATCAATGTCTTCCCATTGGGTCGGGTCATTGATGAACGCATCTGCCTCACCAAATGGATTTGCTAACCAACCAAGTTCTGGTTGAGCATCCGAAGAGCCATCGCCATCTGTATCAGGACAGCCCCACCGATCGCGATATGATTTACCAAAGGTTGCAACACAGGAATCAGATTGCCATGCACCTGGTTCTTGGTTATCTCCAAATCCATCGCCATCAACATCATGCCATTGCGTGATTTCTTCAGGGAACGCGTCGCCAAATCCAGATGGATGTGCTAACCAATTTCCGTCAGGGTTTGAATATCCATCACCATCTGAATCGGGACATCCAAATCGGTCCTGATGAGAACTTCCAATCCTATTGACACAAGAATCCGGTTGAGAACCCGAAAGGTTGTCTCCGTATCCGTCCCCGTCTAAATCAGCCCACTGAGTTGGCTCATTTGAAAAGTTATCAGCCTGCGTAGCACCATTTGCCGTGTTATCCCCATAACCATCCCCGTCTGTGTCGAGCCACTGGGTTGGATTGTCAGGGAAAGCATCAGGGTCTGTACCGAGCGGATTATCACCAAAACCATCCAAATCTCGGTCTGCCCACTGAGTTGGGTCATTGGGGAAAGCGTCGGCGCAGTGAGTTTCTTCGCTCTGGCAAAGCGCTGGGTCGTGCGTCCAGTTCACACTTGGATTTGACCAACCATCACCATCGCTATCTACACAACCAAATCGGTCTTCTGTAGAATTGCCCCATTTTGTAGGGCAAAAGTCAGGGCGAGTTGCGTTTTCAACAAATTCTCCAATCCCTGTTCCATCTCTCAATACTCCCCAACTCACGTCTGCCCAATTGTCACCAAAAGAATCTGAATCAGTATCATGCCATTGAGTATCATCTTGGAAAAATGCGTCAGCACCGTCTGAAACATACCAAGGCGAGTCCGACCAGAGCGATGTCGGGTCAGGGTCGGACCAACCATCGGCATCACTATCAGTGCACCCGTTTCGGTCTTGTGTTGAATGTCCGTAGAAGTCTGGGCAACCATCAGGATTGTTTGCAGGTGCAGGATTGTCACCAAAATCATCACCATCTGAATCGTGCCATTGAGTGTCATCACTAGGGAAAGCATCGGCCCCTTGAGTTACAGTCCACCCAGAACTAGGGTCACTATATCCATCCCCGTCAGAGTCTGGACAACCATCCCTATCAGATGTTGAATCGCCAGGCGTGGTAT
Source organism: Methanobacteriota archaeon (assembly GCA_016845345.1). Taxonomy (GTDB): domain Archaea; phylum Thermoplasmatota; class Poseidoniia; order Poseidoniales; family Thalassarchaeaceae; genus MGIIb-Q1. Next base: position 48,233 of record JAERSV010000080.1, read on the forward strand.
CACAATCATCGTTATTGTCGGTAAATCCGTCCTCATCGGTATCTCGGTATCCAGTCTGGAGTTGGGGAGTTACATCGTAATCGAATTGACTTGAAAACCATCCATCTGGCACTGCTTTAATACGGAAAAAATACCAGTCATGTGATGTTGCAGTGGCTGCAATATTTCTGGTTCCATCATTTGCGAAATTCGTTGATGTCAACTCATTTCCAGCGGAATCGTAAATTCCCATTTGTCCATCATAACCATCAAAGGTTCCATGGCAACATGTGCTCACACTGAGGCTCACTGAATCGCCGGTCCAGGCTTCTATTTTCCACCAATCCGTAGTGTCACCATCTGCGTCTACAGCACCACTACTAGTAGAGCCGTCTGTTAGAAGAGCGGCAGTTGAGATTGAGTTGTCTGCAGAAACTGTAGGAATTGGGATGAGAGTAAGGGCAATGAAAATCGCAATTACACGTAGCCCGGCTCGCATTGGATGCCTTAGGCATCCCTCATGGTGATAACCACTTTGCAGGCATGATGAGAAGATTTTACGCCACTTGAGAAAGAGATTATCTCATTCTGCGTAAAAAATTGCATATTTTTCTGCATTTAGACGATATGTGTATTCATCAGTCACCCTTTTTCGCCCATTCGCCACCAACTCGGGAATAATTTCTGGGTTTCCAAGAAGATTGTTGACTGTATTAGCGAGTGAATTTGGGTTCCCAACCTCAAATAAACCGCCTACACTTTCATCTACCATTTCAGGTAAAGGACCATCGTTTACAGTAGCACAAGGAGTACCAGATGCCATAGATTCTAGTGGGATTAATCCCTGACCCTCATAAAGTGAAGGGTAAATACTCAAATCAGCAGATCTGAACAACTGTGCCAAGTCAGAAAATGGCATCCCGGATTCTATTGTTACTGAATCTTGAATACCTAGATTTTTTGCCTGCTTCAATAGAGTTTTTCGCATATGCCCGCGTCCAACAATCACCAGATGCGCGCCACTATTTTTTGCCAAAATTTCAGGCATGCCTCTGAGCAGGGTTCGAAATCCCTTTCGGCCTGCTAATCGCCCTACTGCTAACAATAGAGGAGTCTTCGTATCAGCAGCACCGCGGAGTGCTGCTTCGTCTGGTTGGCCATAACGACTGCGCATTTTTTCATGCGCTAATTGTGAATCTTCATCATCGTGATTTTGCGGACGGAACATGTCAATATCAACGCCCCATCTTACAACTTCGACACGCCAATTTTGTGGTGGATTGTATCTCTCTTCAAAATCTCGCTTCGTTGCCTCAGAATTTGCCACGCACACCGTTGACCCACGCACTGCTGCACGCTCGTATTTTGCATAATGTTTAGCCGACAAAAGTATCGCCAAATCGTTTGGATTCTTCCACGTTGCTGACTCACCATATTTTGCTGCACGCAGCATTCCATCCCTCTCACCAAGCCATGAACCATGCAAAGTTGTAGTCACATTACCTATTTCAGCCCGTACTTGAGCAAATTGTTTCTCGGTCCACGAAATCATTGGTGCATGCACATGTACCGCATCAACTGGTTCAACCTTGTGAAGTCGTAACAATTCTCTGAGCGCATGTCGGCCGTAAGAACGTGTGAACGCCATAGGTATTTTTGCCCATTTCACCATCACAACATTCACGCCATCTAATTTAGGAATCAAAGATGGATTCTTTATAGCCTGAGAATCGCGGCGCGTTATCACCGTCACCTTGTGGCCCATTTTTGCTAACGCACTTGAAAGATGAAAGACAGTTGAGCCCATCCCGCCCCAACGGGGCGGATACTCCCCAGACAACATCGCCACGTGCATTTTCTCACCTCCGTTGCCATTTCAGGCATAACGGCCACTTAGGCCATCGTTTTCAAGCGATTCCTTGACAGTTCATCCAATAGAGCCATTCAAGAGAGATGGGGCAGTCGGCGGTTTGGTGACAGAGATGTCTGATACACTTCCGGTGCATGTGACTGTGGTTATACCAACCCGAAATGAAGAGGCTGCAATCGTTGATACGATTAGGTCTGTACCCTCTGATGGATGGTGTGAAAAACTTGATTTCTTAATTATTGATGGTAATTCCTCTGACAGAACAAGAGAATTGGCTAAGCAAGAAGGCGCACAAGTATATCTTGAGCCACGCAAGGGTTACGGTAGAGCATATCGAACAGGGTTTGCTATGGCGCCAGGGGAAATTATCGTAACAATGGACGCTGACTGTACATATCCTGGTGAAGAAGTACCGGGATTAGTACGAAAACTGGTTGAAGAAGATTTGGAATTCATCACCTGTGACCGCCTAAAAAGAGCTGAGGAAGGCAGCATGTCAGGTATGCACGGTTTTGGTAATTGGGCTTTATCATTCACTGCTCGCATGTTGTTCTGGTATGGGATTCATGATTCCCAATCCGGTATGTGGGTGTTTTACAAGCGCATCATGGATAACCCGAAAATGAGGCCGACCAACGATGGAATGCCACTTTCAGAAGAGATGAAAATCAATGCGCGTCGCTGTTTTGGCAAGAAAAAGGCAATTGAGATTTCAGTGCCATATCGTCCAAGAGTTGGCGATGCTGAAATCAATACTTGGGCTGATGGTAGAAAGAATCTAATCTTCCTTTATCTCAAGCGATTTGGACTAAATCGAACCCGCTCTCCTTGGGGACCTGAAGAATAAGGCGTAAAGATTCGGTGTTGCTACCAACACCACCTGTTAGCGGAGTCACTCGTATGTTAATTTACTACACAGTAGTAATAAAATTCGGGTAGAGGACTTTGGCTGTAAGTAAATCCGATGTTGCGGTTCTTTTTGAAGAGCCGATAAGGATTGGTTCTGGAGGCGGATTTTGGGGTGATAGACCACTTGCACCTGTGGACCTCCTCAAAAGCGATGATTTGGATTATATGATTATTGATTACCTCGCTGAATTGACTCTCTCCATCATGACCAAACAGAAGCGTCGAGACCCCAGTTCTGGCTGGGCAACCGACCTAGAGTTATGGCTGGCAGCAGGCGGAATTGATGCTCTACGAAAAAAATCGGTGAAACTTGTAACTAACGCAGGTGGTGCAAATCCAGAATCCTGTGCAAGGATGGTTCTTGAACAAGCGTCAAAAATAGGTTGGCATGAATGTAAGGTTGCGGTGATATCAGGTGACGATATTCTTCCCCGACTTGATTATCTATTGGCTAATGGGGAAGACCTAACTCATTTTGAGACTGGCGAAAAATTATCTGATAATGGGGTCGAGATGATGTCTGCAAACGCCTATCTCGGCGCCGGCCCAATCGCATCAGCACTGGAAATCGGTGCTGATATCATTATCACCGGGCGGGTTGCTGATGCGAGTCTTTTAGTCGGTTGTATGTTACATTCAGCAGGATGGGCCTACAACGCCTTTCAACTCGGCTTGACTCGAGAATCACCTGTCGTAGATTGGGCACCACAGCATATCACAAATCCTCTTGATGTTCTAGCACAATGGACCATTGCCGGACATTTGATAGAATGCGGCGCTCAGGTTTCTGGTGGAAATTATTCTAACTGGGGTGAAGTACCAAACCTTGCTACCCTAACTCTACCGATTGCTGAAATCTATCTAAATAGTGATGTCAAAATAACTCGGGGAAAAGCCGGAGGTGGAATGGTGAATAGAAAGATTGTTGCTGAACAACTAATCTACGAAATCGGAGACCCAGAAGAATATATCACACCTGATGTAATAGTTGATATGAGAAACATCAGCATTGAAGATGAATCTGAGGATGTGGTGATTGTAAAAGGCGCTATTGGCAAACCTGAACCTAAATCTCTGAAAGTCAGTGCCGCTGTAGAAGGAGGTTGGTTTGCATCATCCTCACTACTCGTCAGTGGGCCACATGCCATCGCAAGAGCAAACGCTTGTGATCTCGCTCTGAGAGCCCGACTCTCTGCCTTAGAAGAATTAGAGATTCACACCGAATTCATTGGATCTGGTGTGACATTACCCAAAAACATCCGGCAAGAATTATTCCCCCTACTGAACCCACCAGAAATCATGCTGCGATGGGCAGTAACAAGTCCTAATCGCAGAGATATCACTGATTTTACCCAAGAAGTTGCTCCCCTCGTACTGACTGGACCTGCTGGAGTAGGTGGGTATGGGGCTAGGCCTAAACCACGCCGCCAACTACAATTTTGGCCGACTCTAATCTCAAGAAAATCTGTCGAGTCATTGGTGAAAATTGAACTTCTCACCCATCTTCACATTTCAGCAGAAAGTGAACGATTCCATTTTATTCGCAGGCGAACAAGAGGTTTCATCTCCAGACTTCAAGATGAACTTGATGAGCGAGAGTGGACCCGTCCATTGGTGAAGAAACTGGGATGGGAACGAAATGACTCTATTACTGACCTGACAATTCAAAAAGAAAAAGAGGTGGAAATTTGAGCGAAACTGTTTGGATTCCTCTTTCAAATTTGGCCCATGGGAGATCTGGTGACAAAGGAGACTCATTCAACATCGGGCTTATCGCCCACAAAAAAATGTGGCTAGAAATCCTCGAACTTTCTGTGACTCCAAAACTACTCGACCAGTGGTATGGTGACTCGGTGACTGGTTTAATTTCGGTGTGGCCAATGCCCGGGATTGGAGCAATTAATTGCCTTTTGCGAGGAGGGTTAGGCGGCGGTGCGACGACTTCCTTGAGGCTTGATGCACAAGGAAAAATATGGGGCCAATCCATTCTAAGGATGCGAGTTCCGGTAAACAAAAAACAGGCTGAAGAATTAGGTGTACCGCTAAATAATCAATCTGAAAATCAATGGGATATGTCTCACATTCTTTGATTGGATTTAACAAAATAATCTCAATCAAGTTCAACCATCGATGGTATATCATCATCTGATTTTTGTTCCCCGTCTACTTCTTCTGTGAAGTCAAGAGGTTTTTCATCACCTACTGGGCCTATGGTATCAGAATCTTCATCAAATGGAGAATCTCCATCTTCATCACCAAAACCACCAACACCCCATGATTCAATCATTTGCAAATCAGCAGCAAGGCGGCGTTTACGGGAAAATGTGTAGATTACCCCACCACCAACAGCTAATCCAAGAAGACCAAGAATTATGGCAACTGTACTATCCATTATGACATCAAAGAATGACGATTGCTGTGAAGCACCTTCGACTCTGATAGTCGATGAAAGGCGATTCGAAAGATGTGGCTCTTCTTGTGGCCCATCGCGGCAGATTACCTCAATGTTCACCCAACCATCACGACCTGGTGTAACTCTCACTTGGCCAGTCCATGTGCTGTCACTAGCAACATCATCAGGGTTTGCACCATCATCGGAAAGTGAAAATTCGGTCTCGATTCCACCCTGAGATGCCCAACCCACACACTCCCAAGTTGTCATATCAGCATCAAGAACGAAAGCACGCGTAGTAATGATTGATTCAACACCAGCAGTCAACGTGCCCGGTTCTACCAGCAAATCATCCAAAACCGGCCACGAATCTTCAACAGTAATATTGACAAACGCCCAAGTTGAAGAGCCTCGGCTATCTTTCACCTGAAGTGAAATCAACTGTGTTCCTGGAGCCAAAGTCTGATTACCCATCTCCGTCTCATTCAACAATACAGCAGATGCACCTTGACCAAGGTACCAACGATAGAGAATTATATCTTCATCTGCATCCCATGATTCGTTAGCATTTAGAAAAATGTTTGCACCGGGAGAAATTGTTTCCCCCTCTTGGGGCGAGGAAATAATAGCCATAGGTGGAGACGCTAGAACCTTCAAAGAACGCGTCTCATTTCTACTCATTCCAGTCTCGTCTGTAACAGTGTACGTAAGAGTGTGATCGCCTGAAGGAACATACCTTGAATACCAGAAATTTGGACTTACAGCATCGAGTATGGGTTCAGAAAGCAAGTTAGAAGTTACGCTAAAAGTAAAGTTATCGCCATCCGGGTCCCATGATTGTTGAGGGTCAAAAAGTACCACTTCATTGCTTACAACCTCGATTCCATCATCAGGTGAACTCAGTACAAGAATCGGGGCACTCGTAGACACTTCGATTGTAATAGAATCGGTCACAGGGGTATTTACTCCATCCGAAACTGTGAGGGTGACTACATTCGTGCCACTAGGTAATCGAGCCTCTACCTGCCAATCACCACCAAATGGTTCACTCAGTAAACTGCTAGTCCATTCAGGAGTTACCGTATCGGGCATAGACGGAGAGCCGGGGTTACACAACCAACCAGTTGACATTTCCGGGAATGCTTCTGCACAGGGTGCATCCCAATCGCCAGAACCATAGGCTGAGAAAAGGACAAGGTCGGCTGACTCAATACTATCGCTGGGGGATGGTGATTCAATGTGAGAAAGAGGAGGGGAATTTAGCACCTCGACCTCAACTTCAAATGGTGTTGACCACTGATTGATATGGTATGAATCATCATCTGAAAGTCGCAGACTGATGGTGTGTGTTCCTTGGCTGAGATACCCGGTCCAAATCAGAGGGGTGGTCATTGATGTATTCAAGTCACCATCAATATCAGAATTCCACCAAGCATCAATCTCATCACCTTCGGGGTCAAAGGATGCTGAGCCATCAAACGTAACGATTGATTGCGAGAAATTTGAGTCACGATTGACCGTGAAAGAGGGATGCGGATATTCATTCTGAACCTCCACTGAGATATTGTAGTACACAATTGGGTTGAGCCCGTCGGAGAAGGCCATCGTGTAGGTGAACTCTCTGCTTGGTGCGAATTCAAATGTCCTATTCCACTCAAGCGGATAATTGGTTGTGACTCCAATACCAGCCTGCTCATATTCGGTCCATTCGCCTGTTTGAATCAAATCACCTTCTGCATCAGTTGTATCACTAGCGTTGACATGGAGATTCTCTGTGTAGTTGAGGCGCAGTACCCCATCCCAGTCAAGAGGAGGTGTGGTCTGTACAATGACCGAAGGCGGCAGATTTACGAACTCGATTGTCCGCGTCTCACTTGCACAATTTCCTTGGTCATCACAGACTTGTAAAGTAATCTGGTGCTCACCATCTACGAGAGTACAACCCCCTTGACCTTGCCCCGCATTTGGACCGTTGACTAACATATCCCCCGGCACAACTCCGCCCATAAATGGATTGCAAAATACACTAGTATCACCATCAATATCACTAGTCCATTGGAATGTGATTGGGTCGTTGTCCAAATCCCATGAGTTGCTGGCGTTGAACCAGATTTCCGCGCCTGAACTAGTCACTGTCCCATTCAATGGCTCATCCCAGAGAATAAGTGGTGGTTGATTGACAAGAGTGATTGTGCACAAGTGCATCATCAAATCCTGATTGAGTGCATCTGGTCCAGTTGTTCCTTGTGTGTTATCATACCAACATTCAGTAGAAAAGTCCGTCACTGCAGACGAACCTGTTAGTGTATGCCTTTGTCCTACAAAGGGACCTAGTAGTTGGTTCCCGCCGTAAGGAACTGTAATAGAGAAATCACTTTCAAATTGCGAAAATGACGCATTTACCATCGCATATGGTAAACCATGGCTAAATTGATTAACAACCCACAAATCAACAAACCACATTTCATCAAAGGTCACACTTGGCGCCAATGAAGGAATCGTCACTTGGCTGGAAATTGACCGAACATAACTCTGGCCTGTAATCGAAAATGGTACGCTACCCTGAACGTAATCTGTTAGATTTAGGTCACTGCCTGAAATCGCTACACTACCTGTACACCCTGAAACATCTAAGCCCCATGTGTTCAGTTTTGGTAGATTTGATACCGATAAACAATTATTTCCAGTCAACGTGCTGTTACCCAACTTTGAGTCAAGAGTTCTGCCAGTCCACTGAATTCCTGAATGGTTCCCATAAAGATTGATTCCCTCGAGTCTTGCATCGGTGTCATCAAGCAAAATGACCGGGGCTGTTGCCGATAGATTTGCATAGATTTCAGCGCCATCAATATCGACCCAGCCGTCCCAGTTCATGTTTGAATCATCAATGATTATCGCTGACTGACCTTGAACTACATTAGGGTCATGAACTTCCAAATCCACAAATTGAATATCGACTGAATCCTGAACCCTTAGGGCTGCCCAATTATCATCAATTGATTTACATTGAACGCATTGTACATTAGTTCCTGTAAACATACCATATTGATTACTTTCAACAAAAACCATCCCTGCACCATTCTGAGCACTAGCGGCGGAATAGCCATTAGAACGGGATTCAAAGTTTTGCAAGGCTAACCTATTTGAGTTACTTACGCGTAACCCTGAAAAGCCATTATTTTGTGATAAAATGTTTGAAATAGACGGGAATGCATCTTGAACAAGTAATCCTTCGTTTCCGTTATTTTCAGTGACCCAGTCTGACCCACTAACATCACCTTTAGAAACAAATATTCCAACTCCGGGAGACTCTGAAACGGTTAGATTTTGGATTGATGGCCCACCGTTACTACTACTACGCATGAAGAACCCTGCACGCTCGTTTGTACCCCCTATGAGCGCACCAGAACGCGTTATTGAGGTGTTTATGAAACTCGTAGATGGGTCGGTCATGTACATTTTTACACCGTTGATTGTATTATCATGGATATTCAAATTCTCAAACCAACCACCACTAGTGTTGAGGAAAACTGTTCCATATGCCAAACCAGGAGATGATGAGTTTGGTCCACCTGTTCCAAATACTTCCAAATTGTGGAATCGCCCCATCATGTAGGTTGAATAATTTGAACGGTCTGTTTTTGTCATCATAACTGCAGAATATTGTGAGTCACCAATTACAACATTTCTAACAACGGGGCGAGTGATTAGGTTATCAGTCGCGTGAAGAACATAAATTCCATTATCACACTTTGAGATGATGACGTCTTCAATTAGCGGTAGAGAATCTTCAACGAAGATTGCTGCTGAAATATTCATTGTTGCCCCACCTACATTGGTGATATTTACACCACGAATGACACCACCACTATTCCCCCAAAATGAAATTGCGCGTGTGATTTGACTTGTGAAGTTGACATCTTCAACAAATGGTGCTGAACCTGCGCCGATAGAAAGCCCGATTCCATAGCGCCAATTGGTCATGCTTCCATGTACATCTTGGCCTCCTCCTGCAAATGTGGTTCGTCGAATAACTGGGTTCGACCAATCAAACAAATCGATTGCAACTAAGTCAACATTGTTGAATAAAACATCCTCAATAACTGGATCACTATTGAAAATCGTAATGCCAAATTGAGCATCATTGAAGGTTACATTTCTCAGGGATGAGCCCCGATTACGGCTGGATGAATTGAATTGAAATCCATCGTGCCAAGTGAATCCTGATTGAACTTGGAGAGTAATTGGGTCAGCAGCAGTACCATCGGCTACAACTTTTCCATCAACATAAATCCGAACGCCTGGACCCATTTGTAGAGTTGTCCCGGCATAAATTCGTAATTCATCACCTGCGGCAACTGTGAAGTCATTGTTGATATCCATCGTGCCTGACCAAATTATCAACGCCTTTGAGGAAGTAGACAGAGATTCATCATCGGAAACTAATTGTGAATTTTCATCAACTGGTAAAACAGATACAAGTGAGGTAAGTGTCATCATCATCGAGAAGATGATAGCAGTTCTCACACCTCTAGCCATACTAAGACCACGCCTCGCACACCATGTTTGATGATTCCCCTCTTGTGTCTTGTTAGAAAGTCAGGGGAAATATGTGTTCAGTTTACCTAAATTCTGAAAAAATTTGCTCAATCAACTGCAACAACGGTGAAAGGAATTCCACGCTCCTCTGCCATTTCAATCACAATTCTAGTCCACTTACTCGTAGGTGAGGGAAAGGCGATGAGATCAGTTGCTGCATCAAGCAAACGATGGGTAAGAGATGTGGGTGCTTCGGTGCGACCTGCATCCTCCAATCCCTTTCTTGGGGAACCCCATTCTTCATTGAAAACCGCGTGCGGGACATTGTTGTTTTCAGCCCATCGTTCGGCTAGGTAATCTACCCCACTCGCGCCACCTGTGATGACTAAATCAGGGTGGGCTTCTTTCTCGGTCCATTCTTCAAGCGCTTCTTCCACAACAGAGAAATCATAAAATCTGCTTGAACCCACTATTACGAGATTAATTATTCTCCCATCTTCATTCAAATCCCTGCCACCGAGGCGGCCTAAGACATCACTACCTGATTCCCCCATCATTCTGAGGTATAGAGGTGCGAGATGATAAACCCATGTATGGAACACGGGGATTCTGAGCAAAATTATACTCTTCAAAGACACCTTCTACTAACAGATGAGATTATGATGGGGTGGTCAGTCGGCGGCAAACATGGAGACGGCTTTCATCCTCCTAAAAACCGAGCCGGCCCGCGAAAGAGAGGTATATTCATCCCTCGTTGATCTCGCTGAAGTGGTTGAAACACACGCCCTTTACGGCGAATACGATTTACTTGCAATTGTTAAGTGTGAAAACTCAAAAAATTTGACTTCTATTCTGATGAAGCAGTTGCGCCAAATTGACGGTGTACGCGAAACTGAGACACTAATTGCGGTGGATTATTGAGGTGATATGATGGCTGTCGGATTTGTTCTAATTATTACTAAAGCGGGATTTGAGCGAGATGTTCGCTCAGCCCTTGACAGCATTGAACTCGTCACTGGGCGCTGGGGCGTTTTCGGTGAATTTGACATCATCACCAAAATCGAGGCTGATGATGATGCTGCCCTTACCCGCTGTATTGTAGAAAATATCCGAACCATCGAGGGGATTACCGAAACTCGAACTTTAATTGGCGCAGAAATCTAAGAATCATGCAAGTGGCTATGGATTCTTTTCGCTAATTCCTTTCCAATCCCAGGGACTTGGATTAGGTCAACTAGACTTGCATGGTCAATGCCTTTTCTCCCTCCAAAGTGTCTGAGAAGCGCCTGCAATTTTTTGGCACCTAAGCCTTCAACCTCCTCTAAGGGGTCAAGTAAAGCGGTTTTCCCTCTTCTTTTCCTGTGAAATTTATTGACAAAACGATGAGCTTCGTCACGAGCATATACCAGTAATCGACCTCGCCTATCGAGTACCACTGGAGATTTCCCTCTACGGTACAATGTCTCTTCTTTTTTGGCTAGTGCAGCAAGTGGAATACGCTCTTTCAAACCATGTTTTTCAAGTAGGTCAGAAATTGTTGAAAGATGCGTTTCACCACCGTCAATAAGTAGTAAATCAGGCCATTCATCTTGGCGTTTTAACCACCTCTCTACTACCTCTCTCATCATCCTGAGGTCGTCGAATACTTCTCCTTTAACACGAAATGTGCGATATTCCTTTTTATCTGGTCTACCGCCTCGCAGTGTCACACATGCACCTACTTTTTCTGACCCTTGAAGTTGTGCCATATCAAAGCAAACTACGACATCTAATGACTCCATCCCTAGGTACTCTGCTGCTTCCACAGCCGAGCGATTTTCAAGATTTCCAGCGGCTCGCTTATCAACAGCCCTTTGAGCCTGCATCTCAGCATTTTGGTCTGCTAATGCCCTGAGAGTTGCTAACTCACCGCGGATTGGAACTCTGACTTCAACAGCACCATTTCGACGCTCTTTCAACCAATCTTGTAGTTGCTGACCAATCGGTGTTGGAGTGAGAATTTTGGCTGGTGGTCGACGCGAAAAATAGTGTTCGGATAAGATGAGACTTATGGATTCTGAAACATCTCCTCTGTGCAAGAGTGGATAGTGTGTTTTTCCAGTAACTACTCCTTGTTTTGCGTGCAGAAATACTACTGCACCAAGGTCGCCACGGCTACCAAATCCAATGGCGTCTACATCTTGATAAAACCTGCTTGAAACCACTTTTTTTGACAGTGTTCTCTGAACTGATGCGATTATGTCGCGGCTTCTTGCCGCCTCTTCATATTGCATTTGTTCGCTTGCTGAATCCATATCCTCTTGCAATGTGGTCAGAAGTGACTCAGCATTTCCTTCCATCACTTGAGTAACCGCCTCAACTTGTTGATCATATCCTGTTGCATCAATACAAGGTGCGGAACACAATCCAATATGCATTGCCAAACAGCCTTGCGGTAGTAAAGTAGGGCAATCCCTGACCCCGAATTGGCGTCTCAATAGTTGGATTACTCGTTTGGCTGCCCCTGCATCAGGAAATGGCCCCCACAACCTCGAATTTTTCGGGGGATGGCGCGTGTAAATGATTCGCGGCACTTCTTCATCTGTGATAGCGATAAATGGATATGATTTATCATCGGTCATCAATGAGTTGTATTTTGGTTTATGACTACGAATAAGTTCACGCTCTAATGTTAGCGCTTCGCGCGGATTTGGAGTTACAATACAATCTACGTTGTCAGCCTCCTCAACCATTTTAGGTATCATATTACGGTCCGGATTAGTTGAAAAATAAGATTTCACCCGCTCTTTCAATACTGTTGCTTTACCAACATACAGGACTCTTCCATCGTCGCGCTTGAAGAGATATACACCCGGCTTTGAGGGCAGATGCAACTTCGATGCATCCACCGACATTAGACAATCGGGGAAGGTGAAGGGAAATGAACCCACGCCTTGCCTCGCAATCCATGCTCACCGAGGCGCAGACCAGACTTCTGCGACTTCTGTCTACATTCCCTGACACATTGGAGGGTGCTTGGGATGTGCCTCGTGAACTCTCCCTTCCCGGTTTAGCAGACCAGTTAGGCGTAGTGCGCTCAGCACTGAATCCACCTATTTCTTCACTAGAAAAGGATGGGCTTGTCCATACTCGAAAAACCCATGTCATTGGTGGGGGGCATAGGAAACGAACGGTTGTACATATTACTGAAAAAGGCCGAAAAATGGTTGCAGAATTAGAACCAGAAGATGAAATAGAAACAAGTGGAGAAATTCAAGGGCAAATGCCAGGACTCACACATATTCACGGTAGGGAAAAATTCCTTCTTGAAATGATGGATGTGCTGGAGAATGGTGCGACATTACAAGTTGTGGGGCTGCCAGGAATTGGGAAAACCTCGCTGCTAAGAGTATTGGCGGAAAATGCACTTTCTGATGGCTGGAATGTGAATTGGATAACAGTGCAATCATTCCATGATGTTGGCAGATTTTCGTCTGAGTTATTGGCTGTTGAAGATGGACCGAAGGATGTCGAGGCAGCCTTTTCGGCAGTGCTTGAAATTGCTAAGAAAAAATTGTTTGTAGTTGATGAACTACAAGCAGTACACGAGCGTCATAAAGCCGATGTGATGGCTTTGCTGGAGATATTAGCAGAGAGTGATGATGTCACTCTTGCCATCGGTTGTAGAGCCCCATCGCCAATCCCAACTGGAACTATTTTCAAAATAGATGAAATCTCAGAAGATGATGCAAGAAAGTTACTTCCCGATGACTTAGATGAATCTATTGCCCAGCAAGTGATTAGTGGTCTTGGCGGTCATCCTTTAGCACTGAAACTATGGCAACCGGGTCATTCGCTTCCAGAAGCAGATGACCGAATTCAAGAATTTATTCGCACTGATGTGGTGGAAAAACTGCCTTCTGAGGAAATTTCAACTTTAGATGAATTGGCCGCCTCACCCTTGCCGATTTTGGCCGACCAAATGTCCAACGATGAAGGTGTCGAGCCTCTTGATGAGGCGGCATTGTTGCGCTGGAGTGGTGAAGCACTCGAACTTCAACATCTTGTGAGGAATGTTCGTCGCACTATGTGGAAGGAAAACGAAGCGAAAGAAATTCACTCTTCGGCAGCAACACATTGGGCTAAAAGGATTGAACCAGAAGCAAGACTGCATGAGGCTCATCACAGGGTTCAAGCAGCAAATTCAGAATCTGGAGATGAATTGTCTATCTCTCTTGAAGATGGAATACAAGATATGCTAACAATTGATTCTGCTGCCGCGGCTGCAATCATTTCAGATGCCATCAAAATTCTTCCGGATGCTCATCGTTTACGCTTATTGTCAGCAAAAGTTGCTATCGAAAGAGGCGAGGGTGAAATCGCTGAAAAGGAATTGAGCCATTGTGAAAAAGACCTACAAAAAGAAACACAATGGCGATTGCTCAGCGCCCGTATCAAGAGATTACATGGAGAATTTGATGAAGCAAAAAAAGAGGAGAAATTAATCCTCAAAGAAGCAGACCCAACTCTAGCCTCAAAAATTCGGCTCAACCGTTTAATCCTCGGACTCGAGGATAGACTGCCCGGAACAACCGACGAAAAAACCCGGGAGGCTGTTGAAAAAGAAATTTCAGACGTTGACCTCTCTGCTTTAACTGCAAACAATCGAAAAGCGGCTTTGGTCACAATTGCTGCTATCCGCCACTCATTAGCCCTAGAATCTGGAAATCCAGAAGTGGCGGCAAAAATCCGCACTGATTTAGCAACTACTGCCAGCCCCAATGACCCTGTGATTGAGGAAATGTCTGCCCGTGCCGCCTTGGTCTTTGGAGGTGACCAGGGCCGTGTCATGAGTCTTATCTCAAGAACCAGTAACCCCCTCAGGAGATGTGCTTTAGGGCTACTATTGGTCAACCATGCTCACCAACAAAAGGACTCGGAAATTGCCGAAATATTGGCCGCAGTTGAACACCCTCCCGATATGGGTACGACAACCGCTAGGCGCTTATCTGCACAACACTGGTATTGGCGCGGATTGGTTGATTCTAGACAACGCGTGAAATGCTGGCAAGAAGCATTGCACCGATTTGGCATGGCTGAATGTGCAAATGCATACATCCAATTACAACACAAACTTCACGATGCTATGCGTCATATCTGATGAAAACTAATATTTTCTTAGATTCACCAATTGTCATCGTCTAAATCGATACCTGCAGTCCAATCAATGTCAGCACCACTTCCACTTGTTGCACTTGTGGGAGAAATCCCGAGTAATTCTCTCTCAACCTCATAGGTATTTGACTTGGCAGAACGTACCTGAATTAGAGTCTGTTCTTTTGCTAACCGCTTTCTCTTCTTGCGTCTTGAACGCAGATAAAATAATATGAAAATTATTGCCAAAAGTACAAACAAATATGACATCAATTCTTGGATTATGAATCCATAACCAACAGTGAATTGCAGACTGACTTCGTCGCTTTGCTCGGCTTCACAATTATTGGTATTTTCACCTATACAAAGTGGTGCGCGATACAAAATATGTTGTCGATTTCCTTCAACTGTATTCTGCTCATCCCTACCTAATGAAGATGTAAACTCCAAATGCAAACCTGCTGGCATGGTTAACTCAAAAACCAAAGCAGGTCGAATCACCAAATCTTGGTCATTGTTTGAGTTGCCATCCATATTAGAGTCAGTTCCACTATCAACATCTTCTACCATAAATATTGGTGAAACTTCTTCGACAACCGGCTCAGGAGGTAATGTAACCACGCCATCAGATTCCCCAGCATTTCGGATATTAAAGACATCTAACATTCCATTCATCAACGATGGAATCGCCCCCTGTGCTGAGGATGTGCTGATAGTAATTGCACCGTCGAGGTATTTTGCTCTAATCATGGTTTTATCTAATTGCAAAATGAACTTAATTGGCTTATCGTCATTGATGATACCGTTATATGGCCTCTCCATTCTATCAACTGAAGCAGAAAAGTGAAGACTAGAAAGGTCCACAGTCAATAGATCGTCTGATTCTTGCATAGTTGAGATTTTATCATTCATCATATCAGAAAGTGAGTTCGCAAATGCTTGTAAACCATCATTTGAAAGCTCAAGTTGGTGTATTTCGTCTCCTAAGGGAACCTCAATTGTTTTGCCGAGTAATCCGTTAACACCGCCCTCCTGCTCATCACCATATGCAATTATGTGGCGGATTAAATCTGAAGGAATCGTTTCGATTTCTAATCCTGTATCCTCAATCAAAACTTGTGGAACTTCTATCCTATACAACTCAACTGAAATCTGTCCTTCCACTGCCAATTCAATTTCTTGGCTCCACTCATGAACCTCAAATTCGGGGAGATGAAGAACGGTGTGTATTTTGATACAAGAACGCCAATCTGATTGACAAATCAAGTCAGGGCTGGAATCACTACACGCGGCTGAAACATCGCAAATCGGATCACTCCAATGACGATGATATGGATTTGGCCCAGTTATCGCCAAGGGTGTTTCCTCACCGCTTGCACTAGATGCAGAAAGAGTGATTGAACGCGGATCACCCACATCAGAAGAAATCCAATCAGGAAGTAATATTGTGACTTCAATTTCAGTTGGGGGTAACCAATCTGGTAGACTATCGGAAATGAATGAGGTGTCGAACTGATGTTGATAAACAAGTACTGAGAGTAATGCAGAGACATCTTCTTGTGGTATTGAAGTGATATTCTCTAATCCACTTTGCCCTGAAATGAGATTTGTTAATTTCTCTAGAGGGTCTGCCGAAAATGGTTCACTAGAAGTGACCAAAGTAACAGGGAAGGAACCGTCCATCGCACTGCCCCCACTCAAACAATGGGTGACAGGGACTAATTCAGCACAAGTAACACTTGGTGTGTGGGTGAAATTCAAACCTCCAGAAGCGTCTGCTTGTTTCCAAGTTGCAGGATTCATGCCAATTTCTATTTCAGATGCGTTAAGAATTGCTGACTCCACATCTTGTAGTGGAATCATTTCTGAGAAATCGTCTAAATCAAGTAAGCCATATTCATGAGCCATTCGGATCCCATCACTTGTAATCCATGGCAATTGAATATTGCCATCTCCAAGAGAAAAACCCCAATCATCTAATACTGTTTTAGGTAGATAATGAATATCCATTTCAGCATTAACCCTACTATTTGTTGCATCTCTTAGGTCCACTTCAGCATAAATTGAAATTCCGTGGTCCACATACTGGTCAATAGATACTGCAGAGGTTGTACCATCACGCAATACACTGATAATTGAGGCATTAATCAGAGTATTTTCGTTCCCTTGCATGCTCAATCCATCGGTAACCCATAAGCCTGAATTGTATTGCACATTTCCTTGCTGATGTGGAATTAAAGTACCACCTCCGCCAACTGATGAGAATGTTGCGTAATTTGGTGGAATTAACTCAAATGTGGAGCGATGCCCTGCTCTAGCAACTAAAGTGAAGTTTGAGGTTACTTCTGCACCCATAGTGAGTAGTCCTTGGAATCCTCTCTCTACATCGAGATCTGAACCTGAAAGCCCTAGAATATCCGAGTCGATTTGGATTTGGGCAACCGAGCGCAAGCACAATGGTGGATTGAATGCATTATTGGGTAAGCCGAAAACTTCGTCTATTGAATCCTCATTCATATCGTCAGTACAAGCAATATTCTGCCCCTCAATTGTCACCTGATTGACGATTTGGCTCTCCACTTGAGCAGAACCGCCATAGGTGTCGTTCACCAAACTTTCAACTGTGGCTGAAAACTCATTGAGAATGAGTTGTCGCACCTGTAATCCTGAATTCGTCGTGTAACCTAGATAATTTCGAATATAATCTACAGGTGCGCCACTGTTATTCATATCAAAGCCACCTCCTAAATCCATATCTTGCAGACCAATTACTGAACGATTAAATTCATGCAATTCCCATTCAAGAGTCATCGTGATAGATGTTGTATTGTGCATCTCAAAATGATAATTTGAGCGCACCCATTCATTAGACTGAGTCAAATCATGAGCAAAATTGTAGTCATCACAAATTCCAGTCCCATTGTTCCAAGTTGCACAATAGGTATTGGTCACTTCTGGAGTTCCAGGAGGAGGCTCAGCAAGAACAGGTAGGGATGAGAAAAGTGGAACAATCAAAAGCGCAAAAATTGTTTGTCTGCGTGATTTGCTAATCAACTTCCAAGACCCCAACTCCTCTCACCTGCAATTACATAGTCAGTCTCTATTCATTTAATTTGGTTCCCCCGCCACGGGATATGTAAAGAGGGGGTATTTCAGGGTGCCAAGGCGGGACATAAAACAAACACCACATTCCAAATTGATGGATAGTTTGGGTGATTTCCTCGATGAAAAGGGAGGGGAAAAAGAACTTCTAAAATATGTACCATCAAAATGGGAAAAACTTGGTGACCTACTCTTACTCCCGAGTGGTTCATTTAATGGTTGGAATAACTTTGCAGGACAGGAACTTTGGCAATTAGTTGCTAATTCTTTAGGTGGAAAAAGACTGGGGATAAAAGGGGAAATTTCTGGTTCAGAGCGTAGACCTGATGTTCAACTACTATTGGGTGAAGAGGGATGGGTAAGCCACAAGGAGCACGGAATTGAATATTCATTTGATGTTACAAAATCAATGTTTTCCGCCGGAAATTTGCCTGAAAGAGGTAGATTAGGCGAACTTGATTGTAGTGGGGAAACAATCCTCGACCTCTATGCTGGAATTGGATATTACACACTGCCATTGCTAGTGCGCGCCGGGGCGAGGCACGTACACTCGTGTGAATGGTCAGAAGATGCTGTTTTTGCATTAAATCATAATTTAGCAGCAAATGGAGTAAATGAAATTTGCACAGTTCATGCTGGTGATAATCAAATTTCACTGAAAGTTGGTGGCAGTGCTTTATCTCTAAACGGCACCTGTGACCGTGTAATTCTCGGTCTTCTACCATCATCAGAAGATGGTTGGCCACTGGCTCTTTCAGCCCTAAAACCAGAAGGTGGAATCCTTCATCTACACGGTAATGCTCATGCAGGAAATGAGATTGAATGGGCTGAAAAAATTGCCTCAGAATTGACAAGAATGAGTGGCCGGAAAGCGACTGTGAAACATCTAGTCAAGGTAAAGTGGTACGCACCACACATTCGTCATTGTGTTGCTGATATCCAAATCAGTTAATGATGCCACCATTCTCTTGAAATCTCACTTCAAGAGCAGTTGCATTATCTTGTACCCCAAGGGTGTAATCAACAATAATTCCATCCCCATTTACATAGAAAGCATGTGGAATTCCATGTACACCTAAACTTTGAGCTACTGTCGGACCATGAAGAAATGGTCTTGTGATATTTCTTTCCAACCTCTCACTGGTGGAATCTTTCCATTCACTGATGTTTGAGTATTCTGCCCTTGGGTCCTTGTTAAAAGCGAGGAGTTTTCCCTTCGGAATTGCATTATCGTAAGCGTTGAAAGTTGTTTCACAGTGAGCGCACCAAACTGCTGAAAAGTACGCAATCCAAAGTTCGCCTGACAAATTTTCGTTAGTCCAATTCATCCCATCAGAATCCATCAATTCAAAGCCAGGAAATGTTGTACCAGTCCATTTGTCTACATCAAGTTCAACGTCAGTATGACCATCATTGTCAATTTCACATTGTTCATCATCCCCACAACCCTCAGAGATACAACCGCTGAGAGAAGTTGCCAGTAACGCCAGCAGGACAAGAATTACTTTCAATCTTAATGTCATCAAATTTGACGACGTAGTCATAAGACATAATCAATTTGGTCAAGCGTTAGACTCATGGCGTAGCCATTACTCCGGTTTTCTATGGATGAGCCGCCGGAGGCTGTTTTAGTCGGCTCAACAGCCACTAATACACCACACACTGAAAATGAAGATGCCAGCCGCGAAAAAAAGCAATTGAATATCGCGGTTGGTGCAACAGCAATTGTAATTGTGATTTTCATGATGCTTGCATCAATTTGGGGAACGGTCTCCTCAATTGGTGGGGGGTACGGTCCTGATGGCCAGTGGGAATGGTGGGAGGTGCCCCTCGAACAACGACACACTATGGGTCTGAATGTGAGTGGGGAAAGGTCCGTACTTCCTGAAGCCGGGCCACACAATTGGACAGGCCCTACAGAATATTTTGTTGAAGTTGATTTACCCGCATCAGAACAAGATGCTGGATATCCAGAACCAGCCTTGATGCACGTGGCATTGTGGATGCCAGATGTACCAAATGGAACCAAAGTTCCTGTAATTGCTACAGTCCATCCCTACTATGACTTCGGAGGTGAAGGGCTTCCCGGAGCGGGTGATGATTCCAACCCAAACACCGTTCCAGACGGGGGCATTGGTCAGTGGGTGTTAGATCAATTTGTCCCATATGGTTTCGCTTTAGCTCAGATTTCTACCTTCGGCACAGGAAAATCAACACACTGCCAAGACGTGAAAGGACTTGGCGAACAAGTTGGAATTCAAGCCGCTGTCCACTGGTTAGGCGAGCAAGAATGGAGTAACGGAAATGTTGGGTTAATGGGGAAATCATACGCTGGTACCACAAACTGGGAAGCAGCACAAAACCCCTCAGAACATCTCAAGACAATTGTGCCAATTTCGGGTTCAATAGGGGTTCAACAAATGTTCTATCGCAACGGTAGTAGTGAGGCTCGCGCCATGCTGTACGATGTGCTTTACGAAGGTGCAACTACAGATGCAACCGAAGACGATATGCGGATGTGTAGCGACGATATTGTAGGTCCAATTTCACCCTTCACCACTTGGGCTGGTGCCGGATTGGGTGGGGATGAATGGAACGATTATTGGGATGAGCGTTACCACCTACAAGATGTTCTAGATAACTATCAAGGGAGTGTTTATCTCGTGTGGGGATTCCAAGATTGGAATGTAGACCCATACCACGCATTCCCCACATTCAATATGCTAAATGATGCTGGAATACACACCCGAGCGATTGTCGGCCAATGGGCTCATAACTATCCTGACCAACCCGATAGACACGATGATTTAGGCAGTGGATATGGAGCGGAAGGATTCCCTAATATGAGTCGTATGGACTGGGCGATTGAGTTGTTCAATTGGTTCAATTATTATCTCAAAGGTATTGGAGATGAACCCGGGGCAATTGCTCAAGTTCAAACCAACGATGGACATTGGCATGTTGAGGAAAAATGGCCTGCTGAAGATACCCAATGGGAGTTAATCTCCCTAGATAATGCTGAGACCACAGGTAATTGGGTTTCATCCAACATTGAGGCATCATTTATTGTTCCAAGTTTTGAAGAAGATGTAGTAATTTCAGGATTACCAACCCTACATCTTTCAGTTCAATCACCATCTCTCCCTATACTTTGTAATGGTGGACAGGTTTTCGCGACTATGTATGATGATGAAACCGGGTTGAGGCTAGGACACGCAACTATGGATTTGCGATACCGGGAAGGAGGTTATGAAGCAAACGCGGTTCTTCCCGGTCAGAATTATTTGATGCTGATGGAGTTCAATCCGATGGATGTATCTCTACCCGCGGGACATGCGATTAGGGTAACATTAACTGAAACCGGAGAAGACTACCTGCCCTCCCCCTGTGCGGTTTCTGGAATTGGCGTGTCACTAGATGAAAGCAGTGTACTCGGTCTACCCATTATTGACCGACCTCGGGGGGATTCTCACTGGTTTATGGTTCCTCAACTGGAAAGTGGGGAAGAACTGTAGTTCACTCCTCAGAATCCACTTCTTGAATATGCGCTATCGAACTATTTTCAAGTTCATCCTCTTTTAATTCAATAACATTTCTTAAGATAATTCCGTGATGTGCTCTTAATTTCCTGGCGCGCATCGCCTTGCTAATTTCATTCTCAAAATCATGCAACTTTGTTAAGTCATCTATATCTTTGAGTTCAGCGTCAAATCTACTGAATGTTCTAAATCTAAAATACCAAATTCCCAAATAAATCGGAACGAGTCCGATCGGAATAATTAATTCTGAACTGAGAGCGGAAATTAACCAAGATAATGAAATCTCAATTCCATCATCGCTATATTCGGCAACTAAACCTGTACCCGACACATAAAACCAGCCTGTATTACCTCCATACATGGTAAACGGGGTCACGCTTTCATCTAAGGTATCACAACCCCTATCTAATTCAATTTGGTCTGACCAACCATCGTTGTCATCATCATCATCTAATACATCAGGAATTGTGTCCCAATCAGAATCTGGTGGTACATCGTTAAGGTCGAAAATATCGTACTTCTTAAGGGCGGTAGAAGAAGCTAACTCCAAATCATTTGTGATTCCATCACCGTCTATATCATCATCAAGTGTATCCGGAATCCCGTCACTATCCGTATCGTAACAACCATTCATATGGCGATATGAATAACCCTCTGAATTAGGGCAATCATCGGATATATTGAGACCAGGTTGGTCTGCATATCCATCGCCATCTGAATCCGACCATGCTTCGGAATTATTTGGATAAGCATCATCTTCATCATTGTAACCATCACCGTCTGAATCATCCTGAGCATCGACAATTGGTAATGTGAGTAAAATGAAGGAAAGAAAAATGCAGAACCATGCTACAACCCTATTCATGAAAGTTTCGAAGCCGCCCTTTCTTATGAATCAATAAGGACAATCGTGAACAATTGACATTTATATACATTCGAGTATACCGCAATAATATGCAAAAAGAATTGCTCGTAGGAGCGGTTGCTCTTTGCCTAATTGCTGTTGCATGGTTTGGTGGAATTTTTAGTGGTGAAGAGGATGGTCCTGAACTAGAGCCCTTTCCAGAATTCTCAACTGTCGCGGATGATGGAGTAACCTATTCAAATAGTGATTTTGCTGGTGCACCCTACATCGTATTATTCTCAGCCGAATGGTGTGATACTCCCTGTCATACATCAATGCACGCAATTAATTCAACATTGAATGGACCACAAGTTATCGTGTTAAGTACAGACCCTGCAGAAGACCCTCAAGGAATTACCCTATCAGATTGGCATGATAGAGCAAATTCACATGATGACGAGGATGATGACTTGGGCCAGACTTTAGATTTCCCGTTTGCTAAGGGAGTAGAACAAGCCGAGGAGATAAAAATCAGTTCTCGACCATCGATTGTCTTTGTCAACTCGGATGGAGGAATTGTGGACCTTCACAAAGGTATCCTAAGTGACTCCGCAGAAATTATCTCATATTGGGAATCTGCTGGTGGCAGCATTTGAACATCTATTTTTGTCAATTTAGTAGTTGAAAATGCCATCCCATATTTCATCCAAACGTGCCAATGTTGCATCTGGATTTAACACAGTAATTTTCTCCTTAGAAGAAAATGAATTTCCACCATCACCCTCATTGCCTTCACGGTTCAATAACCCTAATTCAAGTAGTTTATTTAGTGCATCATCAACCTCAAAATCAACATTTACACCTTGTAGTGCTAACCAATTTTCAATTCGATTATCAAGAGATTCCATTGTATGCTGTTGCTCACTATCCAACAATAAAAATGAGTAAGCAAGCAAAGCCTCCTTTACTTCTTGTTCTTCTGAAAAATCAATCACCATATTGATGACTGCCTGATTATTTGCTTGACCTTTGAAGTACAGGTCTTTAGAAACTTGTGAGAGATATGCCTCTTTTGTTTTCATATATTTAGTCCAAGACTTGAGAATATAAGTTGCTAAAGCAGACAAGATACCACCGATAAGGGCAAGAGATGTTTCTCCTGACCCATAGCCAAAGAGAAGTGGCCCGAACTTCATCCCAAGAGTGGCTAACCCGCCTACCAACGGGGCTAAAATTTTCATTTGGTCTATACGTCTCATTTTTGGTGAAGTATTTGGAAAAATAACCTCCAAATCTAGTTTCGGAATGGTTTTGAATAGTCTCAAGTGTAATCCTTTTGCCTCCATGCTAGGGTAATTCCGAATATTTTTGTTTGCAATAAACCACTCCTGCTCACGGAATTGCATTATTTGTATAACTCGTTCATACACCTCCAAATCAACCTCAGTTGATTTCTTTCTCAGTATTAACTTCTCGAATAGTGAAGGTTCTTGGACTCTTTTGATTGTCTTTTCGCCCAGTTTGAAAGTTTTTAACAGTTTGAATTCTTCAAATCTAACATCTAGACTTATTGGAAAAATATCTTCACCATCTAATGCTGCTTGCAATTCTTCATCTGTAATCTCTAACCAGTTACCATCACTTAGGGCCTCACTGAATTGGTTCATGAAATCAGTTGGGTCAAAAATTTCAGGAATTTCAACGATTGAATCCGGATCAAAATTCGAGTATATTTGCTTTAGAGATTCTTGTGTGGAATGCATTCTGTGATGCCAAAGGGCTTCCAATAGTTCAGAAATCTTTGCTAAATTTTCTAAGTTTTCACCTGCTTCTGCCAAAATTAGTGACTTTATTTCAGCGCGGCTAATTGGAATAAAATGCTGAGACGCGGTGTCAGAACCCATATGGAACGGTTTTACCAACATTAGAACTAACCTTTGAATTAACCGGCCAAATTCTGTTTTGGAGAGAGGAATGAAATATTAGACGGATAAACAAAAATCAGTGGTATGGTTTGATGCGTGTTCTAGCCTTCGAAGATTCTTATGATATTGAGGCATTGTTAAATTCAGGAAATGTTGATACTAGCCAAATTACACTTGAGCAAAAGTGGAATTCTGAAGATGCTGTTTCAGTCATCAAAGAGTTTGCACCTGATATCTTACTTCTGGACCAATTCATGCCACCATTCAAAGGATTGGAAGTTCTAAGAATGCTGAATGATGCTGTAAGTGCTGAAACAGTGAAACGCCCTGACCAAATCATTGCAATAAGTTCTGCTGGCTTTGCAAATCGAGCAATGCTTGATGCCGGGGCCGACCAGGGAATTTTGAAGTTCAATCTAGCAAATCTCGATGCTTGGGCAAAAAATATCAAAGAATGAGTGAATTATTTTCCGGGATACCAATCCTCTTGACCGGGTTCCCTGAACCACCAAGCGCCTTCATCATCTCGCCACCATTCGACATCATCGTCATCGACATAGTAATCTTCATCATCTTCTTCTTCGGAATCTACATCAACTCCTTGTTCTCGAAGAATATCTTTCTTGACTTCTGAGGCTGTATCCTCCACATTGTGGAAAACACGACCAGCCACTGGGTCTTGAGATTGCATTTGGTCGTGATCCCCCGAAGCTATTGCTTCATCACTATCTTTGTAGAATTCTTCTGCCATTTGACGTTTGTAATCATCATACTCGTCAGAACCCCACGAACCTTGGAAAGAATCACTGGAAGAGCGCATCAAATCATCAAGGTTTACTGGGCCACCCAATTCTAACTCTGGTGCATCTGGCATATTCCCCTCATCATAGAATTCGTCAGTTTCTGCCAATAATTTTGGAAATGTTCTGCCATCAGGATGAGCGGTCTCAATATCTTCAACCAACAAGTCATGCTCCTCTTCGTCTAGATTCTCTTGTTCGTACTCTCGTCTAACAATCTTCACAATCTTGTTCAACTCTCTACCCAAAGTATCCCCCGGGGTATTGGCAGTGGTTTTCTCAATATGGCGGCTTAAACGGTCATATGGCGTGCCTGTCAAGCCACCAATGAAGCCACCTAATCCCTTCTTCTTGCGTGCCATGGTATCGCCTGCGATACTGATGCAGTGCCAATCCTGTTAAGGATTCACCGCCGGAGCGTGTGCATGGTGGACGGTTGGCTGGCCCAAGCAATGTCAGCGTACAATGCTGATTCACTTGCCAATAAAGAGGGTTATCGTGGCCTAATTATGATGCCAGGTGAAACACTTGAGCAAATCCTACATTGGTCATTAGAATCACTACCAGACGAAATCCTAATTGGTTTAGATGCTGATAATAGCCGACCTCATCATCCCGAAGTCGATGAATTGTTTGAGGGAGGTGACCATGAAATTGGGTTATTTGCGGGAGAAGGTTACATCTTAGGAGATGCAACAATAGTTAATCGAGGTGATTCATTTTCCGTCCATCATGTGCCTGAAGAATGGACGGACGGCATTTTTTCAGAAAGCCGCGGTCCAAGAGGTGGTCGATTTGTGCACTGGTTACATACTCACCCTAACGCAGTAGCTGTACCATCAAGACAAGATGCGGACGCGGCTCAATACACACTTGGGGTTGACATGATATTGGGGATTGAATTCTCACCTTCTGGACCCTTTGGCTGGTATGATGATACGGATGGAGTGCGCAGAAAGTTGCAACCTGAACAGGTCGCTCCTGTGCGCCAAAAACCTACCAAAACTGCTGAAAAACCTGCTAAAACTGCTGAAAAACGTGGCTGGGGTAGATGGAGAACTTCTGCAACAAAACCGGTCTTAGGGGTGGCGCCAACTGGACATAGTATCCATGGCTTGGAATTGATTTCTTTTCACAGGTCTGGAAATGCAATCAATGTGATTTTTGTCGATGAAGAAGGATTTCCTTACGGTTGGGAAGCAATCTCAAAGTAGGAGGGCTGCCGCCCTCCTTACAATCCTCCCGTGCCACTGAAATTAGATTTCAACTAACGCGGATTGTTAACGGCTAATTGAAATCGCTTAGTGTAAGATTTCCCTACAGGAAATCGACTTTACAACGTTCACGCAACGATTTCTAGCCTAACAACTGCTCTGACTAATCGGCTCTACGGCATCTACGAACTCGACAACTCTGAGGGTCTACGGCATCTACGAACTCGAGACCCCTGAGGCTCTACGGCATCTGAGAGTAGATGTATAACGATGTCACAGCAGCACGAGAAGTCGCTCTGAAAGGAATTACGGTCCCATCAAACAGTTTTCCGCTTTACTTGAACATGTGTTGGCGATAATAGGCGAGTTCAGCTACCGATTCGCGAATATCATCTAGGGCCCGGTGTCCTCCAGTTTTTTCCATTCTAGGAATCTCAGGATTCCATCTTTTTGCCAACTCCTTGACAGTCGAAACATCAATGCTACGATAGTGAAAATGAGCATGTAACTCGGGCATATATCGCCTCAGAAATCTTCGGTCTTGAGAAATCGTATTTCCACACAGTGGTGAAGACCCAGAATTGGTGTATTTTCGCACGAACTCTAGGGTGAGCCTTTCTGCCTCGGCATCGTCAATTTCGCTCTGTAAAACCTTCTCGACTAGCCCACTTTGGTTGTGGTGTGTGGTGTTCCACTCGTCCATACCTGCCAATCTTTCGGGTGTTTGGCGGATCGCTAAGCAAGGCCCTTCAGCGATGATGTTTAACTCGGAATCCGTGATGATTGTGGCAATCTCAATGAGCCGGTTTTCATCCGGGTTAAGCCCAGTGAATTCGCAGTCAATCCACACTAGGTTGTCGCTTGCCATCACAAGCGGTGACCGCCGCCCATTCAAGAGACTTGGCTTTTCGACTTTTTAGAAACTTCGGTTGTAGATATGAGTTTCCTTGCGAGTTTGTTAAATGAAATGTTTGGGGATTCTGAACCCTTAGTTTTAATTCGCTATAGAATATTTGAAAATTACAAATTAATTGAAGAAGATAAAAGAATTCTTAATTAAGAATCGATTTCACTCTTCGTAAAACATATGAAGCACCTTTAACAGCCTCATCAGCGTCATCTTCCGAAAATAAATCACTAGGTCCTACAAAGTCTTCTTCATCACCATACATTGCAATTAATCTAGATTCATACAAAATTGTTGCTATTTCAATAACTCTGTTTAATGTGCGCTTAAACCCTAATGGAAAATCATTTTATGGATTGTTAGAACATTTGAAAGATCATGAGATCTCGTATAAGGGATCCCTAACCAAATTAACGCTGCCTTCAATGCATACTCAACACATTCTTGTGCAGAACGGACGGAATATGACTTATTTCCTCTCTTTTTGGAGGACCTTGCCGTTCGAAGACGCTCTTCAGCTTGAAAAATATAATCCTGGATGAAATCGTCAGAATTCAATTATTAAACCCCCTAATTGCTTTCGTTTTGGATCTAAATCCCAATAAAATATATGGCCGTCAAATCTTCGAACAAAGCCCCTATTCTCAATTAGTTTGGATGTTTTACCCAATACAGAATCTAGGAATGACGAACGGTCAAAGAGAATAATACAATCCGATACCATATCCAAATATATCAACTTAAACCGGTCTGCTTCACTAGGTGTTTGTAGAAAAACCTCAACCCGCGGCGCAGTCATACCATGTTGGTTGAAAACTTGGTTGAATTGTT
This sequence comes from Methanobacteriota archaeon, assembly GCA_016845345.1. Lineage (GTDB taxonomy): Archaea > Thermoplasmatota > Poseidoniia > Poseidoniales > Thalassarchaeaceae > MGIIb-Q1. Next base: position 76,217 of record JAERSV010000080.1, read on the forward strand.
GGCGTATATTGTTAAACATATTTGCCCAATCACCTAGTCTACGAAAACGACTGCGCTCTAGCCCGTCTACAACACATAAGATATCGATATCTGATTTTTCATTCATTGTCTCACTAGCAACTGAGCCGAAAACTGCGAACGACATCAGCTCTTTTGAATAATGGTTTTGAGTTGCTTCTAGTAGAATGGATAAGCCGCTAGAATAGGGTTCGGGCACACCATCCAACATTACAACGTTATTCGCAAAATTCTCTCATGACTGAGAGTATTTAAAATGTTCAGATTTAAAACCTTCTTCCTTGTACATGTTCAATCTAGATTTATCACCAACTCAAGTTTAATTTAAAGAAAAAACCATTCCAACAGATTAGAAGTAAACCGTCAGTGGCACTGGCCATGCAGGAGCGGGAGGTCGGATTTATTGAGCTCCTGCGAGTTAATCCAGTGTTTCGTCGTTATTGGTTTGGAAACGCAATTGCAATGCTTGGAGAATGGTTCAATACGATTGCACTCTTTGTTTTGATTGACCAACTTACCGGCTCAGAATTGGCTATTGGCTTTTTGTTTGTCTTGCGGCTGTTTTCAATGGCTGTACCACAAGTTTTCACCGGAATGTTGGCAGATAGATTTAGCCGCAAGTGGCTGATGGTTGGTGCAAATTTTGCTGCTGCAATCACGGTTGCTGCCTTTTTACTGATTAAAGATGCAGATGATGTTTGGATGATTTATGCCTTATCAGCGCTGTTGATGCTTTTCCATGCGGTATATCTGCCAGCAGAAAATGCAACTATTCCTAATATCACCAAACCAAATGAATTGCTGACTGCCAATGCAATTAACTCTGCAACTTGGTCGGCTTCACTAGCAATTGGTTCAGCAATTGGTGGAGCGGTTGTGGCAACATATGGTGTTCAAATTACCTTCATCATCAACTCAATTGCTTTCATCATTGCCGCCTTAATTGTCGCAACAGTCAAGATTCCTGAACGTGAGCCAAAAGTAGCCACAGGAAATTTCTTTGTCAGCAGTTTATCTGAAGTTAAAGAAGGATTCCATATCATCCGAACAACGCCTAGAATCTCAAGGATTATCACCGCCAAAGCGGCGTGGGGAATGTTCGGTGGTGGCCTCGTCTACATGCTAGTTCTTGTCGGGGCTGACATCGGTTTGGGTGAAGTTGCAGCCGGAATCGGATTGTTATTCGCGGCCCGTGGTGTCGGCACTGGATTAGGCCCGATTATAGCAAGATACGCCTTCACAGACCGTACCAAATGGCCGTTTATCCTCGGCTGGCTGGTTTCAGTTTGTGGGTTTGGGTATGTGGCGATTGGTTGGCTCGCGTGGGGCTGGTGGGTGGCTCTGCTGGTGGTGTTCTCACACGCGGCAAGTGGGGCGAATTGGGTAATCTCGACGGTACTACTTCAAGAGAGAAGCGAGGATGAATGGCGGGGCAGAATGTTCTCCACAGATTTCCTGTTAATTACCACTGTCAATGGTTTCTCAACCTTAGCCGCGAGTTTGATTCTCGAATATTCCGATATTGGACTCAGAGAACTCGTGCAAATTTTTGCAGTTGGTCAAGTGATTTCAGGATTCCTTTGGGTTACATTGATTTCACCCGGCGAAAAGCGCTTTGTAGCCAAGCAAAATGAAACCGAGTAAGCGATTGAGAAAAACAACGAGTTGAGAATATGAAAGAAGCAACAGATGTGTTTTCAGACTGGGCAGAGCAAGGCAAAGATCTCGGAATGGAACGCGGTCATGCCACTGCTGTTTCAGAAATGTTGAAGGCCGCTATTGAAAATCTGCCACAGCCATTTTCAGCGATTGACATCGGCTGTGGCAACGGCTGGGTAGTCCGCAAACTCACAACGCTTGGAGCCATCCGAGCAGAGGGTGTGGATGGTGCAAAACAGATGATTTTGAAGGCCCGAGAGATTGATCCTCAAGGCACTTATCATGAAGCGCAGTTGCCCGAATGGACACCCGATAACCCATTTGACTTTGTACACACGATGGAATTCCTATACTACCTGAAAAATCCCGAAGAAATGCTTTCGAAAATCCACGACGAGTGGCTCAACCCGGGTGGCTGGCTAGTCGCTGGAGTGGACCATTATTCTGAACATGAAGCAAGCCTAAAATGGCCAGAACAACTCAATGTTCACATGACTACCATGAGTATTCAAGACTGGGAAAAAGCAATGCAAAATGCTGGATTTCAAAACCTGAAAATCTGGCAAACCGCCTCCTCAGAAAATTTCCCAGGCACCCTCGCAATGCTTGGCCAGCGTGCGGCGGATTCATGAAGTGTCCGCGATGCGGCCCGGCCATGACAGACCTAGTTGACCAAATTGACGCTCGTGGAAAAGCAATGAGCCCAAGCCTTCCAGAAGGTTGTAAAAACTACCTCATTGATATTGATGGAACCATTTGTGAAGATATACCAAATGAAGAAGCGTGGAGAATGGCCGACGCAGAGGTTTTTGACGGTGTTGTTGAAGTCATCAACGGGTGGTTCGATGAGGGACACATCATCACTTTCTTCACCAGTCGGACTGATGAACATGCTGAGGCAAGTGAGGCATGGTTAGACAAAAACGGCTTCAAGTATCACGGGGTTCTGTACAACAAACCTCGCGGGGGAAACTACCACTGGGTTGACAATCACACTGTGCGGGCAACAAGATTCACCTCCAAATTTACTGAGTTTGTGAAGAGATGGGCTGAGGTAGAAGTCTTCGACGACTGAAGGGGGTGGCTTCCGTAGGGGGGCTATCGCCCCCCTTACAATCCCCCCAGTCCGATTTTTATTTTATGACAATTAACGCGGCGATTTTTCCTTCTTGGGCATCGGCGGCGTGCTCGCCGCCGACATTCATTCAGTGTAAGATTTGACGGAGGGGACCAGCCCCTCCGAAAAATCAATTTTACATTGATCTCATTTTGATAACATCACGAAAAATCTTGCTTCGATTTTTTGCCCTTCGGGTAGAATTTGAGTTCTAAATACCCAATTCTTTGATATCCTCATCATAATTAATGATTTTTTTCTAATAATGGATAAAGATATGCCTCTGGAATCTTTAAATCAAATCATTAATATATGGTCGCAACTAACTTGTTTTTGCTCTTCGTGAGCCTTATTCGACCGGGACCTTTGGTTTTAGTCTAGAGACGCGAACGAAGAGCAGGAGAATTTATGAAAGACAAAAATAAAAAAATAAAAAAATATTTGAAGGAAAAGAATCTTCCTTCATCCTTTAATTTCGTATTGGAAAGAGCACTTAAGAATTTGAATATCAAGACTATCCGTCCCAAAAATGGGAATAGGAAATGGAAAAAATTACGTAAAAAAGCAGATGGCACAGATTGTCCATACTGCGGAATCTCGATGAAGTATTACGAAGGCATATGTATCTCGCACAGTGAACATCCTGATGCGACTACAATAGAACATATTATTGATCTCCGTTATGGTGGTGAAGATGTTGAAGCAAATGTTATCGCTTGTTGCTCATTATGCAACGATGCGTTCAACACTTTGAACACCATGAAAGGGGAATTGAATGATACCGATGTAATTGACATTATTATATGGAAAATATTGTACGCCAACCCTGATACTAGGGAATTGGCTGGAAAATTATTACCAACATACCAAAACCAATACGAAAAACGCCGAAATGATCGGCGTAACAACGGGCCTTCGTCGGGAAATTCCCGGCGGGGGTCCAATCTACTTGTTTCAATCAAGTGGGTTTGTTATCAATTCAGGTTTACCAGACGTTGTAAAGTCCAACTAGGACTACAATCGGTCCAACACTCATCAGCAAATCTCTAATCAGTAATTTTAGAGCAACTTTGGATTGCTGACGAATACCTTTCTGAATTTGGTCATCCAATTTATTGGAAAGGTCGGTTGCTTTATCTCGAACAACGCCAAGTGCCGCATCTGCGACATCAAGACCCTTTTCACCTGCAATACTGCCAGCACCAAGAACGGAATCCAAAATTGATTTTTTCGAATCGCTATCCTCAACCGAATTGTCTTCAATGCCTACATCTTCTAGTTTTTTCCCTTTGAGACTCAAGCCACCAATGAATCCAAGCGCACCACGCGCATGAGAAAGGCCTTGTGCAGTAAGTTTCACCACAACTCTATTTCTCTCAGATACCGAGCGTATTAGTCGCCTAGTGCGTGTGACCCTCAGAAAATCTCCAACTAGCCACAAACCACCAGCTATCAATAATGCATAAATTGCCTCTGTAGGAGTTTCTGTCCACCCTTCCCAACCGATTGGGTCAAACAAAGTTCGTGCATAAAGAGCCAGAATAAACGGCAAGAACACCGCCAAAACCTCATTGAAAACAATCACCCATAAACCCTTTATTTTCAAAGAATTAATCGCTTGCCAAAGGATTTTACGGTCCGGAGAAAATTTTGAAATCAAGTCAATTAATGGTGGAAGCACCAAAATCAACCTCAATAGTAGAGGTATAACCAGCATGTAGAGATAGCCTTCGTAAGGTGAGGCGGGCGGCAATGAAGGGATGAAAATCACCTCTGCCATATCATCTGACATGACTTCATCTGCCATCAAGTCTGCGCCCGAAGGCTCATCAGTGAAATCCATCCCTAAACAATCCAATGGCATTCAATCACGACCTGTCAGACTGGCTCGGAATCTCAATTGACGACGAATGGCTGGAAGAAAATATCCGCTGGAAGGATTTTGGAACTGGAGTCCGTCTTGGGAAACTTGCCCGCGAAGGAGATTGCTCTCTAGTTCTGTACGATGCAGATGCAGAAGTTGAGGTCGAGGCGTTTATGCCCCACATGCACCCCGGAGGAGAGGCTTACCTAGTCTTGCGCGGAGAGGTGTACGACGAAAGTGGGACGTACCCTCAGGGAAGTCTAGTGTGGATGGACCCCGAAACCACACATAACCCAAAAACCCGCGAAAAAACCCTAATTCTGGTGCTTTGGCCTAAAGGAATCAAAATCGTCCGCGAGCGAAGCGGGCGATAGGTTTCGCTGAAAACGAAAAAAAAACGCTGTGAGTACCCTTCGCGTGGGATGTACTCTTGATATGAATTAAATTAGGACCTTCATCTACAAAGGGTTGATTCACAAGCGGCCAACTTCAGCGAATGATGTCGGTTAGTCTGCGCTCGTCTTTTGTTGCGCTTATTCTCACTTTCAGTTTATTTTTTGCTGGCTGTCTAGGTGGTGTGGAACCACCTGTAATCGACCCTAATGCTGATTCTGACGGCGATGGGCTTCCCAATGGTTACGAATTGGAAGTTGGACTCAATCCTGATGACTCCACCGACGCACCGACCTGCCAAGGCCGGGTGGAATTTTGCCTGCAAACTTATGACAACTTTACATTCGCTGAAACCCACAACTCATTCGCTACCAGCGAAGACGGAGTTCTATATTTAGCAGCCAACCACGATACCGGATTGACTCCACAGTGGAATGGAGGTATCCGCGCCTACATGCTTGACACGCACCACAAGTCAGCAACGGAGACTAGCAAGGAGGATGTTGTATTCTGTCATGGCGACCCGGACCAATCCCTACACCCGTGTGAATATTCGGAAGTGGACGCCTTTGCTTGGCTTACCCAGTTGAGTAGTTACATGAACGAATCACCCAATGATGTTGTATCTATTTTGCTCGAAAATTACGTGCCAATTGACCACCTCGAAAACCTGTTTAACCAGACTGGCCTGCTAGACCGAACTTGGGTTCGCACGGCCGGAGAAGAGTGGCCTACCTTAGGAGAAATGGTGCTTTCAAACCACAGTTTAGTGGTGTTTTGGGATGAAGGAGATGACCCTCAATACCCGTGGCTTCACCATGCTTGGACACATAGTTGGGACACCCCATACGGAGAAGATGAACAAGACGAAATGTCATGTGATGTTGGTCGGGGTGACAGAGAACAGCCGGTTTGGCATCTGAATAATTGGTTGAGTAATCCGCTTGGATTGTCTGATTCTCAACGCGCCGAGCAAGTCAATGACAAGGAAACTTTGTTGGCGCGGGCGATTGAATGCTGGGAAGAAGTTGGCAATCGCCCGACTTTCATCGCCGTTGATTGGTGGGAAGATGGCGATGTGGTTGGAGTCACAGAGGAATTGAATTTAATGCAAAACTGGACCGCGTCTGCACCTGAATGAAAACCAGTTCTATGATTCCAAATTGGAATCAACCGGCTTGTCATCATTTTCAAGGCCGCCAAACAGCGTCAAAAGCGCAGGCAGAATAAACACACAAGCCGCCTGAGCGAGCACAACCATGACAATCATCACTTTACCAAACATAGTGAACATTGGCATCACTGAGAGAAGCAGCACCGCAAACCCAAGTATGTCTGTGAAGCCCGAGGCAAACAACGCAGTACCGGTGTGGCCCATCATACCACGCACCCACCTCTCCATACCTTCGTCAGGACGTCTCTCCTTTTGTTCGCGAATTGCCTGTGTTACGTGAATCGCATAATCTAATCCTAATCCAATCGCCAAACTCGCTACTTGCAGAGTTACGATGTTGAGGCTTTGACCTGCTAAATTCATCCCCGCATATAGCCACAGAGAAACCGCGGCAACCGGTGTGATTGTGAGCAAACTTAGACGCACATCTCTGAATACGATAAAAAGGACAATGAAGCAAGCAAAAATTGCGATGTAAATGCTGTTTTGGAATGAACTTGTCATGGCATTCACATACACATATCGTTGATATGAAATGCCTGTTAATGTGGCTTTATCGCCGTCTGAGAATTCAAGATTGTCGTCCATAACTGCCTCAATATCATCTTCAAATTCAGCCATCCAAACCCAATCTTCTGCCTTTTCTACTTTGATAGGTAATTTTAGCATCTCTAATTTTCCAGTCTTTGAATCAATCGCTGCAATCGAAGAAACTTGGCTGGGGGTAGTGATGGAGCGCGGGTCTGTGGGATCCATTGTTCCATTTGTTGAAATGTCGATTAGAATAGCGCGAATGTCAGCACTAGATTTGGGGAAACCAGTTTCTTGGTTAATTGTTGAAGAATTAAATCCAGGCCCACCTGCATTTACAAGAGCGATTTGCCAGAGGATTTCATCAATTATAGTCGGATTGTCATAAGTCCAATTTTGGTTACGAATTTCAGTCATCAGTGAGTCAATTTGGAGAATGGTCTCATAATTTGCTAAATCTGATGACTCACCTGCTTGAACTAAGATAAATCCAGGCTCGCCTGTACTAGATTGGTCAAAGACAACAGCCGCGGTATCCAACGATTGAACCATTCGTGAATCGCCATCAAGATAATCGTGAACATCAAAGTCAGAATCAGGTTGACCAATTACAAAAGCACTGCCCGAAAGCAACAACAATGCGAATACAAAGGGCAGTGGTTTTTTTACCTGAAAATCTCCAAGACTACGCATTCTATCAGCGAATCCTTTCTGAGATTCTCCGCGATGCACAGCATTTCCTGAACGCAGAACTACTGTGAAAATTCCTAACAACAAATAGGCTTCGGGAATAAAAATCGCCGCTAATTTCCCCCACTCTGCTAAATCTGGAATCGGGGAAAATGCTGCGGTACCAAATGCAATCACAGTAGTGATTGTTGCTAATCCTAAAGCCGGTTTGAGTTCGGTAATACTTGTCCACGCCGCCTCTAACCTCGCCTTTTCATCACCCCCATCGGCGTGGGAAATCACCCGCCATCGTTGTAGGCTATGGAATGAGAAATCTACCCCTAAAGCGAGCAAAAGAATTGGCAGCATTGCAGAAACTTGGGTTTGTGGATAACCTAACCATGCTTGGGTTCCAAACATCCAACCCATCAGCAAACCAAGACCGGTTGTGGCGGAAAGAATGTCACGCCAATCGCGGAAGAAAAGTCCTATCACTCCAACCATTAAGGCGAATGATATTCCAATTAGTGGCATGGTTTGGTTGACTTCATTTTCAACCTCTGAATCAATCGCCATGAAAGACCAGATGTGCACATCTTCACCAGTCTCATCCATCGATTGAGCATAAACCTCGTCGATCAATAATTCCCACTCTTCAAAGAAGGGTTTGTCCCCCCCGGGCACTTTAGAGTACTCACCATTTTCACCAAAGAGACTCGAGGAATTTGCAACTCCGAATATCATGCTTGCTCGTGCCGTCCAAGAGCCATCTGATTTCTGCTCTAAACCGCTAACAACAAGCCTGTATGGTTGACTACCATCTGGTAATTGATAATTAAAAAGTCGAGTCAGTACATCGTCTAAATCTGCGCTAGTAGCATTGTCAAAACTTGAGCCGTTCCAACCAATTTGTTGGCTAACATCTGACTCTTGGTTCATCACCATTCTGACGGTTTCAGCTAAGCCCCAAGGGCCACTAACTTGTGCCTGAACCTGCCATTGATATACATCAATAAAATGCTCATTAATTTCAGGATTTGACATTACTTCGTCGTGACGAATTGTTAACTCTTGTAAGACAGAGAGAGCCAAGATGTTGCCACCATCCGTTTCCCATTTTGGACCGATGAAAACGACTGCTTCATGTCCTATTTCCGGCATCTTCTCATCAGCTAATGCCGCGGCAGCCCACGTTTCATCATCCACCAAGGTGAACGCCCCTCGATCGTTTCCTGAAGGTCCAAATATGAAGCCGGAGAAAATGAAAACTGTCGCCAATCCAAAAGCGAGCAAGGTCAAACGCCGCCGCTTTCGAAGGGAATTCAGTTCACTCATTATCACTGCCGAATAGAGATTGCATAATATAGAGGTCAGTTCTCTTGTTGAGAGTTGGTATACAATCATTCACCAACTTTAATTCATCCTCTAGTTTCCGATTTCCCATGGAGATTGATATTTCTGATATGCCATGGGTTGGCGGCCGCGAAAAATATGACAAACTTTTTGACAGCATTCTTGAACAAAGTGAACAACTAGCTTGGCCTGAAGGAATGGGTGATTCTGGGGTTCCCGAGATGATGCTCTCTCCACTAGTTGAGATGAGTGGCAAAGCACTGGAATTTCTAAATGGGAAGAAGTGGGGGTATCATGTAATCACGGCCATTTTCATGAAGCAAGAAATGGGCTTCACAGAACTTTCGAAAATAATCAAAGGAGTGTCAAACCGGGCTCTTTCTACACGATTAAAGGAGTGTACTGAGATGGGGTTAATTGTTCGGAAAGTGGACCCTGGACCACCGATGAGGACGAGTTATTCTCTGACTGAGCATGGAAGGATTGTCGCCACATTGATTGCACCTTTAGTCTACTATATGAAAAGAGAAATGGGGTTGCTTCATCCAATTCAGTTCATCACCAATGAGTTCAAAATTGGCACTGGTGTTTCTTGAGATGAATAAATGCGGAGCGACAGTTTTCAATATTCATAACCTAACGATGTTTAAGGTTAAACGCGAGTCAACCGAATGAGAGAGATTAGTTGGAGGGGAAAAAATGAGCAAGAAAATAGAAGCAGATGATTCTGTCACGAAGAGAGTGATTTCTCGAATTGTACCAACTCATCGCCTATTGGAAGGCGGAGGTTTTCCGGTGCGGCGCCCAGCCGCGCTAGGCCGTTTGACTGATCCATTTTTGTTACTCGACGAGATGGGCCCTGTTGATTGGCCACCAGGAGGGGCGATTGGTGCACCATCCCATCCACACCGAGGTTTTGAAACGGTTACTTACTTACTTCAAGGCAGTATTCAACATGAAGATTCAGCAGGAAATTCAGGTCTGATGCAACCCGGCGATGTACAGTGGATGACGGCTGGCAGAGGTGTCATTCACTCAGAGATGCCACCTCCGGATTTTCTAGAATCCGGAGGATTAATGCATGGCTTCCAAATATGGGTTAATCTACCTGCTGAAAAGAAGATGATGCAACCACGCTATCAAGATGTTCCAAGACAAGATATTCCTGTCGTAGAATCAGATGACGGCTTTGTCAAAGTTGTCGTGGTTGCTGGCAAAAGTCTGGGGGTTTCTGCGGTTATTGACACTGTTATCCCGATTACTTTTCTGCACATTTCTATCCTTCCCGGGGGTACTCTAACTCAATCACTTGAGCATGGGCTGAACGGCTTGGTGTTCTGTTTTGGTGGGGCACTCATTGTTGGTGAAGAAAACTCAAGACAGGAAGTTTTAGATGGAGAAATGGCGATTCTATCGAATGGTGAAAAGATCTCTTTTTCGGTGTCAAAAAATGCCGATGAAGGGGCAGAACTACTGCTATTAGCGGGCCAGCCTCTAGGTGAGCCGATAGCGAGGTATGGACCATTCGTGATGAATACCGAAGAGGAAATTCAGCAGGCATTCATTGATTTTCAATCTGGAAACTTTGCGTAAATTTGCCATTAATCTATGGCTTTGAGTTGTTGTTTTCCTTAGGGTATGTGCTTTGAATTTTCGCTCCTTCTTACGAATGTTATAACAGTGCCCCTTAAATAGTGTCAACAACTACTAGATATTATGCAGACCATAGACCAAAATCAATCGCCTGAAAAATCAAAGGTGAAAGCAAAAGTCCGAGCGATTGGAAATTCTCTTGGAATTATCCTGCCAAAAAAAATCCTAGCAAATGCAGGAATTAAAAAAGGTGATACAATTGAAATCAATATTGACTTGGATGACTTAGCAAGAACTCAACGAATGAAGAAAATATTAGCAGTCAGAGGTTGCATGAAACACCTACGAGGTAACAAGCCGTGGAATTATGATACCGACGACATTGATGAAGCAGATAAAACAGAGTATGAGGGGATGTTTGATTGATTCTAGATTCAAGTGTCATTCTTGACTTCATCCTTGAAGAAGAGCCCATATCTACTGAATTAACCAAATTACTTCTAGATGACGATGCCAAAATAATAGTTCACCAAATGACTGAAATTTGTGATGTGGCTAGACGTGAAGGGGCACCCGTGCAAAGTTTTCTTGAACACACAATGGTAATTTGTAACCAAGAGACTATTCAAAATTCAGACATCATTGAAGCTGCTGAACTGAAATGGCTGCATCGAAAATCAGGAAAGGAAAAGTTTTCACTCGCGGATGCAATGATGCTTGCTGTTGGAAAGCGGATTGGTGAGACTGTTGTTACTAAAGACGGTGATTTCGTTGGCATAGAAGGTGCAATAGTTCTTAGCCAGAAAAGTGTTTCATGAAGATGAAAATATTTCAGCAAAAATTCCGGCGGGTTGAAGTCTGAGTGGCGTTTCGCCGATTTTACATCTGACACTTTCCCGCTGTGGAACCTGTTTGTCGGAGGTGTGCGCAATGACTGCAAAGGGAAGTCCGCTAACAGTGTATACCGGCGAGAGTAAAATCGAGCCTGAAATTGCTGTCACTCTTGCCAAACAATCTTACCAACTTGTTGGAAAACACGGTGGAGTCAAAGTATGCCACTGGACTAAAGAGGACCTCAAAAATGACCGTCATTGCTACAAAGGCACATTCTACGGAATTGAATCATCCGGATGTATGCAAATGGCGCCAAACGTCGACACCTGTAATCTCGCCTGCACCTACTGCTGGAGAGAACCGCATTCGGAAACTCTGAACAAAGTTGATGACGACCCAGAGCATCTTTTCTATGAAAGTGTACGCGGTCACAGGAGACTTCTGACCGGATTCAAAGGCCACAAAGATGTGCCATTCGAAAAGTGGGAAGCCGCACAAAATCCGAAACACGTTGCAATCTCTCTCAACGGTGAGCCAACACTATATTCTCGACTGGCTGAGTTCCTTGAAATCTGTCACGATCACGGTGTCTCTACCTTCCTTGTGACAAATGGTTCACTCCCAAAAGTGATTGAGAATCTCGACACTCTCCCCACCCAACTTTACATCAGTGTAGATGCGCCCAACAAGCAACTTTTCAACAAACTCTGCAAGCCAAAGTTCAACGATAATGCTTGGGAAAAACTCGAGGAAACCCTTGCACTGCTCCCCTCATTGGACACCCGCACAGTTTGTCGCCACACCCTCTTGAAAGGTGAATCACTCGGCCATTATGAGGACTACGCCCGCCTTGATAATTTGGCTGACCCCGACTGGATTGAGGCAAAGGGATATGTCCATGTTGGACATTCTCAAAACAATCACACAATTGACAATATGCCCTCACACGATGATATCATGGAGTTTTCAAACACTCTTGCACCCTTAGTTGGCAGAGAAGTTCTTTCGGACCGAAGAGAGAGTAGAGTTGCACTAATTGGCAGGGAAATTATTCCTGTTACTCTGCCGATTGCGACCAAGAAAATTCCTGATGATTTAGGGATTGCACCGCCACAAAATTACAAGTTACCTATCGCTTGAAAAAGAATTCACTGCGAATTGAACTTGCGATGGGTGATCAACGAAAATCTAAGAAATAAGGCTAAAAATTACGAGATCGGACACGCTTCTGGATTGTCATCAGGCAATTCTAATGGTGATGAAACAATTGTGATGGGATTGACCGCAACCCCATCAGACCAATCACCTAAATCTGTCATCTCACCTTCAGTCATGAACCAATTTTTTGCCGATTCTGCAGATTGAGAATCGCCTGATGCAGAATCGGCGATATAGTCTGCTTGAGCCTCAATTCGCGGATAATATGATTGGTCTGCCAAAGCATCTCGAATGAACCCTGAAGGAAGATAATGAGATGCTATCAAGCGCGGAAACCCATGATAATCAGATGGCACTTGCAAGAAAAGCACTTGCTCTGCGGGCAATGACAAGCCGCCATCACGAGCAAGTAAGCGGCCGTGTTGCCAGCGCCCAATACATTTGTCAACGACTAATTCAGTCTCATATTCTACGACGTGAATCTGCGCATGGTCAGGTAAGCGAGACATATTTCCCATCAAATTTGGTTGAGTCGCATGAATCCAAGGCGCCTCCAAATCAACCACAAAAGATTCACTGCCAAAACCCCGGCCAAGCAATTCACTCATCACGTAAAATGTGGTACCAGCACCCATACTATGACCCCCAATCCACATGTGGTTTGTGTCAAGTTTTGTCTCACCCAACACCTGATTTACCCGCGAATCGGTAGGGATGAAGTCTAATCCTGCATCAACACCGAATAGCGCCATCGTGTATCTTGGCAAGTGTTGGGGATGGTCTGAGCCGCCTAAAGAATAGTTCAATTCATAGTCTGATGGAATTGTTGACAAATCCATATCCGACACATATTGAGGGAAAATTGCTACCAAACCTTGGCCTGCAAGAGATACCATTATATCGCGATAATATTCGATTTTTTCACCTTGATATCCGTGCAAATAAACCGCCACGCCGGCTGATTCAGATTCCAAACCAACCGGCACAAAGACGTAGACTTTCCACTCTTGTTCTTGGGCCCAGTCGTCCCACCATCCGGTCATGTTTTCTGGGTATTCCGGGCTAAGAAAAAACTCCTCTACTTGGTAAGGTGAATCCACACTTCCGTATCCTGTACTGGGTGTTTCGGGTGGGGTTGGAAGAAGACCTGCAACTGCAATCAGATTTGGAAGAATCAGAAAAAGTGCCACAAAAAGGGTTGAGCCATAGGAAAATATGTGCCATAGGTTTAGGATTTTTTTCATACGGAAATTGGGTCTATTTATTGCCATGTTTCCTACAATTCCAGTTAGCAGAATTGAACCAAACATGAATGGTAACATGGCGATTGAGCCGCGGAAAAATGCGATGTCGAGCAAGAAATAAATGATAGCCCGTGAAAGTGCCCAACCGATAACAAAAGCGGTGAAACATTTGAACGCTTTTTCGGCTGGTTTTTGGTGTAAGTCTCGTCCGGTAAATCCGGCGATTCCAACTAAAATTATTGCTAGAAAAGGAACCCATCCAACATAATCACGGGCGCCCATTGCATAGCCTATGCTTGCTAGAATGTAAGCGAATAAGGCGTTGAAGAGGGTGGTGCCGTTCAACATCGGCCACCAAATTATGACCAATCCAAGGGTAAATCCGATTGCAACCCAAAGTAATTGAAACGATGCAATCTTTTTCAAGTTAATTTCAACCATTTGAGTTTTCACTCCATCAATTCTCAAACATGGAGTCCCATGCAGAGGCCATTTTTTCGCCCCATGTTTTGATATTGAATTTCGCGGCACGGTCAAGCGCTGTTTTCTTTGGTGTGGGTGGTTTTTCATCTCGCTCTTTCCAGGCAGAGTGTAAGTCACAAATTGCTTCAACCCAATCGGATTTATCCGTTGGAGAAAGTAGCATCGATGGGTCAACAACTTCGTTGTGAGCGCCTAAATCACTTGCTAAAACCTGACAACCGGCAGCCATCGCTTCTAGAACTGGCAGTCCAAACCCTTCTCCAGCAGATGGGAATAGCAATGCTTCACTGCGCTGATACGCGGCTATCAACTCTTCATCAGAGAGTTTGAGATGAGAACCGACTTTCACAAGATTGAGGTCATTTCGAACATCTTGAGGTAATGCATCAACCACCTCATCAATAAAATCTAGGCGCTTGCGCGGCTCATTGCTTCCAACAGTCAGTAAAACGAAGTTTCTCAAACCAATTTCGCCTTTAATTTGATATGGCTCTGGGTCTATGGCGTGGTGCACAACACTCACCGGTTTTTCTGGCCATAACTCTCTACACTCTTCTGCTGTAGCCTCGGAAATTGAAATTATCATTTCAGCCCTTTGCAGACCGTTTTTCAAGTGGTTGAGGTCTTTTTTACGCGTACCGTTGGGAGCATGGTCACCAACTTCTATTCCAATTACAGTTCTGGGTACAAGATGAAACAAGTCATGGACCGTGACACTGCAAGCGACTCCAAGACCCGCAGGGACAAGATGCGCCTGCTCTTGGTCTGTGATGTGAACAACATCCGCGGTCCCTTCGTTAATTGCCTCCAAGACAGCTCGGTGGACCACCTTTGGGTGGCCGCGCCTGCGGCGCCACCAGCGCTGTAATGGGTTTCCACCAATCGGATGTTCAATTACACCGGCTAATTCGTATCCAGGAATCTGACCGGATTTTAGCCGGTCAACTAACTCATGGTGGGCCCGGCCTAGTCCACTCTGGCGAGGCAATTCCCCGCCGCGAACAAGCAAAACTCGCCTCGCCATCGCTCCCGCGAGCCCATGCCGATATTAAACAGGCAAGCGCACGAGAGCACATGGGCGACTCATCGGGACCCTTGCCCCACCTCTTGGTGGTGAAAGGCACTTTCGAGCAATTCGGCGGGGCAGAGCGCGACCTGCTGAATAATTTACCAGCATGGTCGCATCACTTTGAAATCACAATAGCAACTCTAAATCTACCAAAAAAGGCACGTGAAAAACTTGATGATTTAGGAATCAATTACCTAACACCAGTCAAACAATTTTCAGTGCCGCGCGGCGTTTGGGCAGAAGCAAGAGCACTATCAAGCCGTCAAGCAGTAAAACAGTGGATCTCAATGTTAGATTTGAGTGAACAGGTTACTGGTCTACGTGAAGTATTGACAAACTCTGATGCGATTCATGTAACAAGTGGAGTCGGGTCTCTCGAGTTCACCGGCCTTGCGCCAAGTCATATCCCCCTGCACTACTACTGTCTTGAACCCCACCGCGGGCTTTACGAAGACGTGTTACACCGGACTATTGAAGGGACTCCAAAACGAAGTTTATTCCTCACCTCTCTCTTGTTAGGAAAACAAAGACGACGAGACCAAAAATTTGTTGCGCGCTTAGAAAAAATGAAAAATGCTTCAATTTCTGGTAATTCCAGTTGGATTCAGGAGAGAATTTTGGAAATCTATGGAGTCAAATCACAATTACTACTGCCAACTGTTGACCTTTCTGTTTGGAAAAATCATAGTTCAAATGATTCAACCTCAATTGGTGAATATGTAGTGACAATTGGTGCCGCCTCGCACGTTAAAGGAACATGGGAAACTATCGAAATGTTGGCTGGTACAGGAATTTCTCTCGCATTGGTTGGAGGCGGAGATGGCTATGATTTAGCCCGATTACGCGAGCGGGCTGAGCAATTAGAAGTCAAACTCGATATTCAGCCTCGACTCAACCAAGAGGATTTAGTTTCACTCGTGCAAAAAGCACTAGCAGTAGTCAGTTTAGCCTATGATGAGCCATTTGGACTCACTCCTATTGAAGCCCAAGCAGCAGGTACGCCAGCATTGATGGTTGCAGAGGGTGGATTCCAATACACCGTTGAAGATGGCGTCAGTGGTAGACTGCTACCGCGCGGCGAATGGTCAGCATGGCACCAAGCATTGGATGAATCAAGAGAAGAAAGCAACCGAGAAAGTTGGGCAAAACATGGGCAAGAGAACATTGAGAAAATGGGGCTAACACCGCAAAACCAAGCCTCAAGATTGGCGGAAATCCTCGGATTTTCCGACGATGAGTAAGCCGTTTAGTTCATGTTTAGTACCGCACCCGCGTAAGTCATGAAGCCGGTTCAGAGTGTCGCCATCATCGGCGCGGGAAACATGGGTAGCGGCATTGCCCAGAAAACTGCACAGGAAGAATTCGACGTGCAAATGGTCGACCGTGAGGCTCAATGGGTTGAGCGAGGTCAAGGAATTATTGCTGATTTTCTCTCTGAGGCTGTTGAACGCCGTATCTTCAAGCCAGCTCAAGTTGAGGCAATTCAAAACCGAATCACGGGAGTGGTTGGAACAGAGAATGTTTCACCTGATACCGACTTGGTAATCGAGGCTGTTTTCGAAGACTTTGACATCAAAACAGCGGTTTTCACGACCCTTGATGAGGTATGCGATGAAAAAACGATTCTAGCGTCAAATACTTCCTCTCTGTCAGTCAATGAATTGGCTGCTGCAACTGGCAGGCCAGACAAATTTGTCGGTTTGCATTTCTTTTATCATCCTGCAAAAAACCGGCTGGTGGAAGTAATTCCTGCTGAGTCAACCAGCCGCGAAAGCACCGAGCGAGTTGTGCAATACTGCAAGACGCTCGGAAAAGTTGTCATCGTCTGCAAAGATCGCCCTGGCTTTGTCGTCAATCGCTTCTTCGTGCCTTGGCTCAATGAAGCGTGCCTACTGCTTGAGGAAGGGGTTGCAACTACAGCACAGATTGACGCCGCCGCTTGCAAAGCGTTCCGAATTGGAATGGGTCCATTTGCACTGATGAATTTGACCGGCCCACCTATCGCATTACATGCGACTGACTATCTTGCAGAGCAACTCAATACACCTAGGTACACAGGTGCACAGAACCTTCGTGACATGGTTGAAGCAGGAGATATGTGGGAGATTGGTGATGAAGGACACTGCTCAGAAGAGGCTGAAAAGATAATCTCTGAGCGCTTACTAGGTCAAGTATTCGCTGTCTCTGCACAAATTGTTGCCGAAGATATCTGTTCGATGGAAGACGTTGACCGCGGTGCAAAAGTCGGATTACGCTGGGCTAGAGGCCCATTCGAGTTAGCCAACAGACTTGGGATTGAATCCGCTCACTCGATGGCATCTCAGTATGCTGAACTCGCAGGATTTAGTCTGCCTGACTTCATGACGGTACAAGCAGAATCAGGGACACCATTCGAATTCTCATACATCGATGTTACAACCGATGATTCCATCGCAACAGTGCAGATTAACCGCCCAGAAGCCATGAATGCCCTCAACGAAACTGTTGTATCACAATTAGGAGATGCTTTGGACATTCTAAATGCTGATAATTCCATCTCAACTATAGTTCTAGAGGGGGCTGGAAAAGCCTTCGTTGCCGGCGCTGATGTGAAATTTTTCGTCGATAAAATCCGCGCCGAAAAAATCCAAGACATCTATGATTTCACCGCATTTGGCCATTCGGTTTTGAACAAATTGGAAAACTCACCAAAGACTACCATCGCAATGACTACTGGTCTTGCTCTTGGTGGAGGACTTGAGTTGGCTCTCTCGTGTGACTATCGAATAGGGACGCGCAGGACACAATTCCGTTTCCCTGAAACAAGCATTGGCATTTACCCCGGCCTAGGTGGCTCACAAAGAACACCACGAATATGTGGGGTAGAGAGTGCTCGCTGGGCAGTTTTGGCTGGGAATTTCATGGATCACAACACCGCATTCGCACTTGGATTATTGACTCATCTTGTTGAACCTAGTGAGGTTGATGCGACTGTTAACAACATTGCTGAAACCGGAAAACCCGCTGTAAAATATGCTGGAAAACCAACGGATTCTGAGCATCCTGTTGCGGCTTTTGCAAAGCAATTTTTCAGTGATGAAAATATGGATATTCTTCTATCCGGAGGAGTTCCGGAAGGATTTGATTCTGAGGACAAAAATGTTAGCAGACAGGTGAAATCGCTACGATTTGCCGCCCCAATCGCACTAAAAATGGCTGCCGATTTACTCAATGATGCAGTCAACACAGGTGATGATTTACAATCAGGTTTGGCTCTTGAATTAGCAAGGTTGGATACAATTTTCGCAACCAATGATGCATACGAAGGATTGTCTGCTCTAATTGAAGGTAGACGCCCCAAATATTCCAATAATTAAGTGGAAACCACTTTGAACATTGCCGCTATGCGAACTATATGCAACCCGGTACAGACCAGTGGGGACAGCCTCAACCACAGGCGGCACCACAACCACAGTATGGACAACCACCTCAACAATTGATTATTGGACAACCTCAAGCCGCTCAACCAGTAGTAGGAATGGGTGTTCCTGGTATGGGCGCACCTGCCACATCAGCAACAACTGCTCTCGTTCTTTCAATCCTGAGTATTTTCTGTGGTGGTATTTGTTTTGCAATTCCAGGATTGATTATTGCTAATCAAGCGCTTGCTATAACCGACCAATATCCTGGCCACCCTGATGCAGGGAGTGCAAAGGCTGCGAAAATTATCTCATGGATTGTTATTGGCTTAACTCTCGTCGTCGTCTTGTTGTATTTGGTGATGGGTGTTGCATTAGTTGCATCTGGAAATGTCTGAGATTCTTTTGCTGACGATAAATGGGGATTTATCATTCAATTCCTCAATGGAATGCCTTCATTTGTTTCCTATAACCGATTCATACCTCACAATAAACGTCGTTAAATGTTTCATCGTCCACGCATGGATATGAAAACGATGACCTGCAAGCAATTGGGCGGAGCCTGCGACGTGAAATTTACCGCGGCAACATTTGACGAGATGGCTGAATTGAGCAAAGCCCATGGGACTGAGATGTTCCAAGCCGAGGATGCTGATCATATGGCTGCTATGCAGGCGATGATGGCCCTCATGCAAGAACCCGGAGCGATGGAGGAATGGTTCGCGGCTCGCCGAGCCGAATTTGAGGCCATACCAGAGGTTGATTCAACTTAAGAGAAGATTTCTAATCGAATGGAATTGACTCAGAATTGCTATTTGTTAACAGCCTCAATCTTTTGCCCATCCCACTCAAACACATGTGAATGTGAATTGTCAGAATTTGCACTAACCCACACAACATAGGAAAATTACCTCCAACCAAAGAGGATTGTAAGCGAATTCACTTCAACCAAAAGGAATACCTTTTTTTCACATTGACTGATTTAATAGCATTTAGAAGTTCTTTGCCCTCTTTGGCGTCAATCA